>NZ_CP088275.1:300000-519835 GCF_020731415.2 Phyllobacterium sp. T1293 | reverse complement strand
CGGTAATAAAAATTATCGGCGTTTTGACGCCGCTCTCCCACAGGATTTGCGACAACTCGACGCCACTGATCCCGTCCATTTGTACGTCGGTTATGAGGCAATCGATCTCGGTGTCTCCGGCGGAAGCAAGGTAGGATTCGGCAGAAGTAAACTTGCAAACTTTGAAACCATAGGAGCGCACCAGATTCTCGGTAGCGTCCAGCATCGACGCGTCGTCGTCTATAATGGCTATGGATTTTGCTTCAGACACGACCCGTCCTTTTGATGGGATGCGCAATATAGCTCACGCGTGCTGAAGATGCGCTTTTCAGGCACTGAATCATATCATACAGAGGTTTAGGTCGCGGCTTTATTTGCCCAGAACGGGCCGAAGCGCCTCGTAGATCTTGACCAGTTCAGCAAGCGTTCTGACGCCCATTTTTTCCATCAGGTGGCCGCGATGGATCTTTACGGTAATCTCGCTCACGCCCAGCTTTCCGGCAACTTGCTTGTTCATCAACCCGGTGGTTACCAAAGCAATAACGTCCCGTTCGCGCGCTGTCAGGCTCTCATAACGTGACTTCAGGTTGGAAAGTTCGCCATCCGTCGCGCGGCGTTCCCGATCAAGCGCAAGAGCGTTCGAGACGGCATCCAGCATATCCTGATCCCGGAACGGCTTGATAAGAAAGTCGAGCGCTCCTGCTTTCATCGCGCGCACGGACATCGGAACATCACCATGACCGGTCATGAAAACAATTGGAATATTATTGCCAAGTTTCGCAAGCTGGCTCTGGAAATCCAGCCCGCTTACGCCGGGGAGGCGGATATCCAGCACAAGGCAACTTTCGGTCACCACTACCGGCCCGCGTTCCAGAAATTCTGACGGTGAGCCAAATAGCTCGACCTGCATCCCGACTGATCTGAAAAGACTGCCCAATGCCTCGCGCAATGAGGCATCGTCATCAACAACAAACACCAATGGCGGCGTATTCTGGATCATGACACAGCTTCCTCTTGCAACGGAATGGTGAACTCAAAGACGGCACCTGTACCAGGTTCAGAGCTTGCATTGATCCGCCCGCCATGCGCAACGACAATCGACCGGCAAATTGATAGTCCCATGCCCATGCCGTTGGACTTGGTCGTATAAAAGGCATCGAACAGGCTTGCAGCTGTCTCAGCGGCAAAACCCGTTCCGGTGTCACGAACTTTCGTTACAGCCACGCCACCGGCAATGGCGGTTTGGACCAGAAGTTTACGGGTCCTGATTGCCGGGTCAGACATTGCCTGAACGGCATTGAGGATCAGATTGATGATGACCTGCTGGAGTTGTATGGGATCGCCGGAAATCGATGGAAAATCAGCGGCGAGTTCCAGTTGCAGATCTATCCGCTGGTTGGTCAATTCCCGTTGAACCAGCACCACGGTTTCCCTGATGACCTCGTTGAGATTGACAGGGATCGTCTGCGAGGTTGCCTTGCTCGACAGCGCGCGCAAACGTTTGATAACTTCGCTCGCCCGGCCCGCGTCGGCGATCATGCGCTGCATCGAGGTTTCAACCTCGCCGAGATCAGGCTCGCTTCGTTTGAGCCAGCGCAAACCCGCTCCTCCATTGGTAACGATAGCCGCAAGCGGCTGGTTGACTTCATGGGCGATAGACACCGTAAGTTCGCCCAGCGTGGCAACACGGGTGACGTGAGCCAGTTCTGCATGGGCCTGGTGCAATTCGTTTTCAGCCTCATGCCGTGCTGTTACGTCCACAATACTCACCAGCACCATGTCAAGCGATGGACGGTCATGCGGCATGGCAACATTGTAAAGGATAGAAATGCGGTTTCCATCGAGGTCGTTCATCATCGTTTCGGATTCGAAGGATGTGTTGAAGTCCCATATTGCCTCGAGCAATGCCCAGATTGAACCTTCCATTTCCTTGCCGATAAGTGCTGGCAAAGCGGTCTTGAAAGCATCAAGGTCCTTTGCCTTGAAAGTGGTCAGGGTGGTGTTGTTGACGTTGGTCAGCCTCATCATCCCGATAGCGGCGCGCGCAAAGTCGGGATTGACCTCTGCGGCTGTCCGCAAGTCAGTGAAACCATCGGCTTTGAGACGTTCAATCGCAGCTTTAACGGCGGTAAAATCCATTTCGAGGATAGCAACGCCCGTTGCGAGAAAGATGGTCCGGTATCTTTGTTCGCTCTCGCCAAGCACAGCGATAGCCGTTTTGACCCTGTATGCCAGCAAAGTGGTGATGCCGATGGCGGCAAGGCTCACGAAACACCGGGCGGTAGAATCCGACGTGGGATTTTCGCCGTGGGAAACGGCGAAGCTGAGCAGTGTCAGGCCTATGCAAATAGCACCGATAAACAGAAGTCCCTTTCTTGTGGCAAATGAGAGTGAAAGGAGCACAACCGTGACGTAGAGCACGGCGATGGCCATATCAAAGGTCGTCAGCGTATCCAGGGCAAATATCACAACCGCAATCAGTATTGCGGCGAGTGGCGAAAATCGCGACATGCCGTTCCCCGTACAAGAGATATTGTGAAACTGGCAATAGCAGATCACTCCGGTCTCTTGCGAGAAATAATGCGAACGTTCGCTACGCCCTTGCCCTCAATCAAAGTGGAAAGGTCAACCGAACACAAAATGCGCCCGGTGCATTGCTGAAAGTAAGTTCTCCACCATGTGCTTTTGCTACCTCCACAGCAATTGCAAGTCCCAGACCGGAACCGGATGTATGGCCAAGCCCTGTTTCGAATGGTTCCAGCACCCGCTCTTGTTCTGATGTTGCAATGCCTGCTCCGTCATCGCAAACATTGACCCAGGCCTTGCTGGTATCGCGGTTGATTTCGACCGATAATCGGGTCAATGCACCGTGAATCAAGGCATTCTGGATGAGATTTGTCAGCGCCTCCCGGATACTGATCACATCGCCTTGAATATGGAGTTCTGCCGGGCTGGGCGTGAATGCAATCGTGACCTCGCGTTCGAGAGAAAGCGGCACCGACTGCGCCAAAGTGGTTTTGGCCAAGCCATTCAGCTCAATCGGGGTAAATGCAACCGTACCGGCACGATGGATGACCATGGCGTGGTCCAGAAGCTGGCTGGTGAGATTGCCAAGTTCGGTTACTTTGGCGCCAAGCCTGTCAATCTGGTTCTGCAGTTTGGGGTCGGCATCATTCGAGAGGATTTCAACCTGCGCGTTAAGCTCTGCCAGGGGCGTGCGCATCTGGTGGGCTGCATCGGCAATGAAACGTTGCATCAACGCAATGCGGTCTGCGAGACGGCGCATGAAGTCGTCAAGAACACTGACCAATGCGCGGATTTCATGGGGAGGCGTAACGCGGATCGCGCGCAGATCGTCAGGTTTGCGTGCTGCAATTTCCCTTTCGATACGCGTGAGTGGTTTCAATGCGATGCGAACGGAAATGGCTCCGGCAATCAAGGCAAGCAGGCTCATGATGGCAATCATTCCAACAGCTTTGCCGGTCAGATCCCATGCAAGTGACTGTCGTGCCCGCAATGTCTGTGCCAATACGATTTCCACCCAACCGTTACCCGAGGGCGTATCGATCTGTTTGCCAATGGCAGCAATGCGAACCGGTTGCCCCTGATAAATATCATCGGCAAGAACCACACCCTTACGGATTTCCTCAGACGGAATTTTCGGTGCGAGATCACCATAACCGGCCACAACGACCCCGCGCGGATCGGTGACGCGATAAAAGACAAGATCATAGGCGGAAAGTGTGGCGAAAGCAGCTGCAGGAGGGTCGAGCGTTACAACGCCGCCCTGAACATAGACGTTTTCAGCAACCTGTATTGTGCCGCCGATCAAGAGCTTGTCATAGGCATCGCGCGCCGCGATCCCCGCATATTGCCAGGCGGCAAAGGCGAGGACAATCGCACCCACACCCAGAATGAGCGCGATGAACACAATGATCCGGACGTGGAGCGAATAACGGATATCACTTGATTGCAAGCTGGTAGCCCAATCCTCGTGTGGTGCGAATTTCGACTGTTGTATCGGCCAGTTTACGCCGCAGGCGCGTTACATATTGCTCAACCGCATTGGCGCTTGGCTCCTGATCAAAGTTGAAAAGCTGTTCCACCAACTCCTCCTTGGAGATGAAGCGCTTTGGCCGTGCCGCCAGAATCTCCAGCACAATCAGCTCGCGGCGGGTGAGATCTAGGGCCGTACCGGCAATGCTTGCCGTGCGTCCGGCCTGATCGATGACAAGATCACCAAATCGCAGCGCATTGTCAGACATCCCCGCGCTTCGGCGCAGAAGTGCTCGGGCCCGCGCTTCCAACTCGCGAAAATCGAACGGCTTGGTCAGATAATCATCGGCTCCGAGATCAAGAACATCAACGCGGTCATCAACAGCAGAGCGCGCAGTCAACACCAGAACCGGCGTTTTGTCCTTGCGGCCACGCAGTCCTTTGAGAATCTCAAAGCCGTCTGCTCCGGGCAGCATCATGTCGAGGATAATGAGGTCATAGTCCTGCACCAGCAGCACTTCGCTGGCGGTGCGTCCATCGTTTTCACAGTCAACCGCATGTCCGATTTTTTCAAAGCGCTGGGCAATTGCCTTGGCGATATCGGGCATGTCTTCCACGACAAGAATGCGCAAATCGTGTCCCCGAAACTTGAGTCAGGTATGTGTCAGCTACCGCAAGTACAGTCGGTGCGGGAGTTTTGTCAACGTTACAGCGTTGGGCAAAAGAGAAGACGCACTGGGAGGAAGTATGACTTTGCATCAGTCGATTGATGCTCGCGGCGCATTGCTGAGCGTTGAGGGCGTCACATTGCAATACAAGACCGAGGATGCGCTGGTTACAGCCACACATCGCGTCGATTTTCAGGTTTTTCAATCCGATCGCTTTGTCCTGCTTGGACCATCAGGTTGCGGCAAGTCGACCTTGCTGAAGGCAATTGGCGGCTATCTCACGCCAACTGAAGGCCAGATAAAACTCAAGGGCAAGGAAGTTACGGAACCCGGCCCTGATCGCATGATGGTGTTTCAGGAGTTCGACCAACTTCTGCCGTGGAAAACGGTTGGCGAGAACGTTGTCTTCGCGCTTACTTCAAGCGGTCGTGCAAAGCCAGCGGAAGCCCGCGAGCGCGCACGCAATTACATCGACAAGGTGGGTCTCACAAAATTCATCGACGGCTATCCTCACATGTTGTCAGGCGGCATGAAACAGCGTGTCGCCATTGCGCGCGGCATGGCTATGGAGCCGGATGTGCTTCTTATGGATGAGCCGTTTGCCGCGCTTGATGCGCTGACGCGCCGCAAGATGCAGGATGAGCTGCTGCAGCTGTGGGACGATACGCATTTTACGGTTCTGTTCGTCACACACTCCATCGAAGAGGCAATCCGCATCGGGACGCGCATTTTACTGCTTTCGCCCCATCCGGGGCAGGTCAAGGCCGAGCTGAACAGCATACCCCTCAGCGAACTTGGAACCGGTACGCAGGCAGCTCTCGAAACCCGCATCAACGACATGTTGTTTGCCAGCTGAGATCGGATTAGACGATGACCGAAGTTCTCTACACACGACCGGAAATTCTGCGTGGCGACAGCAAGAAGGATTTTCTGCAGGTCGAAAAGACGCTTTCCGGCTTTGAACGCATCTACCGTATCGGCGCGGTGCGAAAGGCGTTCATCCTGCTCGTTCTGGCTATCGCCTGGGAGATGTATGGCCGCTGGCTTGGTAATCCCTTGCTGTTTCCGAGTTTTACGCAAACGTTCTCTGCCTTTGTCTCCAATATTGCTGACGGGACCATTCCAGCCAGAACGCTGGCATCCCTGAAAACTCTGCTTATCGGGTATGGCATCGGCATTGTGCTTGCTTCACTTTTGACCACGCTGGCGATTGGGTCGCGCATTGGTGCTGATCTGCTCGAAACCTTGACGTCGATGTTCAATCCTCTCCCGGCTATTGCATTGCTGCCATTGGCGCTGATCTGGTTTGGTCTCGGACAGGGAAGCGTGATCTTTGTTCTTGTGCATTCGGTGCTGTGGGCGATTGCTTTGAATACCCATGCCGGTTTCAAATCCGTATCCAACACGATGCGGATGGTGGGTCTCAATTATGGCCTGCGCGGCCTCAAGCTTGTTCGCCACATCCTGATACCCGCCGCGTTTCCGTCTATCCTGACAGGTTTGAAAGTGGGTTGGGCGTTTGCATGGCGCACGTTGATTGCAGCCGAACTCGTATTCGGGGTGTCCTCGGGTTCGGGTGGTCTTGGCTGGTTCATCTTTGAAAACCGCAACCAGCTTGAAACCGCTAACGTCTTTGCGGGCCTGTTCACCGTTATCCTGATTGGCCTTGCCGTTGAAAACCTGATCTTCGCCACGATTGAAAAGAAGACCATTCGCCGCTGGGGAATGCAGGCTTGACTCTAAACCGCCGGGAGCCGGTATCTATAAAGGGAGGAATACAATGAACATCTTGAAACAATTATGTGCCGCCGCGCTGGGCATCGGACTTGGATTGGCAGGCGCAGTTGCACCCGTGCAGGCTGAGGTCAATGAGGTAAGGATTTCCAAAGGCTACGGCATTCTCTACCTGCCGCTGATTGTTATGGAAAATCAGAAGCTGATGGAGAAGCAGGCAGCCAAGGCAGGTCTTGGCGATGTCAAAGTCACATGGCTGATGCTGGACGGCGGAAATGTGATCAATGACGCCATGATGGCGGGTTCGCTCGATTTCGCAGGAACCGGAGCGCCAGGTTTTGTTACCCTGTGGGCAAAGGCCAAGGGGATTCCCAATGTTGAAGTTATCGGCATCAGCGGGCTAAGCGCCACATCCCTCTGGCTCAACTCCAATAATCCTGAGGTCAAAACGCTGAAGGATTTGATGCCCAAGGACAAGATTGCCTTGCCGGGGATCAAGACATCGCTTTCGGCTGTTGTTCTGCAGATGATGGCAGCCCATGAATTTGGGCGTGAGAATTATGCAAAGCTCGACCCCTTGACGGTCAGCTTGCCGCACCCGGAAGCCTTGGCAGCGGTGACGAGTGGTCAGACTGAGATTACATCGCACTTCACATCGCCTCCCTTCTCCTATCTGGAGCTGAAAGACCCGAAAATCCATCGTGTCGTCAATTCGGTTGATGTTATCGGCAATATCACGCTGGATGTTACCTTCGCGCCCAAAAAGTTTGTCGATGCCAATCCGAAAACCACGGATGCGTTTCTGGCCGCGCTGGATGAGGCCAATGCTTTCATCGCTGGTAACAAGCAGGCTGCTGCGGAAATCTTTGCCAAGAGTTCAAAGGTAAAGGTATCTGTCGACGAGGTTCTTGAAATGCTGAATGACAAGGACTCGCAATTTTCCACAACACCAAACGGCGTGATGCAGTTTGCCGAATTCATGAACCTTGCCGGTACGATCAAGGTCAAGCCCGCAAGCTGGACCGATCTGTTCATTCCGCAGCTTCATTCCCGTAGCGGTAGCTAATTACACAGCGCTATTACGGACAGAAAACCGAAAGCCGGTTGTTACCATGTGTGACAACCGGCTTTCTCTTATTGCCTGAGCCTGTTTCGATAGGAACAGGTGCTGGAATGCATCGGTTACGGAAATGTTTCGCAAGCCATTGAAGGCCAGAGGCGATTTGTTTTGGGTTGTGCTTGCCAGAACCGAACAGGCGGGGGATAAAGCAGCCTGCTTGTTCGAACAGCAAATTCAAAAATCGAAAGTATTTCGGCCATGGTTGATGCGACACACGAATCCGGCGTTTCTGGGCAGCCCCTCAACGTTAGTTTCAGTGCCGAGAATGACCAGGCAACAGTTGTGCTGGCAGGTTCCTGGATCACTCGTTATGTCGGGCGCGTCAATGCGCAGATGCACAAGATCGAGCACCGGAAAGAGTTCTCAAGTGCGGTCATTGATCTATCGGACGTGGACGCTTTGGATACAGCAGGTGCCTGGCTGGTGGACCGTTTGCGTGTGTCCCTTGAGGGTGCGGGTAAACAGGTGGAAATCCGGGGCTTGAAGAAGCACTGGGAAACTTTGTTTGATGCAGTCGGCAAAACCGCGTCCGCGCCTGCGGATGCCTATGCGGCGCCACACAAGATGAATATCGGGATTCAGATTCTCGATACGATTGGCAGGACAGTTGTCAATTTCGGCGACGATTTTATCAAATCAATGCATGTGTTGGGTGCCGTGGTGACAGGCTCCCAGGTGCGGGCAGGCAAGGGTGGCCCGATCAGGTATCCCGCATTCTTTCATCAGATTGACCGGCTGGGTGTTGGTGCAATTCCGGTCGTGGTCCTTATCTCGTTCATTATGGGCGCGATCGTTGCGCAGCAGGGCGCTTATATGCTCAGCACCTATGGAGCCGAGGCCTATGCGGTCAACCTTGTTGGCGTGCTGGTGCTGCGTGAGACGGGGGTTCTTCTGACCGCAATCATGATTGCCGGTCGCTCGGGTAGTGCGATCACGGCCGAGCTTGGGTCCATGAAGATGCGTGAGGAAGTTGATGCTCTTCACGTCATTGGCCTCAATCCCATCAGCGTGCTGGTATTTCCCCGGCTGGTCGCATTGAGCATCTCCTTGCCGCTTCTGACGATTATTGCGGATTTCGCCGGGCTTGCAGGTGGTGCTGTTGCCTTATGGCTTTATTCGGACGTGGCACCGGGTATCTACATAGCCAATCTGCGCGATGCCATCAGCGTCCAGTATTTTCTGGCCGGTCTGATCAAGGCTCCTTTTATGGCCATGATCATCGGGACAATTGCTGCGGTTGAAGGCATGAAAGTTGGCGGCAGCGCTGAATCGCTGGGCCTGCGCGTGACCGCATCTGTGGTGAAATCGATTTTCATCGTTATCGTGCTGGACGGCGTTTTTGCCATCTTCTACGCATCCATCGACTTCTGATTTCGCTGTTCTTGGATGACTAGAACTTGCTCGACATATTGAAATTGAAGTTCTGCACCTGATCGCCGTCAACCTTCAGCACGGGTAATTTTTTGAATCCGGTTGACATTGGAGATCAAGTGATATTGCTTTGTAAAGCGTTTTACTAAACCGCTTTACAAATGGGAATGCGCACGTGATCAAGAAGACAACGCCAAGTCTGAAAGATGTTGCCGCTGCCGCCGGTGTGTCCGTGACCACCGTTTCCCGGCTTGTGAATGGCAGTCTCGATCTGCCGTATCACACCAAAAAGCGTATTGAAGATGCGATCAAGTCGCTCAACTATATGCCTAATCCGCATGCGCGCCGTCTGAGCATGGGGCGCTCGGATACTATCGGTCTTGTTGTTCCGGAAATTGCCAATCCGTTTTTCTCGACCCTGGTGGCTGCCGTGGAGCAGGCGGCCGACGAGCGGAAGCTGGCGGTCTCTTTGCATGCCACGCTCAATCGTCCGGGCCGCGAGATTGAGTATCTGCAGCTGATTGAACGCAATCATGTGGATGGACTGATCTTCATCACCAATCACCCTGACGATGGGTCACTCGCCAATCTTATCAATCGTTCGGGAAAGGTCATCATCGTCGACGAAGATGTTCCCGGCTCAAAAGCGCCAAAGCTCTTCTGTGACAACGAGAATGGCGGCTATCTTGCCGGTATCCATCTTGCGGAACGGGGACATAGCCATGTCCTTTTCGTAGGCGGTGATGAGCGTATGATCAGCGCACGCCGCCGCTTCGATGGTCTGATGCGTGCGCTGCATGAGCGGCATGGCGATGTGGCAAAGGTTGATCGCTATGCCGGTGAATACACCGTCAAATATGGGCGGGAAGCGGCCCTCAGGTTCCTTGAAGAGCGGCATGAGGCAACAGCCATCTTTGCCAGTTCCGACGAAATCGCCATTGGTCTGATCGAGGTTTTCAAGGATAGGAATGTTTCGGTTCCCGATGATGTCTCGATCATTGGCTTCGATGATGTCGGGCCCCTTCACCTCTTTGCGCCTCCGCTGACGGTTGTTCGTCAACCAGTCCGTCAACTCGGTCGCCGCGCGCTGGAACTGCTTTTGGAAACAAACTGGCAGGAGTGGAAGCCTTCCGCCTCGGAAGAACTTCTGCCTGTTGAAATCGTCGTGCGGAACTCCGTTGCTCCGCCTGCGAAATAACAAATGTGACGGTAAAAAAACCAACAGAGGATGAGAACATGACTTTGAATTTGAGCAGGAGAACACTGATCGCTTTGGCTGGCTTCACTGCATTGGGTTGTGCCAGTGCGTCAATGGCCATTGCACAGGAAAAAAAGACAATCGCGCTTGTGCAGATTAACCAGCAGGCACTTTTCTTCAACCAGATGAATCAGGGTGCCCAGAAGGCGGCAGATGCTGCGGGCGTGAAGCTGGTTATCTTCAATTCCAACAACGAACCGACGGCACAGAACAGCGCTATCGAAACCTATATTCAGGAGAAGGTTTCCGGCCTTGCTGTCGTTGCCATTGACGTCAATGGGCTGATGCCTGCCGTCAAGCAGGCTGCCGATGCAGGTATTCCGGTGGTTGCCATTGATGCGATCCTGCCTGATGGCCCGCAGAAGGCGCAGATCGGCGTGGACAATGCCAAAGCTGGCGCTGATATGGGCAAGTTCTTTCTTGATTATGTGAAAACCAATATGGGCGGCAAAGCCAAGATCGGCGTTGTCGGTGCGCTCAATTCCTACATTCAGAATGTCCGTCAGGACGGTTTTGAAAAGACGGTCAAGAGTGCCGAAGGCATTCAAATGGCTGGCGTGGTCGATGGCCAGAACGTACAGGACAATGCCTTGTCTGCCGCAGAAAACCTGATTACGGGCAATCCCGATCTGACCGCTATCTATGCGACAGGTGAACCTGCCTTGATGGGGGCAATTGCTGCCGTGCAAAGTCAGGGCAAGCAGGACACGATCAAGGTGTTTGGCTGGGATCTGACCGCAGAAGCTATTGCTGGTATTGATACAGGATTTGTCGCCGCCGTTATCCAGCAGGACCCGTCGGCAATGGGCGGCGCCGCTGTCGACGCCCTGCTGAAAGTCTCAGCTGGCCAGACCGTTGAAAAGAACATTGCTGTTCCCGTAACGATCGTGACCAAGGCGAATGTCGATCCGTACAGGGCCGTTTTCAAATGATTCAGGACGGCCAGCAAAGTTCGGCTGCCGCAAGCGCCGGAGGGGGGAACCTCTCCGGAAGCGCCAGCGGTACGCAATCAGCCCCGCGCATTTCCCTGCGTGGTATCCGCAAATCATTCGGCTCGCATCAGGCGCTGCGCGGCGTTGATCTCGATATCTTTCCCGGCGAATGCCTCGGCCTTGTTGGCGACAACGCGGCGGGCAAGTCGACGCTGACAAAGATCATCTCCGGTACTTACATTCCAGATGGCGGCACCATGACCATTGAGGGCGAAGAAGTCCGTTTGTCAGGACCAGCCGATGCGCGCAACAGACATATTGAGATGGTTTTTCAGGATTTGAGCCTGTGTGATCAGATTGACGTTGTCGGCAATCTCTTTCTCGGGCGGGAGCTTAGCAAGGGTATATTCCTCGACAGCAAGACTATGCTGGCAGAAGCGCGCAAAATGCTGGATGCGCTGGAAATCCGTATCCCGAAACTAACCGGCAAGGTGGCCCAGCTCTCTGGCGGACAGCGTCAGGCAATCGCCATTGCCCGTGCCGCATCCTTCAAGCCAAACGTTCTGATCATGGACGAACCCACATCCGCACTTGCGGTGGCCGAAGTCGAAGCGGTGCTTGCCCTGATCAATCG
This sequence comes from Phyllobacterium sp. T1293, assembly GCF_020731415.2. NCBI lineage: Bacteria > Pseudomonadati > Pseudomonadota > Alphaproteobacteria > Hyphomicrobiales > Phyllobacteriaceae > Phyllobacterium > Phyllobacterium meliloti. Next base: position 508,143 of record NZ_CP088275.1, on the reverse strand, counting down.
CGTCAAGGCCAACGGTGTTTCCGTGATCCTCATCACGCATCGCCTTCAGGATCTCTTCCGGGTCTGTGATCGTATAGCGGTCATGTATGAGGGCACGAAAGTCGCCGAACGCCAGATCGGCGGGACCAATCTGGAAGACCTCGTGAAACTGATTGTCGGCGAAGGAGCAAGGCAATGACCGTCTATACCGAGCGCGGTCACGGATCGCGCGTTGCCGATTTCTTCGGCGAGCATGCACAGGTTCTGTCCATCGCGATTTTCTTTGCTGCCTGCATGGTCTTTTTCTCTGTTGGCAGTGACACGTTTCTGACCGCGGGAAATATCCTGAATATTGTGCGGCAGGCTGCGCCAATATTGATTGTTGCGATTGCCATGACTTTCGTGATCATCACCGGCGGCATTGACCTGTCGGTTGGCTCGCAAGTGGCTCTTATTAATGCCGTTGCCGCCGTCGTCATGGCGATGGGATATCCTTGGCCATTGGTGGTCATCGCAATGCTTATTCTGGGTGGTGGTCTCGGCTTCGCTCAAGGCTGGTTCGTAGCCTATCAGGGCATTCCCGCGTTCATTGTTACACTTGCGGGTCTTTCTATCCTGCGCGGCTATGCGCTCTATCTGACGCAAGGCTATTCCATACCCATTCAGGACGCGCCGGGTTTCTTTGCCCTTGGTCGCGGTGTTGTTGGCGATATTCCCGTGCCCGCCATCATTGCCGCCGTCGTGGCCGTTCTTGGCTATGTGGCAATCACTGCAACGAAATATGGGCGTCAGGTTGTGGCTGTGGGTTCCAATATGGAGGCGGCCCGGCGTGTCGGTATGCCTGCCAAATGGATCATCGCATCTGTTTACATTATTTCAGGCGTTGCATGTGCCGTCGCCGGACTGCTGATCGCAGCGCGATTGGGATCAGGCTCTTCCAATGCGGCCGTGGGTTTCGAATTGCAGGTTATCGCCGCGGTTGTTCTCGGTGGAACATCCCTTATGGGCGGTCGTGGCACCATTCTTGGGACAGTTCTCGGGACATTGACCATTGCGGTGATCGGTAATGGTCTGATCCTCATGCATATCTCGCCGTTCTTCACCCAGATCGTGACGGGCGCGATTATCCTGATCGCCATCTGGCTGAACACACGGATTTTCACCGCAAACTTTCGCTTCGGCGGTAAGAAGAGGTGACAGCCGTGAGCAATGAATTATCTAAAGGGCATATTCGCTCCGGCAAGGTGATGACCGTCAATGGTCCCATCGCTGCGGATGCGCTCGGCATTACCTTGATGCATGAGCATATTCTCAACGATTGCCGGTGCTGGTGGCATGCGCCCAAAACACCTGAGCGACAATATCTTGCCGGTGGTTTCGTCTGCATCGAAATTCTCGGCGAATTGAAGCAGGACCCCTTTGTCAACAAGCACAACATCACGCTTGATGATGAACCGCTGGCGATTTCAGAACTGCGCGCCTTTGCCATCGAAGGCGGGCAGACGGTGGTGGAGCCGACATGCCGTGGCATTGGCCGCAACCCATTGGCTCTCCGGCGAATCGCGAAGGCCGCAGGTCTTAATGTGGTAATGGGCGCGGGTTATTATCTTGGCTCGTCCCACCCCGATGAAGTTGCGGCGATGACTGTTGAAGATATCGCCAGTGAAATTGTGCGCGAAGCAGTGGAAGGTGTTGACGGAACCGATGTCAAAATCGGCCTCATAGGGGAGATTGGCGTTTCCTCGGACTTCACCACGGAGGAAGAAAAGTCACTGCGCGGCGCTGCACAGGCACAGCTGCGAACGGGACTTCCGCTCATGGTACACTTGCCCGGTTGGTACAGGCTTGGCCACCGCGTTCTTGATATTGTGGAGCAGGAGGGGGCCGATATCAGGCACACGGTTCTCTGCCATATGAACCCCTCGCATGATGATTTTTCCTACCAGAGCGAACTTGCGTCGCGTGGGGCATTCATTGAATACGACATGATTGGCATGGATTATTTCTATGCGGACCAGCAGGTACAATGTCCAAGCGATGAGGAAGCAGCGCGAGCCATCGTGCGTCTGGGGGAAGCCGGTTATCTCGACCGGATTCTTCTGTCTCATGATGTCTTCCTCAAGATGATGCTGACCCGCTATGGCGGCAATGGTTACGCCTATATCCTGCGTCATTTCCTGCCTCGTCTTGAAAGGCATGGCCTCGATAGAGCGGCTCTCGATCAGATGATGCGGGCAAACCCACGCGCCGTCTTTGACGCCGGAACCTGAAGCAAATCCCATTTGAAATGAAAGAGTAATTACCCATGACAAAGAAAGTACTTCTCGTTGGCGAAAGCTGGGTCAGTTCGGCCACCCATTACAAAGGTTTTGACCAATTTGGCAGTGTCACCTTTCATCTGGGGGCAGAGCCGCTGGTCAAGGCATTGGCAGGCAGCGAGTTTGACCTGACCTATATGCCTGCGCATGAAGCGGTTGAAAAATTCCCGTATGAAATGGCGGGTCTGGATGCCTATGACGTCATTATCCTGTCGGATATTGGCGCAAACTCGCTGCTGCTGCCGCCGGATGTCTGGCTGCATTCGCGCACTGTTCCCAACCGGCTCAAGCTCATCAAGGCCTGGGTGGAAAAGGGTGGGGCGCTTCTGATGGTCGGTGGCTATTTCTCCTTTCAGGGCATTGACGGCAAGGCGCGTTGGCGGCGGACAGCTGTCGAAGATGTGCTTCCGGTTACCTGCCTTCCCTATGATGACCGCGTTGAAATCCCCGAGGGTACAACGGCGAAAATTCTCATGGCCGATCATCCTGTCATGGCCGGTCTCAGCGGGGAGTGGCCGATGCTTCTCGGTGTGAATGAAGTCGAAGTGCGTCAGCACGCAGACGTCGAAGTCATCGCGACTTTGCCTGACGATCAGGGCGGCCACCCGCTTTTGGTTCTTGGACGGTTTGGCAACGGTAACACAGCTGTCTGGACATCCGATATCGGGCCGCATTGGCTTTCACCCGCCTTCTGCGAATGGGAAGGCTACGGCAAGCTTTGGAAGAACATTCTGGCTTGGCTCACGCGCTGATTGCCCGCAAGCGCCAACCACTCAAAAAGCATATGAAAGGGAACCACATGCAGGAAATATCGGATCGAAGCTCCAATGCTGTGCAGGAGATTTTCGGCACAAACAAGGTGCTGATAGGGATGATCCATTGCCCGGCTTTCCCCGGCGCACCGCGGTATAACAGGGCAAGTATGGATTCAATCTACGATACCTGCATGCGGGATGCCGAAGCCTGTGTGGAAGGCGGTCTGCATGGGCTGGTTATCGAAAACCACGGTGATATTCCTTTCTCGAAACCCGATGATATCGGCCCGGAGACAACGGGGTTCATGTCCGTCGTCACAGATCGTATTGCCCGCGCTGTTGGTATTCCGCTTGGGATTAACGTGCTGGCCAATGCGCCAATCCCGGCCTTTGCCATTGCCATGGCTGGTGGTGCCAAGTTCATCCGTGTCAATCAGTGGGCCAATGCCTATGTGGCCAATGAAGGCTTTATGGAAGGCCGTGCGGCGGAGGCCATGCGCTACCGCTCAATGCTGCGCGCCGAACATATCAAGGTCTTCGCCGACAGTCATGTGAAGCATGGCAGCCACGCCATTGTCGCGGACCGTACGATTGAAGAATTGACGCGCGATTTGGCATTCTTTGATGCCGATGGCGTTATCGCAACAGGACAACGCACCGGCAATGCCGCGACGATTGAAGAGATCGAAGAAATCGGCTCGGCTACGCATCTGCCGCTATTGGTTGGGTCAGGTGTCAACCGGGACAATATCGTGGAAATTCTCAGCCGCACCAATGGCGTGATTGTCGCCTCGTCATTGAAACATGGTGGTGTCTGGTGGAACCCGGTGGACGTTGAACGGGTCAAGGCATTCCGCGCCGCTGCCGAGCCGGGGCTGGAGCACTAAGCGGATGACAACCGAAAGCCTTTCCGAGCGTATCCTGCGGGAAAACGCTACTGTTCTCCAGACGATGCTCGACCATCGTTTCGTCAGGGACATCAAAAACGATGCGTTGAGCAAGGATGTGTTTGATCGCTATCTTGTTTATGAGGGTGCTTTCGTTGATACGGCAATTTCCATCTTCGCCTATGCGGCGGCGACGGCGCAAACCATCGAGCAGAAGCGCTGGCTCGTTGCCGTTCTTGATGCGCTTGCCAACGAACAGATTGTCTATTTCGAGCGAACTTTCGCACTGCGATCCATCGATCCATCTGCATTCGACGTGAATATACAGGCGGTTGATGCGTTTTGCTCCGGTATGCTCTGCATTGCAGCCGAGGGCGGGTTTCTGGATATTGTCGCCGCGATGTTTGCGGCGGAATGGATGTACTGGTCGTGGTCCAAGGAGGCATCTGTCTGTCGCATCAGCGATCCCTTGCTCAAGGAGTGGGTTGATCTGCATGTAAGCCGGGGTTTTGCCGAACAGGCCTTATGGCTCAAGCGGCAGCTTGATCTGGTTGGCGAAGGCCTTTCCGAACAGGCATGTTCGCGGTTAAGTAGTATTTTCAGCCACGCGATGCAGCTCGAAATTGATTTTCATGACGCGCCTTATTTTTAGCTTTCCGAGGGTACCCCAATGCGCGCCTATGTAATCGGCAATGTTACCATTGATGAAACAATCGCCGTCGATGCGCTGCCCACGTCCGGCGCCTCTATCCTTGGCGAAATTGGAGCGCACGACCTCGGAGGCAAAGGCACCAATCAAGCCGTCGTCATGGCGCGCTGTGGTGTTCAGACGACGTTGGTCGCTCCTGTCGGCAATGATGTTCGGGCAGCAGCAATTCGCGAGCGCCTGCTGGACGAGCCCCTTATTGCCGAACTGGTAGAGCTGGAGGGAAAATCCAGCGACGTTTCCATTATCTTTCGCCTGCCTGATGGTGAAAATGCCATTGTCACAACAACCGGGTCGGCCCAAAGCCTGACTTCATCTGATGTGGCTTCAAAACTGCAAGCCGCTGAACCTGATGATCTTGCGATTCTGCAAGGGAACCTCTCGCACAGGGCGACGCGCGAAATCCTAGAACGGGCCAAGGCTCTTCAGATGGTCACGGCTTTCAACCCATCCCCGCTGCGCCCGTATTTCGCCGATCTCTGGGGCTTGATTGATGTGGTGTGTCTCAATCAGGGAGAGGCGTTGGCCCTGACGGGAACGACGGGTGAGGCGGCAGCTGAATATCTGCTGCAACAAGGCCTGCGTGAAGTTGTTCTGACCCTCGGCAATAAGGGGGCGATCCTCGCGAATGAGCAGGCCATGATTACGGTTCCGGCCCATCCCTCCGTCGTCGTCGATACAACCGGCGCGGGAGATACATTCATGTCCGTTGCCCTGGCGTCATCTGTAAAGCGCAATTGCCGTCTTGACCGGCTGGCGATTGAACATGCGGTAAAGGCCGCAGCCATCACGGTATCAAGAAAGGGGACACAATCCGCTTTCCCAACATCCCAAGAACTTGAGATTCTGCTGGCATCGCGCTGAGCGGTTTTTTTGTAAACGCCAACAATCGGTGTTGGGTAAATCTGCTGCAGCACCGTAGCGGAAAAAGAAATTATTAGGACGGGCACAGGAATAATCTGGCGTTCGGTTGCCAAAAAACCATAATTGTTCCAACAACATTAAATAACGAAACCTGAACGTTCAAAATCGGATCGAAGCTTTAATGCGTATGAAATATGGTTTGCTCTGTGTGTTCCTGGCAATTGCGCCTTCTGCCTATGCGCTGGAAGCCGGTACACCCCCGACCCTGACGCCGCTGCAACAACAGGCGCAGGCCGCTCGTTTGAGCGCCCAGTTTCTGACGCGTTATCATTACAAGCCTGTTCCGTTGGATGATGCGCTCTCCGCCAAGATCATGGACCGGTTCCTCAAAGCACTTGATCCGGACAGGTTCCTCTTTGTGCAGGCCGACATCGACAAGTTCATGGCCGACAGCACGAAGATTGACGATGGCATTAATCAGGAAGATCTGCGGATTCCCTTTTCGATTTTCAATGTCTACGAGCAGCGTGTTGTTGAACGCCTGACCTATGCGCGTTCGCTGCTGAAGCAGGGTTTTGATTTCAGCGTCAAGGAAGATTATCCGTTCGTGCGTGACAAGGAGCCTTGGCCGCAGACAGAGGCGGATAGCAATGAACTCTGGCGCAAACGCGTCAAGAATGACTGGCTGCGCCTGAAGCTGGCCGGTAAAGCCGATGCTGGCATTCGCGACACGCTCGACAAGCGCTACGAAAACTCGCAGGAACGCGCTTACAAGTATAAGAGCGATGATGTGTTCCAGATTTTCATGGACGCCTACACCACGTCGGTCGAACCACATACGGACTATTTCGGTGCAACGGCTTCGGCCGAGTTTGATATTTCGATGAAGCTGTCACTGGTTGGTATCGGTGCCGTCTTGCAGGAGCGGGACGATTACACGACGATCCGTGAACTGATGGCCGGTGGTCCCGCGCAATTGTCAGGCAAGCTTACCGTTGGCGACCGTATCATTGGTGTTGGTCAGGGCGAGCGCGGTGCTATCAAGGAAGTTGTCGGCACGCGTCTTGATGAAGTTGTCAAGATGATCCGCGGCGCCAAGGATTCGGTTGTACGGCTGGATATATTGCCTGCCGATGCCGGACCGGATGGCAAGCATCGCACGATCAGCCTCGTGCGCGACAAGATTACGTTGGACAAACAGGCAGCCAAGAAGACGATTCTATCGGTCAAGGATGGTGATGCCACCCGCAAGATCGGTGTGATCACGCTGCCTGCCTTCTATGAAGATTTCGAGGCGCGCCGCAAGGGCGACAAGAACTACAGAAGTGCCAGCCGTGATGTGGCCAATCTTCTGGCTGAACTGAAGCAGGACAAGATTGATAGCGTCCTGATTGACCTGCGCAACAATGGCGGTGGTTCTCTCGCTGAGGCGATTGATCTGACGGGCCTGTTTGTGGGCAAAGGCCCCGTCGTACAGGAACGCAACGCCGGTGGTGAGGTAAACGTCGAGAGCGATACTATCCCTACACCCGCATGGACCGGTTCCGTTGGTGTATTGATCAATCGCGGGTCAGCGTCCGCGTCGGAGATTTTTGCCGCTGCGATACAGGATTACGGGCGCGGTGTGATTGTTGGTGAACCCAGCTTCGGCAAGGGCACAGTGCAGACCGTGGTTAATCTCGATCAGCTGGCGCACAACACCAAGCCGAAATTTGGCGAGCTGAAAATGACCGTTGCGCAGTTCTTCCGCGTCAATGGTGGTACGACACAGTTGCGCGGTGTGACGCCTGACATCAGCCTGCCGGGGTTCTCGGACACCAAGACTTTTGGCGAGTCGAGCTATGATAATGCTCTGCCTTGGACACAGGTTCCGCCAGCAAATTACACACCTTCGGCTGATCTGAAGGCATTGCTTCCTGAGCTGCAAACCCGCCACGACGCGCGGGTGCAGAAGGACCCGGATTTCCAGCGTTTCGTCGATGATATGGCCAATCTGAAAGCCCAGCGCGAAAAGCGGGTCATTTCGCTTAACGAAACCGACCGTCGCAATGAGATGAACGAACAGGCAAAGCGTCTCAAATCACGCGAGAAAGTTAGCGATGGTGCGGGAACGGGCGAGGATGATGATTCTGCTGATCTGACAACACAGGATGACGGCTTGCAGGCCAATGAACGTAGCCTCAGCGCTGACATCGCCATCGAAAAAGCCCGTAAGAGCGCAAAAGATGTGCTGTTGAATGAAGCTGCCAATATTGTCGCCGACGAAGCAACCCTGTTGACGGGTGTTCCGAAGGTGGCAGCACAGCAACCGGGAGCCACTCCGGCAAAATAGCCAGAGCAGCGTTCTGAACAAAACGCCTTCGGGCGGATGGTTCCAGTTGAGCATCCGTTGCTCTCGTTTCGGGCGGTTGGATTGTCGTGTGGCAATTGCCGCCCGTTACCTTGGCATTCAATCGGTTTAGATTGATCGCTGCAAAACAGGCTATTTCACTTGGTTTTTTAAGCGCACAAGTGTACATCAACTTAGGTTTCAATAGGTCAATATTATTGACCTACAGCAGGCTCCCGCGTTCCCCGATCCATGTAATATCCCGCCGACTTTAGAGTCGTATCGACGATTGCACCATGACATTGGCCAGGAGGAGGGACCGCTATGACTATGTCGAGCCAATCAGAAAATTTACCTGAAGATGGCGAACTGGCGCGCAAACTCAAGAGCCGCCATATTCATATGATTGCTATTGGCGGCGCTATAGGCGTCGGCCTGTTCCTCGGATCGGGTAAAGCCATTTCAATGGCCGGACCGGGATTGTTGCTGAGCTACGCCGCTGGCGGCATCGCGGTTTTCTTTATCATGCGTGCGCTGGGTGAACTGCTTCTGCACAAGCCGGTGGCAGGTTCTTTTGCAACCTACGCGGAAGAGTATGTTGGACCCTTTGCCGGTTTTGCCACGGGCTGGTCTTACTGGTTCATGTGGGTCGTGATCGGCATGGCTGAAATCACAGCCGTTGGCGTCTATATCCACTACTGGCTGCCGGATGTGCCGCAATGGGTGCCGGCTTTGGTGACCTTGGCGGTGCTTTATATCGTCAATGTCGTTGCTGTCAGGCTGTTCGGTGAGCTGGAATTCTGGTTCGCACTGATTAAGGTCGTCACAATTGTAGCACTGATCCTCGGCGGCCTTGCCGTGATTATTTTCCGTATCGGCGACCTCGGGCAGCAGGCGAGTTTCTCCAATCTTTGGACGCATGGCGGCTTTCTGCCTTTCGGCGCTCTTGGCGCTGTTCTAGCCCTTCAAATGGTGATGTTTGCCTATCAGGGTGTGGAACTGATTGGTGTCACGGCCGGTGAGGCGGAAAATCCGGAAGAAGTCCTGCCCCGCGCCACAAATGGCATTATCTGGCGTATTCTGATTTTCTATCTGGGTGCTCTGGCCGTTATCATGGCACTTTTGCCATGGAACCAGCTTGACCCAAATACCAGTCCGTTTGTTTTCGTCTTCGACAAGCTTGGGCTCAGCATCGCGGCTGATGTGATCAATTTTGTTGTTATCACGGCTGCCGCATCCTCCTGCAATAGTGGTATTTTCAGCAATGGCCGCATGTTGTTTACTTTGGCGCGTGCTGGGCAGGCACCACGCATATTTGGCCGCGTCAACCGTAACCACATACCATTCGCTGGTATCACAGCGTCAACGGCGGTCATGTCGATCGGCGTGGTGTTGAACTATGTGGTGCCGGAGCAGGCCTTTATCTGGATTACCAGTATTTCGCTGGTTGGCAGCTTGTGGACCTGGTCGATTATCATGATTGCGCATCTTGGCTATCGCCGGGCGGTCGCGAGGGGCGAGGCCAAGGCCGTGCATTTCCGTATGCCCGGCGCTCCGGTTGCCAATTGGCTGGTTGTCGCTTTCCTGTTGATGGTCGCCGTATTCCTCAGTCTTGATCCGTCTACGCGGGTCGCGCTCTATGTTGCTCCCATCTGGTTTGCTCTGTTGGCCATTGCCTATCAGTTCATAAAGCGTCAGCGGGTTGCCGCTTTCAATCCATCCTGATGGGTCTTGATACCGCTATAAAATGAAAAACGGCGAGCTTTGCGGCTCGCCGTTTCTGCAAAGGATTTGACTGGAGATCGTATCAACTTTGCTATCTGGCGATGTCGCTTCAATCGCGGCATCGCCAAATTTTTATCAGATATTAGAAGTTGCGCTGGAAACGGATGGCGCCGCCAAATGCGTCATCATTGCCGCCGTGAGCAATTGAGTAGTCCTTACGGGCACCATCGAACTTCGTGTAGTTGACTTCAGGCATGATCATGAAACCGGGGACGATTTCGTAGCCCACGTTCAAAGCAGCAGCAACAGTGCCTTCGGATTCGTATGCAACCTGTGCATTGACAGTTGCCTTGTCAGAAACCTTGGCAGCAATACCACCCCAAACGGCATAGTCGCCTTCCCAGGTACCAAACCAGTTGCGTTGACCGAGAGCTGCATCGTCATAGTTTGACTGATAGCCACCCATGACCCATGCAGAAACAGTGTCCGTGAACTTCACGTCCAGGCGCAGCTTGCCGGCCCATTCCTCGATCTTGGAGTCATAGCCGACGATACCGGAAATCTTGCCCCAGGACTGTTCGTACTTTGCACCGGCGAGCACATGCGGCATGTAATCGTCGATACGATAGTCGTAGTTGAAATAGCTGGCCGTCTGTGTCTGACCTTGTTCAGCACCAATGATGGCGGAGAAGCCATTGCCAGCATTGAACGTATAGCTGACCTGGTTGCTGTAACCGGACTGGTAGTTGATGACGTCATCGTTGATGACGTTGCCGGCATCACCTGTCCACGTACCGAAGATTTCATCGACTTCACCGATGCGGAAACCGCCGAGCTCAATGAAAGCCTGCGGGATCGTGCCGCCGCTGTTGGAACCGTTCGTGTAATCGAAACGTGTTTCGATGAAGGAACGCAGGGTGCCAAGTTCGGTTTCCGAACGGGCATCGAAGCGAACCGTGGCGCGGGTCTTCTTCTGCCAGGTTCCGAATTCGCCGCCCTTGTAGACATCATCGCCGCCCTTGGCGTCGTAACGCAGATATCCACCGATTTTCAGACATGTTTCCGTGCCGGGGATATAGAAAAAGCCTTTGCCGTACGTGTCGCAAACGCGAACATATTCAACGGCTTCTGGTTCAGCTACAACAACTGCATCAGCAGCGCGAGCGCCAGTTACTGCAACCAGAGCTGCAGCAGAGCCGAGAAGTAAGCTCTTGATGGTCATGGGTGATCTCCACACAATCTATTGGAAAGTTGCTTGGCCGAATTGCTTCACAACGGACAGTAGGAATCGCTGTCTGCCTCGTCGGTAATAGAGTTATGTAACGGTTTTATCACGCAACTGATCATGCTCGCGGAAAGCGTGTGTTTTCGTTTGAACCCGAGCGATTGGTTGTGTCGCTGTTGCATTTCAGCAATAGTTTTAGCCTGCAAATTCTGTGGGGAGGCACAAAGATCATGAAAGTATATCTGGCTGGCCCTGAGGTCTTTTTGAGCAATGCAAGAGAAGTTTTGGCGCATAAAGCTGAATTGGCACGCGTGGCCGGATTTACGCCGCTTGCACCCGGCGATCTGGAAATTCCGCCCACTAACAGCAAGTATGAGCGTGGACTTGCGATCAGTGCCATAGATGAAAGGCTCATGCAGGCTTCCGACTTGATCATAGCGAATCTGACGCCATTTCGCGGGATCAGCGCCGATGTTGGAACAGCTTTCGAGCTTGGCTTTATGTGTGCCTTGGGCCGGCATGTTTATGGCTACACGAACGTCGCTGAAAGCTATCTCGAGCGCACCAGCAGGAATTACTACAAGGGAAAAGTCATCTCCGACGCGGAAGGCAGGCTGACCGGCGCCGACGGTTTGAGTGTCGAGGACTTTGACATGGCTGACAACCTCATGCTGGATGGTGGCATCGTTTCGCGTGGTGGCGTATTCATTAGAAACACTGTCTCGGATGCCGACATTCTCACAGACCTTACGGCTTTTAAAAAGTGCCTCGCGCTGGCTGCGGAAAAATATCTGCGATGATCACTCTCGAATAGACACCTTCTTTCAAACTGTAATTGGATGGTCTCGCGGCACCATTATCCGGATCTCCATGATGATGATGCGGAAATGATCCGGCCAAGTGATTCTTGGCAGGCTATCGATCATCGGTTTGGTCACTTTCCGCCAGTTTCCCCGAAATCCGGCGTTGGATTGTGTGGCAAAATTGTGGCTGTTGACAAGCGCATATCTCCATGCCTAGCATTAAATCAAATTGATTGATCTAAAGGGAACAAAACGACGCCAATCATTTGAAAATGGGGATGAGACATGACCTTGAATAGGAACGCCGTAACACGCCGACTCTCGATTACTTCCCGACTAACGCACTTTCTTCCCGCAGCGGGCATTATTGGCCTCGCGCTTCTTGCCGCCAGCCCTTTGTCAGGCACAACGCGTGCCTCCGCTGAAGCGCTCCTCACCATGCACATTGAAGAGCAGACAAGCTGGGTGCGTAACTTCAACCCGTTTGATGTGGGCGGCCGCCGCCAGAGTACGCTTGATTTCGTTTATGAACCGCTTGTCGTGTTCAACGAACTCGATAATGGCAAGCCCACATATCGTTTGGCGACGGGCTTTAAATTTGCCGACGATCTGAAATCGATCACCTATACCATTCGCGAAGGGGTGAAGTGGTCAGATGGAAAACCCCTCACCGCTGCCGATGTAAAGTTCACGATTGAACTTATGCGTAAAAACCCGGTGCTTGATTTTGTAGGGGTAGCCGACAGCATTGCTTCCGTGGAAGCGCCATCGCCAACCGAGGTCAAGATCACTCTCAAGGATGTTGATACGCATTTCCCGGAATCGTTGTCTGATCTGCCTGTCGTTCCAGAGCACATCTGGAAAGACATTGCCGACCCGCTTGCCTTCAAGAATGAGAATCCCGTTGGCTCCGGACCAATGACCGAGATTCGCCGGTTCACACCGCAAGTCTATGAACAGTGCCGCAATCCCAACTATTGGGATGCCGCATCGCTGAAAATTGATTGCCTGAAACTACCGCAAATCTCAGGCAATGATCAGGTGCTGGCCACCCTGCCTGATGGGCAGATGGATTGGTTCGGATCATTCATCCCGGAAATTGAAAAGACCTACGTTTCGCTCGACCCGAAGCACAATCACTACTGGCAGCCATCGGCTGAAACCGTTGCCTTCCAGATGAATCTCAAGACGACCAAGCCCGGCAATGCCGCTGCGTTCAATGATATCGCATTTCGTCATGCGATCAGTCTGGTGATGGACAGGACAGCAATGGTCGACATTGCAGGTTTCGGTTATCCCGTGGTCAATCTGCATGCCAGTGGCCTTCCGCCGCGCTTCGACAGCTGGCGCAATCCTGATGCTGAAAAAGCTCAGGATGAATGGATGGCCTATGATATCGACAAGGCCAGCAAGGCGCTTGATGATGCTGGATATGCCAAAGGCGCAGATGGTTTCCGCGCGACACCAAAAGGCGAGCCGATTGCCTTTTCAATCATGGTCCCCAATGGCTGGACCGACTGGATCGATGCCGTGCAGATCGCTGCCGAAGGCCTGCGCAAGGTCGGGATCAATGTTTCCGTTACCACGCCGGAATATGAGCAATGGGGCAAACAGATCGTCGAGGGTAATTTCGATACTCTGATCAATTCACGCGCCGATGGACCAACGCCTTTTCGCGGTTACTATCAATCGCTGGCAACAGCGTTTGGCGGCCGTATCACCGGCGCACCATCCCGCTATTCCAATCCTGACCTCGATAAGCTTTTCAGCGATTACAAGCGAGCAACGACGATCGAAGAACGCAAGGCGATCTTTAACCAGATCCAACTGGTCGTTGCTGATAACTTCCCGGTTGTGCCCCTCTTCAATGGTCCGACCTGGTATCAATTTTCCACAAAACGCTTCACCGGTTGGGTTTCAAAAGATGATCCGGCTTTGAACCCGGAAAACCACGAGAACAACAGGATGCGGCTCATCCATCTTTTGCGCCTGCATCCGGTAGATGAGAAGGCTGGCGGGAGCAACGGCTGATGCGGCTCCCTCTGCACCGGCTTGCTATCTATGGCGTAGCGTTTCTATTTGCCATTGTTGTCAATTTTCTCGTTCCCCGGCTGATGCCGGGGAGCCCTGTTGATGGAATGATTGCGCAGCTTGGCCCGCGTGCGACACCGGCTGCAATCGAAGCGATCAAGGCCCGGTTTGGTGCGGTACAGCAGCCTCTGTGGGAGCAATTCCTCGACTATCTGAAAGGACTGGCCACGCTCGATCTTGGGGTCTCGGTAAAATACTACCCACAGACCGTGGTGGAAGTTCTTGGCCGTTCTGCCGGATGGACAGCCTTTTTCGTTATTACAGCCATAATCTTTTCCCTTTGCATCGGGACAACATTGGGAGCGCTGGCCGCATGGCGACGAGGGGGACGATTTGATTCCATCGTCTCACCGCTTTCCATCATGATGATTGCCGTGCCATCCGTTGTCATCGCTCTGGCCACACTTTTCACTTTCGGTGTTGCTCTTCGCTGGCTTCCGGTTGGCTATGCCTACAACCCCAATCTCGATCCCGGTTTAAATTTTACGTTCTTTGGCAGCGTCTTTCTTCATGCAATCATGCCGGTTCTGACACTCTCGCCTTATCTCATCGGTGAATTCCAGACGACCATGCGAACCAGCATGATTTCAGTGCTGGGCGAGGATTATGTCACCATGGGCCGCGCCAAAGGCCTTAGCGAAACCGCTGTTATGTTTGGTTATGCCGCCCGCAATGCCATGCTGCCCGTGCTGACCAATCTTGCCCTCATGCTTGGCGCTGTGTTCGGCGGCTCCATCGTTACCGAAATTGTCTTCAACTATCCCGGTCTTGGCCTCACGCTTTATACAGCGAGTGTCGCTCGTGATTATCCGGTTATTCAGGGACAGCTCCTGCTGATGACGCTGGCTACTCTGGGAGCAAATCTGCTGGTTGATCTCATCTACGGCGTTGTTGATCCGCGCATCAGGGAGGCACGCACATGAACGCCGGACTGAAACTCCTGTTACGCCAGAAGAAGGCCGTCGTTGGTCTGGCTATCGTCATCGCATTGTGCCTGATGGCTCTGTTCGCGCCGATCCTTGCCCCGAACGATCCAGCTGCGCGTGTCGGTCGCTCGCATCAGCCACCCAGCATTGAACATGTCATGGGCACCACAAAAATGGGCCGTGATGTTTTCGGTCAATTTGTCTGGGGTGCCCGGTCATCCCTGACGATAGGCTTTGCAACCGGAATATTCATCACCGTACTCGGTACATTGATCGGCCTTGCCGGTGGTTATTTTGGCGGACGCACCGACAATATTCTCGACCTCCTGACCAATGCGGTGCTTGTCATTCCCAATATTCCGCTGTTGATCCTGCTGGCTTCGTTTGCTGGTACAGTGGGACCTGTTGCCATCATGGCTATTATAGCGCTGACATCTTGGCCATGGGGCGCGCGCATGACGCGTTCTCAGACATTGGCTTTGCGCAACCGCGAATTTGTTGTCGCTGCGCGCATGGTGGGTGAGCCGAACTGGCGGATCGTATTTGTCGAGGTCGTGCCTAATCTCCTGCCACTTATCGCGCTCAATCTCGTCGGCAGTATTATCTATGCCATCGTTGCCCAGACGACATTGGAATATCTTGGCTTTGGCGATCCATTGAATGTGACGTGGGGCACCATGCTTTACAACGCACAGAACTCGTCAGCGATTATCGTTGGTGCATGGTGGGATATCGCAGTGCCCTGTGCTGGCATCGTTCTGGTCGGGCTTGGGCTTTCACTGCTCAACTTCACCTTTGACGAAATCGCCAATCCGCAACTGCGTTCTGGTCCGGCACTTCGCCGCTGGTTGCGGCTCAATCGTCTGCGCACACGCGAATTGGAGGCTGCACGATGAGCAATGCACTTCTGCAAATTCGCAATCTCAGTGTTGATTATCTGCTCGACAAAGGCGTTTTCAATGCTGTGAAGAATGTGTCTTTCGACATTGGCCGCGGCGAACTTTTCGGTCTTGCCGGGGAATCGGGCTGCGGCAAGAGCACAATAGCCTATGCGATCACGCGCCTTGCCAAACCACCGGCATGGGTGGCGGGTGGAGAGATCCTGCTTGATGGACAGGATCTGCTCGGTATGACCGAGCGGGCACTGCAAGCGGTGCGGTGGAAACGCATTGGCATGGTGTTTCAGAGCGCCATGAACTCGCTCAATCCCTTGATGCGGGTCGAGGCACAATTTCATGATGTGTTATCTCGCCATACCGGTTGCAACCGCGAGAAGTCGCGGGCGCGGGCGGAAGAAATGTTCCGGCTTGTCGGTATTCCTGTTGACCGGCTTTCCAACTATCCGCACCAGTTCAGCGGCGGCATGCGCCAGCGCATTGTGATAGCCATCTGCCTGGCTCTCAGCCCGGAGTTGATCATCATGGACGAGCCGACAACGGCGCTTGACGTGGTGGTGCAGCGGGAAATCCTTGAACAGGTCGTGGACCTGCAGAAGAGCCATGGTTTCTCGGTATTGTTCATAACGCATGATCTGCATTTGATGGCCCAGATATGTCATCGGATCGGCGTGATGCTGAAGGGGGAACTGGTTGAGGTTGGCGATGTCAAGCAGGTCAGCCGTGCGCCTGTGCATGACTATACCAAACGATTATGGGGCGCGATTCCCAGCCTGCCCAGCATGAATGCCATGGAAAGGAGGCCCGCATGAACGCCATTCCTGACATTAAGGGCGCGCAAGCAACCGAGACATCATCGGTGATTGCGCTTGAAGATATCACGCGATCCTTTGGTCTTGTTCATGCTTTGCGCGGTATATCCTTTTCGTTGGTGCCGGGCAGGGCGCTGGCGCTTGTGGGTGAGTCCGGCTGCGGAAAGACAACCTGCGCGCGCATTATCGCACGGATGGATCGGCCCACATCGGGCACGATGCTTTTCCGCGGCAATGATGTCACTACCGTTGGCTCAGGAACTGAGGAAAAGTCTTATCGCCGTGCCGTGCAGATGGTTTTTCAGGACCCATTTGCCTCACTCAATCCTGTATTCTCCGTTGGGCACCATCTGGTTCGACCGCTGAAACTGCATGGTCATGTCAAGGGTAGAAAGGGCGCAGCGGATGGTGTCGACGCCTTGCTTGAGAGCGTGGGGCTTGATCCGATTTTGACTGCACATAAGTTTCCGCACGAACTCTCCGGCGGGCAGCGTCAGCGGGTGAACATTGCACGCGCTCTGGCCGTGCAGCCGGAAGTTCTTGTGGCTGACGAGCCAACGTCGATGCTCGATGTCTCGATCCGTCTCGGTATTCTTGAACTGCTTTCAGGCATAAAGCGTGAGCGTAACCTGGCCCTGCTTTACATCACCCATGACATAGCAACGGCGGCGCATGTAGCCGAAGAAATCGTGGTGATGTTTGCCGGACAGATGGTCGAGTGGGGAGATACAATGTCTGTTATTACTGATCCTCGTCATCCCTATACCAAGCTGCTGCTTTCGGCCGTGCCTGATCCGTATCAGCCGTTCGTGCCGGGCGACAGCGCACGGTTTCTCCAGCATGCGGAAAAAATCCGTCAGATATCCCGGCCATCATCCGACGGGGTGGATAAGGTTGGTCCCAACCATTTTGTCCGCACACTTGGCGAAGCAGCCTGATTAAAGGGGTATCAGATGGACCTTCTTGTCAGACTATATGCGCTTGAACCAAAGCCGGAACTTGATCAGCGTCTGGCTGATGCAGGTATTGCGGTTCGCCGGGTGCTCGCTCCCGAACTCGGTCTTGTTTCAGACTGGATCAAACAGGAATTTGGACCCGGCTGGGCAAGCGAAGCCACCATTGCCTGCACCCGGCAACCATCGGCCTGTTTCATTGCGACCAAGAATGGCAAGCTCGTCGGCTTTGCCTGTTACGATGCCATTGCGCGCGGTTTTTTCGGACCAACAGGTGTCAGTGAGGAGGCACGGGGTGCAGGCATTGGCCACTGCCTACTGCTTGCCTGCCTGCTCGATATGCGCGTGCAGGGCTATGGCTACGCGGCGATCGGTGATGTCGGTCCCGTCGATTTTTACGTCCGTGCAGTCGGAGCAACGCCGATTGCCGATTCCGAACCCGGCGTTTTTGCCGGACTGCTCAGATATCCAGATTAAATCCTGAAAGCTTACCCATGACATCACGATATGCATTCCGACTGGCAACCGCATGGCATCCTGCCAAGGACGATGAACCTCTTGCTTATTTGCTGACCCTTACCAATCTCTCGGATGAGCCAATCCGGGACTTCCGCCTTTGTGTGAGTGGACCGGGCCGTATTGATCCGGCTGCTTCTGTGGAAGGTGCAACACTGACAGCCCGGCTTTCCAATCATTCGGAATTCGCACCGCCAGTTGATTTTGTGCTTCAGCCCAAAACATCATGGACAATCACAGCGCGAGGGTTGAGCTATCCTCTGCGCCACTGGACTGATGGGGGTACCACCGCCTATCTCGTTCTTGCCGACGGAACGACCGCGCCCGTTGCAATCACACCCACCCGTGCCATCGGTGATAATGCACCATTGAAGCGTGGTGCCGAAATCTATCCTGTTCCTGTGAGTGTCGATGTTCCGCTTTCCATTGTGCCATGGCCGCAAGCGGTCTCGATTTCCGGCCGCCGTTGCGTGCCTTTGGGACTTGCTTTGCTGCCGCGAGATGATGAAGCCGAGCGCGCCGCTGACACTTTTGAGACCTTGGTGCAGTCACTCTTTCCTGTTGAGGGTATTGTTCGTTCGCAGGCCGAGGGCGGCCTGCCCGTGACGCTTCGGGTTGCAGAAGGATTCAAAGCGGAAGCCTATGCGATCCGTTTTGCCGATCAGACAGAAGTGACAGCCGGTAGCCGTTCGGGTCTGCTCTATGGCCTGATCACTCTTGGTCAGATTTTGCGGGGAGCACGGCTCCATCCGGAAACCTTTGTGTTTCCACTCGAAGGTGAAATCCGCGACGAACCAACCATGCGCTGGCGCGGCACACATCTGGATGTGGCGCGGCAATTCTATGGATCAGCGGAGATCAGCCAGTTCCTCAACATCCTCGCATGGAACAAGCTCAATCGCTTTCACTGGCATCTTTCGGATGATGAAGCGTGGCGTGTGGAGATTGATGCCTATCCGGAACTTGTTTCCATTGGTGCGTGGCGTGGCCATGGTCTGCCGATCCCGCCATTGCTGGGCTCTGGCCCGGAAGCAATGGGTGGCTATTATACCAAGGCTGCTATTCGCGAGATCATCCGTTTGGCCGACGATCTCGGTATTGATGTCGTACCTGAAATCGACATGCCGGGGCATTGCTATTCCGTCCTGCAATCGCTGCCATGGCTGCGCGATCCGCAGGAGACAGGCGAGTATTTTTCCATTCAGGGCTTTCCGAACAATTGCCTCAACCCCGCGCGCGAGGAAACCTATCAGTTTGTCGAGACCATTCTGGATGAGTTGCTTGAACTTTTCCCCTCGAAGACAATTCATGTCGGAGCGGATGAAGTACCCGCTGATGCATGGACTGGCTCACCGCAAGCAAAGGCACGGCTTGCCCAATTGGGCAGCGACAATGCGGCAGTGCTTCAGGCGGATTTCCTGAAGCGGGTGCAGGCATCGCTCACCAAACGGGGACGTATCACCGGCGCATGGGAAGAGGCGGCCCATGGCGGCGGCATCGATAAGAACCACTGTTATCTCAATGGCTGGCACACGGTCGAAATCAGTGCAAAGCTTGCGACGGAAGGCTATGACATCGTGGTCTGTCCCGGCCCGGTCTACTATCTCGATATGGCCAATAGTCCTGACTGGTCGGAGCCCGGTGCCGGTTGGGCGGGTTGGTCAGAACCGGAAAAGCTTTATAATTTTGATCCCGTCGAAGGTTGGAGCACATCGCAAAAGGAACGTTTCCTTGGTGTCCAGACCTGCATCTGGTCTGAACCGATGACGGATCGTGCGGTTTTTGACCGGCTGGTCTTCCCGCGTATTTCGGCGCTGGCAGAGACCGGGTGGACAAGGCCGGAAGCGAAGTCCTGGAGCCGCTTCAAGGCTTTGGCCGGATTGATGCCCATTCTTTATGGCTTTCGATCGGAGGCGTGATCTACGCAAGCACGCTGGTATCAATGGCAATAAACTCTAGTTGCGGACGTTGCGCATGATCATTTCGTAATGGGCATTCACATAGTCGCCAAGCTCGGGAAGGTCGGTCTGACAGTCCAACAGCTTGTCGATTGTCAATGTCAGCGCCGGGCTGAGAAGAATATAGCTCATTTGGCTGGCGGCCGCTTCCGCCCGGAAAATACCTTCCCGAACGCCTTTCTCAAGAATGTGTTGAAGCATTGTCAAAATTGGCCGGACAAATTCCTCGTAATGCGATGCGGTCAAATCCGGAAAGCTCCGGCCATCGGAAATCAGGAACCGGAGGATTTCACGGGAGTAGGGGTTCACGGTCATATGTTCATAAACCGTATCCAGATACAGCCGCACGAGTTCATCGCTCGGGCGGTTCTGATGCTCTTGCCAGAACTGTTCCTCGTTGAAAATTGGCTGTGACAGCTTGCGCACGACGTCCTGAAACAGCTCTTCCTTGTTCTGGAAATAGAGATAAATCGTGCCCTTGGTGACGCCAGCCCGGTTGGCGACATCTTCGATGCGGGTTGCCGTATAACCGCGCTCCGCAAACTCATCGAAAGCAGCATGCAGAATTTCCTGCGGACGCTGGGCCTTGCGGCGCGCCCTCACTCCCGGTGCAGTGGCACCTACCTCGGCGCTTGACGCCTCTTTTATTTCAGCCATGATTTCTTCCAATGGAGCATTGAAGCCGTTTGAATGAGATTATACATTGACTGAACAATCAGTCAATAATATACCCGTCACACCTTTGCATGGATTGGTAGAACGATGCGGCCTGACTTTTACTCCCCGAAATTGACGGTTGAGCGCCAATCATGGCCGCGCGATAAACCTTTCATGCGCAGAGCTATTATCATGGTTTTTGGGCTTGCCCTGTTGGCGGGTTGTCAGCCTGAAAAAGCTGCAGATCAAAAACCACCAGCACAGGTCAATGCGGTCAAGGTAGAGTTCACGGACTATTCGCAAAGTGTTTCGGTGACAGGCGAAATACGCGCCAAGATCGACAGTAATCTATCGTTCCGGGTAAGTGGCAAGGTAACAGAGCGGCTCGTTGATGTGGGTGATCATGTGGCGGCGGGCGACGTGCTTGCACGTATCGATCCGACGCAGCAAAAGGCTGATCTTGACGCTTCGGAAGCTGCTGTGCGTTCCGCAGAGGCGCAGGTCAGGCAGACCACATCCGCTTTTGACCGGCAGAAGGCGCTTCTTGCACAAGGGTTCACCACAAGGAGCGCCTATGACAGCGCCGAAGAAGCCCAGCGCACGGCGCAAGGATCACTCGATGCAGCCAAGGCTCAACTCGATACATCGCGCGAAACCCTTTCCTATACGGAGCTGAAAGCGGATGCCTCGGGTGTCGTGACCGCCCGCAATATTGAGGTGGGGCAGGTGACCCAGATCGCGTCAACTGCTTTTACAGTGGCGGTCGATGGGCCGCGCGACGCGATCTTTAATGTGTATGAAGGGCTGGTAACGCGAAACATCGGCAACCATCAGATTCAGATTACTCTGCTCGATGATCCCACTATCACAGCCACGGGCACGATCCGCGAGGTTTCGCCAACCGTTGATGATGCTTCTGGCACGGTGCGTGTAAAAGTGGCCGTGCAAAATCCGCGGCCTGAAATGGCGCTCGGCTCTGTGGTGATCGGAACGGTGAAACTGGCTGCCGTCAAAGCGGCTGTTTTACCATCATCGGTAATGACATCGGATAATGGCAAGCCGGCCGTATGGGTGATTGATCCGCAGACAAAAGCGGTCAGCCTGCGCAGCGTGACCGTGACGGCCTATGAGTCCTTGAACGTCGCAATTGGTGGCGGCCTGCAGGCGGGTGATCAGGTCGTAACTTCAGGTGGAACCCGGTTGCGTCCGACCGAAATTGTAGTAGTCAAGAATGGTGATCCATCATGAGGCGTGTTCTTGTTGCAGGTACAGGTCTTGTCTGTCTGACCCTTGGTCTTGCTGCTTGCCAAAAAGAAGATGAGGCTGGAAAGCCCGAGGTTATCAGGCCAGTCCTTTCCACCATCCTTAAATCGCAGTCCGTGCAGGTGCGTGGCTTTGCTGGGAAGGTCGAGCCGCGTTTTGAAACCAAGCTTGGGTTCCGCACGCTCGGGCGCATTGTTCGCCGAGACGTTTCGGTGGGTGATCAGGTCTCGAACGGGCAGGAGATAGCGGCAATCGATCCGCTCGCGCTCGAGCTGGCGGTGCAGGCGGCGGAAGCGAGCCTGTCTTCAGCCAAAGCCCAGCTTGCCAATGCGGCGTCGACGGAAGATCGACAGAAAGCACTGCTTAGCCAGAGTTCGGCGACGGAAGCGACTTTTGATCAGGCACAGCAGGCACATGAAGCGGCACGGGCATCGGTCGTGCGCGCCGAGGCTGACCTGACCAAAGCACGGGAAGAGCTTGGTTATGCGGTGCTGCGCTCCGATTTTGACGGCGTGGTTACGTCGTTGCAAGCGGATGTGGGGCAGACAGTGACAGCAGGCCAACAGATTGCCGTGGTTGCGCGCCCCGATGTGCGGGAAGCTGTTGTTGATATACCGGAAGCCGTCGCCAACCCCATTAAAATCGGCAGCAAGTTCGGCGTTTCGCTCCAAACCGATCCGACAATCCAGACGTCAGGTGTTGTCCGGGAAATAGCCCCGCAGGCCGATGAAGCCACACGCACGCGCCGTACACGCATTACCCTGGAACAGCCACCGGAAGGGTTTCGTCTGGGGACAACCGTGACCGCCTATCTGACGACAGCGGCTGACCCGAGAATACGCATTCCAGCGACCGCCATTTTCGACAAGGACGGCAAGACGTTTGTCTGGCTCATTGACAGCAAGCAGGCAACAGTTTCCGCCAAAGAGGTTAAACTGGAAAACCGCACCAGCTTCGAGGCAATTGTCGTGGATGGTCTGACGGACGGGGACCGGATAGCAACGGCGGGCGCACACAGTCTTACCGATGGCCGAAAGATCAAGCTGACTGACGGGAACCCACTATGAAAAAGTTCAATCTTTCAGAATGGGCGCTCGATCACCGGTCTCTCGTCTGGTATTTCATGATCGTTTTTACGATTGCGGGGATTTTCTCCTACCTCAATCTTGGCCGCGAGGAAGATCCGAACTTCACCATCAAGACCATGGTGATCTCGGCGCAATGGCCGGGAGCCTCCGTTGAGGACACGACAACGCAGGTCACCGAGCGGATTGAAAAGAAGCTCGAGGAACTGGACACGCTGGATTATACCCGCAGTGTCAGTTCGCCGGGCTCGACAACGATTTTCCTTAATCTCAAGGACACGGTACGCGGGGACGCGGTCACGCAAACCTGGATTCGCGTCCGCAATATGATCCGCGATATTTCCCCGCAATTTCCGCAAGGTGTGGTCGGACCGTTCTTCAATGATCAGTTTGGCGATGTCTATGGCAATGTTTACGGCTTCACCTCAGATGGACTAAGCCAGCGGCAATTGCGTGATTACGTTGAAGACGTCAGGCGGAAAATCCTGACTGTCCCCGATGTTGGCAAGGTCGAGCTTGTCGGGGCGCAGGACGAAGCCATCTATCTGGAGTTTTCCCCCAAACAGGTGGCAGCTCTGGGGCTGGATCAACAGGCCATTATCAGCACCTTGCAAGCCCAGAATGCGATTACCCCATCGGGCGTTATCGAGACTGGACCCGAACGGGTAATGATCCGGGTGAACGGCCAGTTCGTATCGGAAAAAAGCCTTCAGGCCATCAATCTGCGCGTCAATGACCGGTTTTTCCGTTTGAGCGATGTGGCGCGGGTTACCCGCGGCTATGCGGACCCGCCGACCAGTCTGTTCCGTGTGAATGGCAAGGAAGCGATCGGGCTTGCCATCGGTATGAAGCCGAACGGCAATCTGCTTAAATTTGGCGAACATCTTAAAGCGCAGATGCAGCAGATCACAGCGGATTTGCCCGTTGGCGTCGGTGTTAATCTGGTTTCAGATCAGCCGCAGATCGTCGAAGAAGCGGTTTCCGGTTTCACTCGCGCATTGTTCGAGGCCGTTGCCATCGTGTTGGCGGTCAGCTTTGTCAGTCTGGGAATGCGCGCCGGCTTTGTCGTTGCGCTGGCCATACCGCTTGTTCTGGCGATCACCTTCATGGTGATGGAGTATATGGGCATTTCGCTGCAGCGTATCTCGCTTGGTGCTTTGATTATCGCGCTTGGGCTGCTTGTGGATGACGCCATGATCGCGGTCGAGATGATGGTGGCACGGCTAGAGTCGGGAGATGATTTACGAAAAGCCGCGACCTATGTTTATACCCACACGGCTTTTCCGATGCTGACAGGCACGTTGGTGACAGTATCGGGCTTCATTCCCGTTGGTCTGAATAGCAGTGCGGCGGGCGAATTCACCTATACGCTGTTCGTGGTGATTGCCGTATCTCTGGTTGTCTCGTGGATCGTGGCCGTGGTTTTCACGCCGCTGCTTGGTGTGACTTTGCTGCCAAAGACAATGAAGAACAAGCACGAGAATCCCAGCCGGTTTGCCACGCTGTTTCAACGCATCCTTTTGACTTGCATGCGGTTTCGCTGGGTGACAATCGCCGTTACGGTGGGCATTTTTGCCCTGTCGGTCTACGGTATGGGCCATGTGCAACAACAGTTCTTCCCCAATTCTGACCGTCACGAGCTGATTGTCGACTGGAACCTGCCGCAGAACGCCTCGATTCTTGAAACCAAGGCACAGATGGACAAGTTTGAGGCAGAGCAACTCGCCGGGAACGCCGATATCGATCATTGGAGTTCTTATGTCGGGCAGGGCGCAATCCGCTTCCTTTTGTCGTTCGACGTGCAGCCATCAAATCCCTTCTTCGGGCAGACCGTTATCGTAACAAAGAGTCTCGAAGCGCGTGACCGGCTGCGAACGAAACTACAAGCGTGGCTGAAAAACGAGTTTCCAAGCACCGATGCCTTTGTGCATCTGCTTGATATCGGACCGCCGGTCGGACGTCCGGTTCAGTATCGTGTCAGTGGGCCCGATGTTCAGAAGGTCCGCGATTATTCCCATGAAATGGCCAATCTGATTGCAGGCAATCCATCCATCGGCGACATTACATTTGACTGGAACGAACCATCACGCGTCATCAAGGTGGACGTGCTGCAGGATAAGGCACGGCAACTGGGAATCACCTCGGAATCGATCGCCTCGTCGCTCAATGCGGTCGTCGGTGGCTCCACAATCACGCAGGTCAGGGATTCCATCTATCTTATCGATGTGATCGTGCGTGCCCGTGCTGATGAGCGTGGATCAATCGATCAGCTGCGCAATATCCAGCTGACAACCGCCAATGGTCAGTCCGTACCGGCAGCCGCTGTGGCAAATTTCCGCTATGAACTTGAGCAGTCCGTCGTCTGGCGCCGTGCGCGCCAACCCACCATCACACTCAAAGCCGGTGTTTTGGGTGATCTGCAGCCAGCGACGGTTGTCTCACAGCTTGCCCCGAAAGTGGCGGAGTTCACGGAAAAACTGCCACCCGGTTATGGGATTGTCGTGGGCGGTGCCGTTGAAGAAAGCGGCAAGGCCCAGGCTCCAATCGCTGCCGTCGCACCTTTGATGCTGTTCGCCATGGTGACGCTGCTGATGATCCAGTTGCAAAGCTTCCAGCGGCTGTTCCTGGTGTTTGCGGTCGCGCCTCTGGCAATCATCGGTGTTGTTGCCGCTCTGCTTTCCAGCAATTCACCGCTTGGCTTTGTCGCATTGCTCGGCGTGCTGGCTTTGATTGGTATTCTGATCCGAAACTCGGTCATCCTCGTCGTCCAGATCGAGGACCTGCGAAGTGAGGGCAAAGACCCATGGAGTGCTGTCGTCGAAGCGACGGAGCATCGAATGCGTCCCATCATGCTAACGGCTGCGGCTGCAAGTCTTGCGCTGATCCCGATTGCCCGCGAGATTTTCTGGGGACCGATGGCCTATGCCATGATGGGGGGAATTATTGTTGGAACAGTACTGACACTGCTCTTTTTGCCAGCGCTCTATATTGCCTGGTTCCGTATTAAGGCTCCCGGTCATAATGCGCCGCCCGAGGAGCGTCAGGAACCAGCGGGTGTTAACGCGTGATGGATGATAAGATGGGAGCCGGGTGCTCCCATCAGACAACAGGAATGTCATGAGCGAACAGGCACCGGGAAATCCCCTTCACACACTTCGGGTTGTCGAGTTTGAGGGAATTGGCCCCGGGCCGCTTGCCGGGCTCATGCTTGCCAATCTTGGGGCGCAGGTGACAGTGATTACGCGTCCGACACCACTAAAAATCATGCAGGAATTCGGAGGTGATGCGGGGAACAATCCCCTTCGCCAAAACAAACGGATTGTTGCTCTCGACCTTAAAACAGCTGCCGGTGTCGAGCAGGCGCTTGAGCTGGTCGCCGCTGCCGATGCATTGATCGAAGCCAACAGGCCCGGCGTCATGGAACGCCTTGGCATTGGACCGGACGAATGTGCTGCCCGCAATCCGCGGCTGGTTTACGGCCGGATGACCGGTTGGGGCCAGACAGGTCCTCTGGCGCAAAGTGCCGGTCATGATCTGAACTATCTCGCTTTGACGGGGCTACTTTCTCTCTCTGCGCGTTCGGGAGAAGCGCCCATAGCGGCGCCAACCGTGATGGGTGATGCCGCTGGTTCTCTTGGTCTGTGTTTCGGTATCGTCAGCGCTGTGCTGGATGCCAGAATATCAGGTCAGGGAAGAGTGGTGGATGCGGCAATTGTCGATGTGGTGGCGATGCTTGGAACAATCGTGCAACTCGCGCGTGCAAGCGGGCAGATTGACGGGACTGAGCCAAGCCCGTTTCATGACTCACCGTTTTACGACAGCTATATCTGTGCTGACGGGCGTTTTATTACCGTCGGGGCACTTGAAACGCAGTTTTATGCGATATTGCTTGCCAAACTCGAACTTACAGATGTCGATCCAGCTTCGCAATATGACCGCACGCAATGGCCTGCTCTGAAGGTGCGTTTCGCTAAACTATTTGCCAGTCGTCCACGTGATCACTGGTGTGAAATTCTGGAAGGAAGCGATGCCTGCTTTGCACCGGTTCTGAACATTGCTGAAGCGGTAAACCATGCACACAACAGGGCGCGGGGCATCTATAGGGAGACGTCCTCGGGACTGATCGAGACGGCACCTGCGCCGCGGTTCTCGGTTCTCAATCCTGCCAGATAATAAAAATCCGGGATCGAAAGATCCCGGATTTCCTGTTGGCGATACTTAGAAGTTGCGCTGGAAGCGGATAATGCCACCAAAGGCATCGTCGCTGCCGCCATGGGCTTCTGAGTAGTCCTTACGCGCACCGTCAAACTTGGTGTAGTTGATTTCCGGTGTAATCGTGAAGCCGGGAACCAGTTCGTAGGCCACGTTCAAAGCAGCAGCAATCGTGCCCTGTTCTTCGTAGGCAACCTGAGCGTTGACAGTTGCCTTGTCGGATACCTTGGCAGCCAAACCACCCCAGATAGCATAATCACCTTCCCACGTACCGAACCAATTGCGATTCAGATTGGTGTTGAATGATTTGTCGTCATAGTTGGTCTGATAGGCACCCATGACCCAGGCGGACACTGTGTCAGTAAACTTGACGTCCAAACGAGCTTTGAAGCCCCATTCTTCGACAGCCGAGTCATAACCAGCGATACCGGAGATCGATCCCCAACCCTGTTCAAACTTGGCACCGATAAGGGCATGAGGCATGTAGTCATCAATACGGTAATCGTAACTCTGACCATTCAAATTCTCAGCTTCACCCTGTTCAGCGGCGATAATAGCAGAGAAGCCGTTTCCAGCGGTATACGTATAGCTCACCTGGTTGCTGGCAAAGCTGTTGTACTGGATCACGTCGTCGTTGATGATGTTACCAGCATAACCAACCCATGAACCGAAGATTTCATCGGCAACACCGATGCGGAAGCCGCCCAGTTCGATGAAAGCCTGTGGGATGGACGCGCCGTCCTGATTGCCGTCAGTGTATTGGAAACGTGTCTGGATATAGGAGCGGAGTGTGCCGAGTTCGGTTTCCGTACGTGCATCAAAACGGACTTCAGCGCGGGCACGCTTGTACCACGTATCATTTTTGCCGCCCATATGACCACCCAAATAGGGGTCGTCACCACCGCCGGCATCATAACGCATATAGCCGCCGATTTTCAGGCATGTTTCTGTGCCGGGAATATAGAAGAAGCCAGCGCCATACGCGTCGCAGACGCGCACATATTCCACGGCTTCCGGTTCGGCCACGACGACTGCATCTGCAGCGCGCGCGCCCGACACCACAACAAGCGCAGCGGCGGTGCCGAGAAGAAGACTTTTGATATTCATGTCGATCTCCAGTTAAGGATAAATTGTTAGAGGCAAGCCAAAGACGCAGTGCCGCACTTATGTCTTACTTTGGCACCCTTTTCGTCAAAGGACATAACTGGTGGTATCATGCTACCAATGCTAATGTTGCCTTTTTGCTACAATCTATCGGGTTTAAAACGCCAAGACTGACGGCCCGGGAGACGTCATTAGCCCAACAAAGTGCCCAGCCGACTTACTGTTTTCGTGCGAAAATCAATGTTTCTGAGGACATAAACCCCATGAGGGCTCACCGGCGAGGATTTGTCGGCTGGATCAGTTTTTCGCGTAAACATCTTTGTGAAATGGCTCGCCAGCAGAAAAACGGATCTTAAAATGGTAGCAAAATGCGACCAGTTATGTCCTTTGACTGCCTTGAAAATCGGATGCAACGTAACGATGCATATTCTCGTTGACGTAGAAGGACTGCGCTTCAACAAGAAGGCAATTGAGTTCAGTTGATCTCCAGTCAATGCTCAAAAGGCCCTGCTTTTAAAGGCAGGGCCATTTTATTTGGGCCTGTTAACGCGGAATTCTTGCTTTTCAGACGGCGTAATAGTCAGGCGTTCGATCTATGGGCAACAGATCGTAATCTTTGTTGGCAAGGTGAATATCGAACTGGGCGCGAGCGATATGCGCGGCAACCATATTCTCAAAAACATCATTGAGTGGAGGCAAGATATCTATCCGTCGGCCTCCATCTTCCAGCAGGCGCACAAGGCCTTCTGCCTCCGCTCGCTTCATTAAACGGCGAATGTGTGTGCGGGAAACACCGTAGAGATGACCGATATCATCATAGGGAAAGCAGACAGTATTTTCAGTAACTGTTGATGGCTGTCCCTTCATTGACATAAGTTTGCAAAGCAGGATGCCGCCCCCGTCGCTGATCGCGAACAGTTTCGAACTGTGCAGTTTGGAGATCATTGTGCTGATATTTAGTAGCGAGTGCAGGCTGGACGCGAAATAGCGTTCCACAAAATCATCCGACCCTTCAATCAGCTGTTTGTAATGCCGTGAGGGGAACAGTTTGTCCGCTGCGCTGAGGGCTATGCCGGTAATTCTTCTGATGCCGAATATCATCTTGTTGGTGGGTTGGATCAGGTGATTCCTGTGATCACTTTCGTCCAGCACACGGGTAATAAGTCCTATGTTTTCTAAAAGGTCGATCGTAGCAGCAGTGGTGTTTTTGCTGCATAGCTTTAAACCCGACGTTATGTTCTGAATGCTGGATATTGTTGCGCCGTGATTTCCATTGCTGCGTGTAAAATGCAACGCCAGAATGGACATGCAGATCACCTGACGAGCAACATTGGCCATGACTTTGTTGGCCATATATCGACCTTCGAAAATCCTGACGGCACCGTTTGCGTAGTCAGTGGCAGCGGTCCCGAAATTGGGATTTCGTCTCAGGATAGCGACTCTTTGTAGTAGCCACTTTGAACGCGTTTCATGACTGATGCAGGGAAGAGTTTCCGGCACGCCGTCGTTCATAAATGCGATTCCCATGCGATTGACTCTCCGTCTGGGTTTTACCAGGACAAATACACCCTTTACGGGCAGCTCTTTTGGCGGGGTGTCGGGGAGCCCTCTCCTGATTGCGCAATCTACATGCTTTGGCTGAAGACACCGATAACAAGTGCGTGAGTCCGGGAAGGGCTTTTCGTGATAGTAAGAAGGTATCCGTTGATTGTTGATCACCACGATGAATGTCGGGCTGCTGGTTGTTTGGCTTAATCCAGTAGGTTGTATTCTCTTTCAAGATAAACAATTGGATCGGGCACCAATGATATGGGCGTAAGCTAATCCGAGGAGTAGGCGGCAATCATCGCGTCGCAGGCGCGTTTCAGTTGTTGTTGAGGGCCTTCTGCGCCAGCGCTTTGGCTGCATACCCGCGCACCCTCGACGAGTAGCATCAGTGCATCGGCCAATTGCTCCGCCTGTTTCACTCCAGCCTGTCGGCAAAGATCGGTCAGGCGGTCCATATGCGCTTTTTTGGCATCCACGATCACCTTGAAAGCCGGGTGATTGGCTTCTTTCAATTCAACAGCGGCATTTGCGAGATCGCAACCGCGCCGGTCATTGAATATGCATTCCGCAGCTTCTTCAATCCAGCCGCGTATCTGGGCAAGTGGATTGTCAGGGAAGGTTGCTTCCAGATCACGCCAAATTTGTTCCCGGCGCTCGGACACCTGTTTGAGGCATTCGCAGATCAGATCATCCTTTGATCCGAAATGGCGATAAAGCGTCATCTTGTTGGAATCAGCGGCCTCCGCAATCGCGTCAACACCAACACCCTTGATGCCTTGCTGGCGAAACAAATCAATGGCGCTGGCCATGATACGCGCGCGCGGCGGCATGCGACTGCCTTCGGATTCCACCGATATAACAGTCTCGTGAGGCTTTGATATTTCTTGCGTTGGTGCGCTTGACATGGATGTTACCGTTCAGTAACTATTGGCTTGTTACTTACCGGTAACACGCATTTGGTTCGTGTGTCAATTTTATTTGAAATTGGTATCCGGGCTGCCGCCACAGAAAAGTACGGATTGAAGTTTCTATTTGAAAACGCGGCAACGACGCCGCTGAGAAGGAGTGCATCATGCCACAGACATATGCCGATCTTACCCTTGCTGAAGCCCTGTCAGATCCCCTGATTAACGCTGTCATGAGCGCTGATCATGTGACCCGCAGCGAGCTCGAACTCCTTATGAAGTCTGTGGCACGCAAAAATTTTGAAGCCACCGCTTCCACCAATTGGCAACGACCCTTTACAGTCGATGGGCCCGCAGTGACCAAAAGTCTGGCTGCCATAGGCAACCGCATGGCATCGGCTTGTTGCGGAAGTGCAGTCTAGGGTTCGTCAACTGTTCGATTGCTGTTTTGAAAAACCGGCGGCCTCCATGAGGGCTGCCGGTTTTCTTTTAGCCAGCGCCGTCAGACAATTTTCAGATAATCTTTCCAACGGGGATCACGCATATAGCTGCGGGCACGCATGTGTTTCCACGCGCCATATTTATGGAAATCAAAGTCAAGGGCGGACACCTCCCTTTGGACCATGGCCCATGTGGACCATTTAATATCGGCGAGCGCTTTGTGGACATAGAGCCGGGCATACATTTGCGGATCGAAATGGCCGAAATACTCCTCGATCACCTCGTTCTCTATGGTGCTGGAGAAAAACATCTCGCCGCACCAGATACCTAGATCGTAGCATCGATCGTTGTTCGACGCGTATTCGTAATCAATGAGCATGATCGTCTTGGCGTTATCGACCATGAAATTGCCCGGCATGGGATCATTGAAGCAGGCGACAAGATAGAACGGCCAGCGGTAAATATTTTAGCAGAAGCCACAAAACCACATATCTGAGAATTATACGGCAGTGCGATTTGCCAATAGAAGTACGACTGCGGCGTTTGAGAGATTCCGACGGTAAGCAAGTATGACGAGTTCGTTTGCCAAGCTGTATTTGAGTCATATGGCACGCTTGTCACCAGCCTTGCATCTGCACAGGATTTTCGCAACTGCCCAAAATATCATCATGAAATGTTCAATTGTTGGGCTGGCAATCGTTTAGTACGCGTCGGGCAGATTGTTTTTTGACGCAATGCGAACCGGAAATTCGATAGAATAAAGCGTGCGCATTTGAACGCCTGTCAGAATCCTCTGCGGTTTAGTTCGTTGGCAAGCTAAAATTTCGATTTTTTGGCTTTTCCAACACGGGCAATCCTCTTGATTGCAAAAGTGGCACGCAACTTGCTTTGGAGAAAATATCCGCAGGTGGCGGCGCACGATTGGGCGCTGGACCTGCAAGATTAGCGCGCACAACTAGGTAGTGAGAGAAGCCACAATGACAAAATACAAACTCGAATATATCTGGCTCGACGGTTACACACCAGTCCCCAATCTTCGCGGCAAGACGCAGGTCAAGGAATTTGACGCTTTTCCAAAGTTGGAACAGCTGCCGCTCTGGAATTTCGACGGAAGTTCGACTTTGCAGGCCGAAGGCCGGAGTTCGGACTGTGTTCTGAAGCCCGTTGCGGTTTATCCTGATAGCGAGCGCAAAAACGGTGTTCTGGTCATGTGCGAAGTTATGATGCCCGACGGCAAGACACCGCACCCATCCAACAATCGCGCAACCATTCTTGACGATGAAGGCGCATGGTTCGGTTTTGAGCAGGAATACTTCTTCTACCAGAACGGTCGTCCACTCGGCTTCCCTGAAACCGGCTACCCAGCGCCACAGGGTCCTTATTACACCGGTGTTGGCTATAGCAATGTTGGTAGCGTTGCCCGCCAGATTGTCGAAGAGCACCTCGATATCTGCCTCGCTGCTGGTCTGAACCATGAAGGCATCAATGCTGAGGTGGCCAAGGGTCAGTGGGAATTCCAGATTTTCGGCAAGGGCTCCAAGCGGGCTGCCGACGAAATCTGGATGGCTCGCTATCTCCTGCAGCGCCTGTGCGAAAAGTACGGCATTGATGTTGAATACCATTGCAAGCCACTCGGTGACACCGACTGGAACGGTTCCGGCATGCATGCCAACTTCTCAACCGCCTATATGCGCGAAGTCGGTGGCAAGGACTATTTTGAACAGGTCATGGCTGCATTTGCCGATGCCTGCGATGACCATATTGCCGTGTATGGACCAGACAACCATCTGCGCTTGACCGGCAAGCACGAGACTCAGTCCATTCATCAGTTCAGCTATGGTGTTGCTGATCGTGGTGCGTCGATCCGCGTACCACATAGCTTCGTGAACAGTGGCTATCGTGGTTATCTTGAAGATCGCCGTCCTAACTCGCAGGGTGATCCCTACCAGATCGCTTCGCAGATTCTGCGCACCATTGCGTCGGTTCCGGAGCCTGTTGCTGACACACTGGCTGCCTGACTTTAATGCTTCCGGCATGGCGCGGGTTTCTGCGCCATGCCGTTTCTCTTTGGTGGACCTTTCCGCCTTTGCACAATATGTGCGCAATTATCCGGTCCAGTTGCCGACGGACCCGATGCCAATCTCAAAACCAAATCGCCGATCACTCAACACGCATGCCCTCTTGGGTTGATGGTTGTTTCGATACGCCTATGCGTACTCAGGGTGGAATGTGATCTCACTTGCAATCGTTAGGCGAGAAGATCATGCTGTCTTTGCAATGCCATCGACTGCGACTCTGGGGTAAATTTGATGCGCAATTCACCTGCAAATATTCCTGAATTCGAGACATTTTCAGCCACAATCGAAGTGCAGATTCCGCGCGATGACTTCGAGTGATGCGTTGAACGCGTTTCATTCAATAGGGACGGGAGCCATCGAGGCATTGTTAAACCGGAACGCATGGTGCGTACCGGGGGAAACGCGAACCATACTCGCAAGGAACACATGAAAATGAACCAGTTTCTTACAAAGACGCTCGCCGCATCGGTGATTGTTGGCGCCGGAATGACCTTATTTGCCCTCCCGGCATCTGCAGCCAGCACTGCGGCCCAGTCCGTCACCAAGGAATGCAGCACTCAATATCAGGCAGCCAAGGATGGGAACAAGCTGAATGGCCAGACATGGCCACAGTTCCTCTCAACCTGTAGTGCCAATCTGAAGACAGACGCAGCAGCACCTGCTCCCGCTCCGGCGGTGAAGGCGAAAGACGCCATGAAACCGGCAAAGGCACAGACAACGGCGGCGGCACCCGCAGCTGCGGGCGCGATGTCCGGAAAGGCTGTAACCAAGGAATGCAGCACGCAGTATCAGGCAGCCAAAACAGCTGGTACGCTGAATGGCCAGAAGTGGCCGCAGTTCCTTTCGGCTTGCAGTGACAGCTTGAAGTCGGATCAATCCGACGCGACGCCGCCGCCGGAACCAACCGTTGCGCCAACCAAAGCTGCGGCCAGCAAGGCTGCCACAGCACCGGAAACATCCGCCAATGGCAAGCCGCTGTCCCCCGGTGAGATTGCGTTCCGCTCGCGCATTCGCGAATGCGGCGATGAATGGCAGAAGGCAAAGGCTGCCAACAAGGTTGCCGGTCAAACTTGGCCGCAATATTGGAGCGCATGCAACACGCGCCTGAAGGCCGAATAACAGCGAACAGCCATAGAGCGTTTGTTCTTTGATACCCGATAAACGCCCGGATAGGACGATCTCCTGTCCGGGCGTTTCAGCTTGCAACCTCTAGCCTTTTCTGGCGTCATCCAATTCCCATAGAGACTGGATAATGTTCAGTTCTGCACTCGCAAAAGGAGAATCCCATGCCGATACAGGATCTGGTCAACACGATAGCAACGGAAGCCAATCTTGATCCGCAGGTGGCGGAAAAGGCGGCGGGCACTGTGCTTTCCGTGCTTCAGCATGAAGCACCTGAGCAGGCCGCAACTCTGTTTGCCAACATACCCGGCGCGGCGCAGCTGGCGCAAAGTTTCGATGTTATGGCCGCGGGCCATCAATCGGGTGGTTTACTGTCCAGCATAACCGGGTTTCTCGGTGGCGCTGCGGGTGAAAAAGTCGGGGCAATCGTCAATGGTGTCGCGACGCTCAAGGCGAGCGGTTTGACAGTGGAACAAATTCAGCAGGCTGGTTCTGCGGTCGTTGCCCATGCCAAGGCTTCCGCTGACCCGGAGCTGATTGACAAGATTGTAGCCTCTGTTCCCGGGTTAAAAGGCCATTTCGGCTTCTGAAATATACGGGCGGCAAGTGTACAGGCTGACATTGACAGCCTTTCCGGTTAAACCGCTCCTTTACCGTCAATGTGAGGCGGAGGAGCGGATGAAATGAACGGGACACGACGCGCGGTTTACTTTGCGCTTGGATGGGTGATGGTCGCGCTCGGGTTTATCGGGGCGCTGCTTCCCGTCATGCCTACGACCATTTTCCTGATCATCGCCGCGTGGTGCTTTGGTCGCTCTTCCCCACGCTTTGAAAAATGGCTGCTTGAACATCCAGTCTTTGGGCCGACATTGGTCCAGTGGCAGCGCCATGGTGCCATTCCAGTCCGGGTGAAATGCATTGCCTGTGGCGGCATGGCATTCGGCTATGGTTCGTTCTGGTATTTTGCCCGGCCGAGCCCGCTTCTCGGCGCGGTGGTCGCTTTGTTCTTCATCGCCTGCGCCTGGTATGTCGTGTCACGTCCGACTGTCTAGCAAAACGTCGGCAATAACCATATTGGTCCGAATCGAAGCAGCGACCTCCATTCGGCCCAGAACCATTCCATACCGCTGTTGTTCAGGATCATTCCAAGCCCAGTAATTGCTGGAACTGGCGGGAGGCCAGATGCCACAGGCAAAAACCAGTTGACAAGCCCTTTCAAAAATCCAACTCTATTACATTAAAAGGGGATATATTCCATTATAATGGAAATATTGAATAGGGAGTGGCGGTGGCTGATTTACTTGTAAGCTTGTACACGGACAAGCTGGCGGAGCTAAAAAACAAAGCTGACAATGTCGCTGTCACGATCCGCCCTGTGCTTGCGCCAGAAGCGCAGCTGGTCACAGATTGGGTTCGTGAGCATTTCAGCGCCAACTGGGGCAGTGAAGTTGCCGTTGCCATCACGCGCCAACCCTCCGCCTGTCTTATCGCGATTGAAAATGGCGAGCTTGTGGGATTTGCCTGCTATGATGCAACCGCGCGCGGCTTTTTTGGCCCCACCGGCGTTCATCCTGACAAACAGGGAAAAGGCATTGGCCTTGCTCTGTTTTCGGCCACCCTGCAGACAATGAAAACACTCGGTCATGCCTACGCGTTTATCGGCGATGCGGGGCCTGTGGACTTTTACGCCAAGGCAGCCGGTGCCATTGAAATCCCGGCCAAAGACAAAGGCGTTTATGAGGGCATGTTGCGCGCCAAGCGCACCTGACCCCGTTTCCAATCAGATCTTACGGAGTAAATACAGTGTCCAGCCAATTGCCTCTCGCCCTGTTTGTCGGCATTCCGAACACAACCTTGTCTTCAGACGAAATTGCATTGTTTCGCGAGACCAACCCGCTGGGCCTCTTCGTTGGTCGCCGCAACCAGCGCGAACCGCAGCAGGTCAAGGCACTGATTGAAAGTTTCCGTGAGGCTGTCGGCCGCGAGGATGCACCTGTCTTTACTGATCAGGAGGGCGGACGTGTGCAGCATCTGGATGCAGGTCCTTGGCCACTGTTCCGCAGCTTTGGCGAATTTGCAAAGCTGGCCCATCACGATCTTGAACTGGCGCGCGAAGCCTTGCGTCTTTCCTCCCGCGCCATGGGAACCATGATGACCGAGCTTGGTCTTTCCAGCGGCTGTTCGCCAGTGCTTGATCTGGTGTTCGACACGACGAGCGATGTTGTTGGCGCGCGTTCGTTTGGTTCTGATTCCGAGCTTGTCACCATTCTTGGCCGCGAAGTTGTCGATGGACTTCTCGAAACCGGCAACATGCCCGTGATCAAACACATTCCCGGTCATGGCCGCGCGACGCTTGATTCCCATAAGGAACGTCCGGTTGTTGACGCCAGCAAGGAAACTCTTCTGGCTACCGATTTCAAACCCTTCATTGATCTGAAGGATACGCCATGGGCTATGGTGGCCCATGTGGTCTATTCCGCCTATGACAAGGAGCAGCCCGCTTCCGTTTCGCCTGTCATGCTCGATGTGATCCGCAAGGATCTGGGCTATGAGGGCGTGCTCATCTCCGACTGCATTTTCATGAACTCATTGACGGGCACAATGCCTGAACGCGTCGCACAGGTTCTTGATGCCGGTTTTGACATTGCGCTGCACAGCCATGGCGATCTTGCCGATAGTGAAGCGGCTGCAAAGGCTTCCCGCCCGCTGACTGAAGAGGCGGCCCGCCGCATCGCTGCTGCCAATGCCCGCCTTGGTTCGTTGAAAGTTGATGTCAAAGCTGCCCATGCGGAAGTTGAAGACATGTTTGCCAGCGCACTCGTCAGTTGAACGCGTTTAACAATAAAAACAGGGGAATACGCATGTCGAGAAACCATCTGTTTGCAGCAGCATCTGCAATGCTGTTCTTGTCAGCACCTGCCATGGCGCAGAGCGTGCTGACCGTCAATATTGAACCTGCCACCACATGGGTGCGCAATTTCAATCCGTTCAATCAGACATCAGCCCGTCAAAGTACGCTTGATTTCATCTATGAGCCGCTTGTCATTTTTAACCGCTTTGACAATAACAAGCCGAACTTCCGTCTGGCCGAAAGTTTCAAGCTGGCCGATGATCTGAAGAGCATCGAGTTCAAGTTGCGGCCTGATCTTAAATGGTCGGATGGTAAGCCGTTCACGTCTGCTGATGTGAAATTCACCTATGACTATCTGAAGAAATTCCCGGCACTCGATTTTGTCAGCATCTGGAAGTTCATCAGCAGTGTTGATGTCGTGGATGCACAGACGGTGCGTTTCACACTGGTCAATCCAAGCTCGCTTGCGGCTGACCAACTGGTGCAGGTGCCGATCATTCCGGAACATGTCTGGAAAGACATCGCCGATCCCGTGACCTTTGCCAATGAAAGCCCTGTTGGTAGTGGCCCGATGACTGAGATTGTCAGGTTCACAGGCCAGACTTATGACCAGTGCCGCAACCCGAACTAC
The DNA here is from genome assembly GCF_020731415.2 of Phyllobacterium sp. T1293. Lineage (NCBI taxonomy): Bacteria > Pseudomonadati > Pseudomonadota > Alphaproteobacteria > Hyphomicrobiales > Phyllobacteriaceae > Phyllobacterium > Phyllobacterium meliloti. The sequence continues at coordinate 470,503 of NZ_CP088275.1, read as the reverse complement.
TGGGATGCAGCCGATCTCAAGGTCGATTGCATGCGGTTCCCGCAATTGGCTGACAACAACCAGATACTGACGGCGACCGCCAATGGCACACTCGATTGGGGTGTCTCGTTCCTGCCTGACGTGGAAAATACCTATGTCGCCAAGGACCCCGCGCATTTCCATTACTGGTATACGCCGGGTAGTATGGTGGCTTTCCTGTTCAATCTGGAAACGGCAAACGAGAATAACCGCAAAGCGTTCAATGACGTGAAATTCCGCCGTGCCGTCAGTATGGCGCTCGATCGTCAGGGGATGATTGATGTGGCTGGTTATGGCTACCCGACCCTGAATGATGATCCATCAGGCATGGGTGAACTCTACAAGAACTGGTCTGATCCCTCCGTCCTCGCGGACTTCGGCAAATATGGAAAATATGACACGGATGCCGCCAAGGCTTTGCTTGATGAAGCCGGTTATGCGGATAAGGATGGCGATGGTTTGCGCGACAATCCTGATGGGTCAAAGCTGTCATTCTCGCTGATCGTGCCCAATGCCTGGACCGACTGGATTGACACGGTTCAGATTGCCATTGAGGGCATGCAGGCCGCAGGGCTCGATGTGAAGATTGCCACACCGGAAGAGGCTGTCTGGTCCGGTAATCTCATCAATGGCTCATTCGACATGGCCATCAACAGCCTGCCCGCCGCCGCATCGCCCTATTACCCCTATCAGCGCGCCTTTAACGAGACCGACAAGGGCAAGACCCGCTTTACCGCGCAGCGCTGGTTCAATCCCGATCTCGCCAAACTGCTGGTTGATTTCACCCGCACCGCCGATCCGGCGGCCCAGAAGGATGTGATGAACAAGGCGCAACGCATTGTCGCGGAAAACCTGCCCATGATGCCGGTGTTCAACAATCCGAACTGGTACCAGTATAATACCAAGCGCTTCACCGGCTGGTCGACAAAGGAACATCCATTCGTCAATCCTTCGATCACGCGCAACAATCCGGCGCGTCTCATTCACCTTCTGGCACTTGAGCCGGTCAAATAGGCATCGCAACAGGCGAGGGCGGTTTTAGCCGCCTTTGCCGCGATGGGGGATGCATATGGCTTTTTTGCTTCGACGCCTCGGATTCTATCTGGCAGCCTTCATTGCGGCTGCCACGATCAATTTCTTCCTGCCGCGCCTCATGCCGGGAGATCCGATCCAGATCATGTTTTCCAGCACCGGCACCGAACTGTCGGCGGAGAATCTTGAGTCGTTGAAACTGACATTTGGCTTTGTTGACGGGCCGCTTTGGCAACAATATCTGACCTATCTGCAGAGCATCTTTACCGGCGATCTCGGCCGCTCGATCAAATATTTCCCGCTGCCTGTAACCGAAGTTCTCGGCCATGCGTTGATCTGGACGGTCGCTCTGATGGGAACAGCAACCCTCATCAGTTTCACGCTCGGAACGTTTCTCGGCATTCTCGCTGCATGGCGGCGGGGCAGTGTTTTCGATGTGGTCGTATCCGTTGGCGCGATCTTCGCTACATCGGTTCCGGCGGTTGTTACATCGCTGATCGTGTTGTTTTTCTTCGGGTTCACGCTCAACTGGTTTCCAACAGGCTATTCGGCTGATCCTGCGCTCGATCCGTCTTTCTCGTTCACCTATATCGCGAGCGTGCTCTATCATGGCATTCTGCCAATGGTGACGCTCTGCTCGGTGCTCACAGGCGGATTTGCCGTGACCATGCGCAACAATATGATCAATCTCCTCGGCGAGGATTATATTGTCATGGGGCGGGCAAAAGGCCTTTCGGACAGCCGGGTGATGATCTGGTATGCGGCGCGCAATGCACTTTTGCCAACCGTCAGCAGTCTTGCCATCGCCATTGGTACCGTGCTTGGCGGCTCACTGGTAACTGAGGTTGTGTTCAACTATCCCGGCCTCGGCAATATTCTCTATCAGGCGATCCTCGCCCGCGATTATCCCGTCATTCAGGGCCAGCTTCTGTTCATGACCATCGCCATGCTTATCGCCAATTTCATCGTGGATATCAGCTATGTGCTGCTCGATCCACGCCTGCGGAGGACATGAGCCATGAAACCACTCATTGCCGGACTTGTCCGCAACCGCAAAGCACTTGTCGGGATGATCATCCTCCTGATCATTGTACTGATCGCCCTCGCGGCACCACTTTTGACAGAATATAATCCCGCCGCGCGTGTGGGCAGACCGCATCAGCCACCATCGGCTGACCATTGGCTTGGCACGACGCGTATCGGGCAGGATGTGTTCGCCCGCCTGATTTACGGGGCGCGAACCTCGCTTGCGGTGGGCTTCGGGGCCGGACTAATAATCACGGTGCTAGGCACTGCGCTTGGTATTATTGCCGGTTATCGCGGCGGCAAGACCGATGAGATCATCAGCTTCTTCACCAATATGGTGCTGGTTGTTCCCAATCTGCCACTGCTTCTCGTGCTTGCTTCATTCATCGGTCAGGCCAGTCCGCTGGTGATCGCTGTTATTCTTGGGCTTACATCCTGGGCGTGGGGTGCCCGCGTGACGCGTGCGGAGACGCTTTCCGTCAAGCAAAAGGATTTCGTCAAGTCCGCCGAGATGATGGGCGAGCCGCGCTGGCGCATCATGACCTTCGAAATCTTCCCGAACCTGATTTCCATTGTCGGTATCAATTTCATCGGCAGTGTAATCTTCGCCATCATCACCGAGGCGACGCTGGAGTTCCTTGGTCTCGGCGATCCCAAGACCGTGTCATGGGGTATGATGCTTTATAACGCGCAGAAGGCATCCGCCCTGTCGGTTGGTGCGTGGTGGGATATTCTAACGCCCTGTTTCGCGCTCGCGCTTCTGGGCATCGGACTTTCCCTGTTGAATTTTGCCGTGGATGAGATCGCCAATCCGCGTCTTCGGACGGGCAATAGCATGAGCCGCTGGTCCGCACTCATCCGTTCCGGGGAGGGCCGCCTGTGACCACACCTCTGCTTCAGGTGAAGAACCTCACCATCGACTATATCGGCGACAAGACAGATTTTCGTGCTGTGGATGATGTCAGTTTTGATGTGGCCCATGGTGAGACGTTTGGACTTGCCGGTGAATCCGGTTGCGGCAAAAGCACGATTGCATTTGCCATCAGTCGCTTGCACAAACCTCCGGCACTGATCCGCTCCGGCCAGATATTGCTGGAGGGCAGGGACGTCCTTGACCTCAATCCGGCACAGCTGCGTGATTTTCGCTGGCGGGAGGTTGCCATGGTATTCCAGAGCGCGATGAATTCACTCAATCCGGTGCTGCGTGTTGAAGCGCAGTTCTATGATGTGCTGCGTACCCATCAAGGGATGAGCAAGGCGCAAGCACGCGAGCGCACTGCGGAAATGCTGCGTCTTGTCGATATCCCGCCGGATCGTATGAAGGATTATCCGCACCAGTTTTCCGGTGGCATGCGTCAGCGTATCGTCATTGCCATCTGCCTTTCGCTGAACCCGAAAATCGTTGTCATGGACGAGCCGACAACGGCGCTCGACGTGGTGGTGCAACGGGAAATCCTGCAACGCATCAATGAGCTACGCCGCACGTTCGGCTTTTCGGTATTGTTCATCACCCATGATCTCGGTCTGATGGTGCAGTTCTGCGACCGTATCGGCATTATGCTGGCGGGCAAACTGGTCGAGCAGAATACCGCCGAGAAAATCTACGGTGATCCGCAACACGATTATACAAAGAAACTTTGGGCTTCCTTCCCGTCGCTACATGGGGAACCGGTTATGGAAAGGGTGCCGACATGAGCGAGCCGCAGACCGCTATCCTTGCGCTCGACCGGGTATCAAAATCCTTTGGCCGCCCGCCATTTCAGGTGAATGCCGCGCAGTCGGTTTCCTTTGAATTGCATGCGGGCAGAACCCTTGCGCTTGTCGGGGAATCCGGCAGTGGCAAGACCACCTGTGCGCGGCTGGTGATGCGGGAATATACACCGAGCGAAGGCCAGTTGCTGTTCAAGGGCAAGCCTGTTTCAACGGATAATGCCAAAGCGCTCGCCGCCTATCGCCGTTCAGTCCAGATGATTTTTCAGGACCCGTTTTCCTCACTCAATCCGGCTCATACGATTGACTATCATCTGCGCCGTCCATTGCAGCTGCATCGGCGTGATCTCAGGGGTAAACAGATCGATGCGGCGATTGAAGAGTTGCTGACGCGGGTCAAGCTTGATCCGAAAATCGTTGCGCAGAAACACCCGCACGAACTCTCCGGCGGCCAGCGTCAGCGTGTCAACATCGCTCGTACTCTCGCCGTTGGTGCGCAAGTGATTGTTGCCGATGAGCCCACCTCCATGCTCGATGTTTCGGTGCGGCTTGGAGTGCTCAATCTGCTTAATGAGATGAAGCGCGATATGAAGCTGGCGCTGCTTTATATCACCCATGATATCGCCACCGCCCGTTATGTCGCGGAGGATATCGTCGTCATGTATGCGGGACAGGTCGTCGAGTGGGGTAACGTCAACAAGGTCATCGATAATCCGCAGCATCCCTATACCAAGCTTCTCCTGTCAGCCGTGCCGGACCCGGAAATGCGGTTTGATGATCCAAAGGCCCAATTGAAGGCTTCTGATGTGGAAGAGGTCAGGCGTTTGTCCGCCGTTCCGCAGGACCGCGTCATTGCCATTGATCAGGACCATTTCATCCGTCAGGTGGCAAGCATGCGTGCGGCGTAAAACGCCTCCTTGCGATTGACTGAAACTGCCGGATGATTGCACAATCCTCCAAATCGAACCAAAGCCGATGTTCCGGCTCTGGTTCGCGTGCGTGATAGTACCTAGATTGGGCGGGTGTTATCCGAGGAGACCTGCCGTGGACAAAATCACCGAACTTGCACAATTGATCGAAAAGCATACGGGCGCCGATGGCCTGTTTTCGACGGATATTCCGCGTTTGAATCTCGCGCGGGCCACGGCCCCGACTGAACCGAACCATGTTGTCCACGAACCTGCCGTCTGCGTCATCGCGCAAGGTCGCAAGCGGACAATGCTTGGCGATGAAGTCTATTACTACGACAAGGCAACATACCTGACCGTATCTGTTGACCTTCCCATTGTTGGTCATGTCATCGAGGCATCGGAGGACGAGCCTTATCTCTCCATGAAACTCGATCTTGATCCCACCATGCTCAGCGCATTGCTGCTTGAAGCGCCGAAAGAAAGTTTCAGCAACCAGCTTCCAGACCGGGGCATGTCGCTCAATCCGATGGGGCCGGAACTGCTTGATAACGTTGTGCGCCTCATTCGCCTTTTGGACTCGCCAAAAGACATTCCGATGCTGGCACCGCTTACCGAGCGCGAGTTGCTCTACCGGTTGCTGACCGGTGAGCAATCAGGGCGTTTGCGCCAGATTGCCCAGTCCGAAAGCCGTCTGCATCAGGTGAACAAGGCAATCGGTCTGATCAAGCGCAATTTCCGTAAGACATTGCGCATCGAACATGTGGCATCCGAAGCCAATATGAGCCCGTCTTCGTTCCACCAGCATTTCAAGGCGGTCACATCGATGAGCCCGCTGCAATATCAGAAGCAGCTTCGCTTGCAGGAAGCGCGCCGGTTGATCCTCAGCCAGTCGCTGGATGCTGCAACGGCAGGTCATACGGTTGGCTATGACAGCCCGTCGCAGTTCAGCCGTGAATATGCGCGCCTTTTCGGTCAGCCGCCACTGCGTGATATAGCCCGGTTGAAAGACATGCCCGACTATCTGCTTGAAGGCTAAAGTCGCTTGCCGGTCGCCTTGTCAAAAATATGCAGGGCGCCGGCATCGATGGCGAAACGTTGGGCAACCCCTGCCGTGATGCTGGATTTTGGCGGCAGGCTGGCGGTCAGGCGCTGATTGCCGATGGTCGAGGTGACGACCAGTTCCGGGCCTGTCAGTTCGACCACTTCCACCATCGCATCAATGCCTAGCGCCGTATCTCCTGATGCTGCGATGCTTAGGCTTTCCGGGCGGATGCCGATAACGACATCACGCACCTGACCGGCCTTTTCCCTGACCTCTTCCGGCAAGACGAAACTGCCGATCGACCCGTCAATATGGGCCACTCCGTCAGCCACGGTTGCTTCCAGCATGTTCATTGGCGGCGATCCAACGAAGCTTGCGACATAACGGGTAGCCGGGCGGTTATAGACTTCATCGGGTGTTGCCAATTGCTCGATCTGGCCGTCGCGCATCACCGCGATCCGCGTTGCCAGCGTCATCGCCTCGATCTGGTCATGGGTCACATAGACAATCGTGGTTCCCAGCATCAGATGCAGACGCTTCAACTCCGTGCGCATTTCCATGCGCAGTTTGGCATCGAGGTTTGAGAGCGGCTCGTCAAAGAGAAATATTTGCGGATTGCGCACGAGCGCCCGTCCGATGGCAACGCGCTGGCGCTGGCCGCCCGAGAGTTCGGAGGGTTTACGCTCAAGCAGATTTTCGATCTGCAGGATTTTCGCAGTCTTCTGGATGGCCTCCGTGCGCTCTTCTGCCGGAACCTTGCGCATTTCCAGCCCGAAACCGATATTGCGTGCCACGGACATGTTTGGGTAGAGCGCGTAGGACTGGAACACCATGGCGATATCACGGTCTTTCGGATGCACACCCGTCACCGAGCGGTCGCCAATACGAACATCACCTTCCGTCGCCTCGGCCAGTCCGGCTATAATATTCAGAAGTGTGGATTTTCCGCAGCCGGACGAGCCAAGAAGCACCAGAAACTCACCGCTTGCCAGCGAGAGATCAATGCCTTTCAGGGTTTCTACAGTGCCGTAGCGTTTGCGGATGTCGATAAGTTCAAGGGCGCTCATAGCGCATTCTCCGGCATGGTATCGAGGTCATGGCTGTCATAGCGGCGCGGTACGGTTGAAATGGCTTTGGAAGCCACATGGACACCGGCGGCGATGCATTGCTGCAACGGCATTTCTCTGGCGAGAGCGGCCAGAAAAGCCGCGTTGAAAACATCACCAGCACCTATCGTATCGGCAACGAAAACCAGCGGTGCATCGGTTTTTACCAACTCATTATCCGAGCCAACGGCCAATGCCCCATCCGGTCCGCATTTGACCACGACAATCGCATTGTCCGGCATCAGCGCCTTGAGTTTGTGTGCAGCTTCAGCAGGCTCAACACTATTGGCAAGGCGGGTTGTCTCCACCTCATTGAACAGGGCGCAATGGCAGCGCGATAGCCATTTGCGGGTCGCCGCGCGATTGGCTTCTGTCCAGCCGCCGATTGGCCAGCCCGTATCCAGTGCAATGCGAATATCGTTGGCATCGGCCCAATCGAACAGCGCATCATAATCTGCGACCAGTGTGTCGGTCAGGAATGATCCGCATAGAAGGATGTAACCACCACGCAACTGCCTGACATCGAGCATATCAAGCACCTCCGGCCATGAAAGCGCGCCGAGATGTCCGCGCGTGGTGAAAAATGTGCGCTCGCCATTGGGATGCGTGATGCCGACCGAAAGGGTGGTGCCCGTTGGAGCAATCGGCCAGCGCTTACCCCTTTCCCCGAATTCCTTGTGCAGCCATTCGCCGAACTGGTCAGTCCCGACATTGGCGGCGATCTGGAAATCAATGCCTAGTCCTTCCCACGTCAGAGCCGAATTACCGGCAGAACCACCGACACGCAGTTCGTCATAATCAACCATGATCTCGGTTCCCGGCGTCGGCCAAGGATCGGCAGGACCGAGGATCAGGTCAACATTCACATTTCCAATAACAGCCAGCGGACGCATGATCTCACTCGCTCCGTGTAATCTTGGTCGAGCGAACGGGCGTTCCCACATCCGCTACGCGCTCACCGGCAAAAGCGATCATGAAACGCTGGGCGGCAGGCAGAAGAGCGAAGATGGCTGCGACACCGGCAGCTTCACCAATATCTACCGTTGTTGCTCCATCAATTGGAGCCTCGCCTGATGCGTCAAACACGATGACAGGTGATCCCGCTTCGGATGCAGATATTGCCATTCTTGCGACGAGTTCAGCGGTGGTGTCCTTGGCGCGAAACAGCACGACACCAATCTTTGGCCCGAGCATCTCCATCGGGCCATGGCGTAGCTGACCGCCTTCCAATGAAAAGCAGGGAATGCGTGACAGTTCCGTGAGGCCCAGAGCAATGGCCTCGGCAATGCCCTGCAAACGGCGACCGGATGTGACGATGGATGAAACTCCGCTCAATGTCTTAACGGCAGCATCAATGTCGGGTTTGCCACCTTCTCCAAGGAGCTTAAGTGCAGTCGACGGATCGTCGCCAAGCGCGGCCAGAACGGCAAGATGCAGCGCAAAGCTTACGGTGAGACTGCGGGTCGCAGCGAAAGCGTTTTCTGTTCCACCGGCACCAACCAGTGAAGGCACGGTGCGGGCCAGAGTTGATCCGCCTTCGAGCGTCAGCCCAAATGTATCAGGGACAATCCCGGCTTCATCAAACCAGCGCAGCACTTCAGCGCTTTCGCCTGACTGGGAGGTCACAAGAATTGTTTTACCGGCAATCGGCACGGGCTGACCGAGCTGCTCTGACAAAGGCATGGCGACGGCATCAATACCCAAGCTGCGATAGAGCGGCTCAACGGCACGGCTGACAGCGTGAGAACCGCCCATGCCAAGCAGCAGAAGGCGGCTGGTCTTGCGTAGCGATTGGGCGATTGTTGCGGCAAGCGACGCTGCGGTCTCGAAGGAAGCAATCGCATCTGCATTCTGCCGTGCCATTTCCTTTTCGATTGCCACAAGACCCGCTGGCCGGTTTGTATCAGAAGTCATACTCATCCTTTGACGCCGCCATTGGTCAGGCCCGAAATCAGGGCACGCTGCATGAAAAGACCGATGATCAGCGGCGGCAGGGCGGCCAGCACACCCGCTGTAGCAATCAGTCCGTAATCAGAGACCCGCCCGCCCGCCAGATCGGCAATGGCGACGGTGAGAGTCTTGGCCTGCTGGTCAGAGGTGAACAGCAGGGCATAGAAGAATTCATCCCATGCAAGCAGAAAGGCAAAGAGCGCAGCGGTTGCCATGACAGGAGCAGCGAGCGGCAGGGTGATCAGGCGCAGGATCTGGTCAAGTCGCGCGCCATCAACGGTAGCGGCGCTCTCAATTTCGCGCGGAATGGAATCGAAACCGGATTTCATCAGCCATGTGGTGAAGGGCGCAAGGATCGTAAGGTAAACCAGCGCCAGCCCGAAAACATTGTTGAGAAGGCCGAGCCACGACAACGCCATGTAAAGCGGGACGGCCAAGGCAACCGGCGGCAGCATATAGGTGGCGATAACCGCGTAGAGCGACCAGCCGACGCTTGGCGTGCGCGATACCGCCCATGCGGACGGAATGGCCACAAGAAGCGCCGCCGCGGTTGCCATGCCTGCCACCTCGAGGCTGTTGAACAGCGAAGCAACGAATGCTTCACCCGCACTGTTGGCAGCGCTCGACAGGAGAACACCATAACGCGACAGATCGATGGTCTCAGGCCACCAGCGCAGGGGCTTGGTAATGAGGTCAGTGGTCGAGGAAATGCTCATGATGAACAGCCAGACCACAGGCGCAAGAATAACTGCTGCCAGCAGCAGGGCCGCAATATAAACAAAGATGGTGGCTGTCAGGCTGCGGCGTTCCATCAGGAGGCTCCTGCACTTTTGCGGATCAGGGCCGCATAGGCCACGGCGAGAACGGTCACGAGAAGGGTGACAATCAATGCGAGCGATGCGCCGGAACCTGCGCGTTGGAATGAAAATGCTTCCTGATAGACGAGGATCGACAGGGTGCGGGTGCTATTGGCAGGCCCGCCGCGGGTCATCACCCAGATAATGTCAAAGACCTTGAAGGCTTCGATGGTACGCAGGACCAGCGCGACCATCAGCGGGCCTGCGAGATAGGGCATGATGACAAAGCGGAAGCGCGACCAGGCACCGGCACCGTCCACCATGGAGGCGGCGGTGATATCGCGAGGCACTGCTTGAAGTGCCGCCAGCGCGATCAGGGCAACCAGTGGAAAATTCTTCCAGCAGTCGGCAACGATCAACGCGGTCAAGGCAGTGCCGGGTTCGCCCAGCCACGACCGGTAGGTATCGAGAAGGCCGATCTGTGTCAGCGCAGCGTTGAGGGCACCATATTCAGGATTGTAGATCAGCCGCCACAAAGTAGCGTTGACCACCGTTGGCAATGCCCATGGCAGAATCATCAGCGCTCGCAGCACGGAGCGGCCATAAAACTGCTGGTTCAGGAGCAGGGCGGCGAGGACGCCGATCACCATTTCCGCCGCAACGGAGAGAACGGCAAACATCGTGGTGGTGATCAAGGTGCGCTGGAAATTCGAGCCGGACAGGATTTTCACGTAATTGTCGATACCGACGAAATTGCCTTCGGTGCCAACCAGTTTGGCATCGGTGAAGGACAGGCGCACCGTATCGACAAGCGGCCAGCCGATAATCGCGATCATGACGATGAGGAGTGGCAGCATCAGAAGCCACGCGCGGGTCGTAATCCAATTGCTCGTCATAAAAATCAGCCTGCCACAATATCAATCATTGAGAAAGATACGGGCGGCAGCACTGTTTCTGCCGCCCGCATGGTTGGATCAGAGTCCGCTGTTCTCGGCGGCGGTTTTCAGCGCATCCTCAGGCTTGCTCTGGCCCAGAAGCGATTCCTGAACGGCCTGCTGCAGCGCGGTCGACAGTTCCTGATATTTCGGCGTTGTCGGGCGTGGATACATGGCGGCAAGGCTCTGCTTGGCCGCCGCAATCAGTTCTTCCTGACCCTTGGACACGGCGGGGTCCGTGTAGGACGATGCCCAGATCGGCAGGCTCAGCTTGGCATACTGGTTCTGCGTCTGCTGCGAGGTCATGAAAGTGATGTACTTCCACGCTTCGTCAGGATGTTTGCTGGTTGAAGTGATGCCGAGACCCATGGAGCCATTAACGGCTGAAACCGTGCTCTTGCCATCAATGCCGGGAGCGGGGACGACACCGACCTTGCCCGCGACCTTGCTGTCCTTCGGGTCATTGGCCATGTTGTACATATAGGTCCAGTTGAGCGCGAAAGCGGCTTCGCCATTCTGGAATACCCGGCGCACATCCTCCTCAAGGAATTCCTTGGAATTGGGGTTGGTCAGGCCAGACTTATAGCTGTCGACCATATAGTTGAGTGCATCAAGACCGCCGCCCGTCTGGAAAACCGGTTTGCCATCCTTGATGAAGCTGCCGCCATAGGCGCTGACCAGCGTGGTATAGTCGCAAATGGCCGCTTCCGCCTGCGACCAGCTCCATGCGATCGGCGTTGCCAGCAAACCCTTGTCCTTGATGACCTTGGCCTGTTCGGCCAGCTCACCCCAGGTCTTTGGCGGCGTCTTGATGCCGGCCTTTTCGAGGATTTCCTTGTTGTAGAACAGATATTTGGTATCGAGAATCCAAGGCATGCCGTAGCGCTTGCCTTGGTACTCGACGGTGGTCCATGCGCCGGGGAGAACGCCCGTCTTCATGTCGCCGGTGATCTTGTCCGATACGTCGAGCAACACCTTGTTGGTGGCATATTCGGCAGGCCAGATCACATCGAACAGAACGACATCGTAACCGCCGCCCGAACCCTGCGCCAGAACGGTCTTGTCATGCAGACCTTCATAGGGAACAAATTCAAGATTGACCGTCACATCAGGATTGGCCTTGGTGAAGGCTTCCGTCATCGCGCGGACATCCGCCTCGCTATAGGCGGCCTGTGCCATGAACAGGGCGTTGATCTTGGTTTCCGCATGGGCAGGAGAGGCGAGTGCCGCTCCCAAAAGGGTCGCGCTTAGAAGCGCTGTCTGGATAGATTTCAACATGATACCTCCTATTGGCTTATAGCTCGCGCACCATCCATTATAGACAGCGCCGATTGGTCGTCACAGTCCGGGAGCTTTTCTGTTCAGGATCTGCCCGTGACGTGTTACGTCCAGCCAGTGCTCACATTCCCCAAGACTCTTGTGGTCTTTTGCATTAAATCAATTGTCTTGACTTATTTCTTGATCAATATTGTTCTGGTGTCAAGAGGGGACAGAATGGACGCGAGAAAATCGATCCGGGCCAAAAGTGGAACCAATCTGGGTGGTGCGAGTGCGCACAACCGGCGCATCATGATTGATGCTTTGCGGGTGAATGGTGCGCTGTCCCGTGCCGATCTCGCGCGAGCGACCGGACTGACGCCGCAGACAGTCTCCAACATCATTGAAGAACTGGCCAGTGACGGGCTGGTGCAATCGCAGGCCAGCGTCCGCAAAGGGCGCGGCCAGCCCGCGACGCCGTATCAGCTTGTGCCCGAGGGCGCCTTTGCCATCGGCTTGCAGATTGACCGGCACATCACGCGAGCGGTGATTGTCAATCTTGTTGGCGACGTGTTGGTGCAGTTTGAGTCCAAACTACCGGCGGGTGGCCCATCCGAAGGTGTTGTCGTTATTCTTGATCTGGTTGAAAAGGCCCGTGAAGCGCTCACGTCCCAGTTCCCGCAGGCGCGAAGAAAGCTCGTCGGCCTTGGCCTCGCCATGCCCGGTCCGTTTGGTATCAACGAGCTTTATGACGATCCATGGATGATGACAGCATGGCAGAATTTTCCGCTGGTTGAGCGGATTGCCGAAGGCACGGGCCTTGAAGTTGCCTTGCAAAACGACGCCTCTGCGGCGGCGACGGCGGAGCGGTTGATGGGTGCAGCCCATGGCCTTGATCATGTGGTCTGCATCTATCTTGGCTATGGCCTTGGTGCCGGGTTGATCCTCAACGGCGAAATTTATGGCGGTGCTTATTCCAATGCTGGCGAGATCGGCATGATGCTGGCGCTGGCACCGGGTGACGGTGCGGATGTGGAGCCCTTGGAGCATTACACATCCATGGCCTCGCTATGCAATGTGCTGGGGCTCGATCGATCTGATCCCAAGCTGTTCGAACTTGTCACCGATGCGGTGGTCAAGGGCGGGCCTGCCGTGGAGCGCTGGATCGACAATGCTGCGGATCGCCTGCGCCGGACGGTGCAGATGCTGGAATCCATCTTTGATCCGCAAACCACGATTCTGTGCGGCGGAGCGCCGAAGGTGTTGATCGACAGCCTTATCACGCGCATGGAACCCATTCTGCCGTCTATTGCCGACCGGGCGCTGCGTTACCCGGAGCCCCGCCTGCAGGCAGGGCTCGCTGATCCTTGGTCGGTCGCCTTGGGAGCGGCAGCGGAACCGATTGCGCGGGCTTTCGATCCGCGCTTCTCGGCAATCCTGAAAACCCCTTAAGCCGCGTCTTTGATCGCGTCACCCAGCATCGACACAATGGTATCGATCTGTTCTTTCTCGACGATCAGTGGCGGCGAAAGAGCGATGATGTCGCCAGTGACGCGCACCAGCAGACCCTTCTTGAAGCAGTCGGTAAACACGTCATAACCGCGCCCGCCGATGGCATCAGGACGTGAGACAAGCTCAATACCGGCAACCAGACCAATTGTGCGAATGTCAACGACGTTCGCAAGCCCCTTGAGGCTATGGAGCGCATCCTGCCAATGCTCAGCCATGTCAGAGGCACGGGTGAGCAGGCCCTCCTCTTCATAGACTTCGAGGGTGGCGAGACCGGCGGCACAGGCAACAGGATGGCCGGAATAGGTATAGCCGTGGAAAAGCTCAATCTGGCTTTCAGGTCCGTGCATCAGCGCATCGTGAATGGTTTCACTGGCAAAAACAGCACCCATTGGCACGGCACCATTGGTCAGACCTTTGGCGGCGGTGACGAGATCAGGCACAACGCCGAAATAATCGACCGCAAAAGGTGTGCCGAGGCGGCCAAAGCCGGTGATGACTTCATCAAAAATCAGGAGAATACCGTGTTTCTGGCTGATCGCCCGCAGCCGCTCCAGATAACCCTTTGGTGGCAGGAGAACGCCGGTTGATCCGGCAACCGGCTCGACAATGACTGCGGCAATGGTCTCGGCGCCATGCAGCGCAACCAGCCGCTCCAGATCATCAGCCAGATCAGCGCCATGCTCAGGCAGACCTTTGACGAAGGTATTGCGAACCGGATCATGTGTATGGCGGATATGGTCGGTGCCCGGCAGAAGTGGGAACACGCGGCGATTATTGACCAGCCCGCCGACGGAAATGCCGCCAAAGCCGACGCCGTGGTAGCCACGTTCGCGGCCAATGACGCGCGTGCGGGTGCCCTGACCGATGGAGCGTTGATAGGCGATGGCGATCTTGAGCGCCGTATCAACCGACTCCGAACCGGAACCGGTGAAAAACACTTTCGTCAGTCCAGCCTTCTTGCCGCCGGGGGCGCGTGCTGCAAGCTTTTCGGCAAAGTCGAATGCGAGGGGGTGTCCCATCTGGAAGGAGGGCGCATAGTCCATAGTCACCAGCTGGCGCGCCACCGCATCGGCGATCTTTTCGCGGCCGTGGCCAGCATTGACACACCAGAGGCCCGCCGTGCCATCGAGCACCTGTCCGCCATCGACATCGGTGTAATACATGCCCTTGGCGGAGGCGAGCAGGCGTGGTGCCGCCTTGAACTGCCGGTTCGCCGTAAATGGCATCCAGTAATTTTCGAGTGACGGTGTATTGCTCATCAGCATGGTGGAGGCTCCTCTTCTACGGATAGGGAGCCATGCTTTCTATTTGCCAACAAGTCCTTTTCTATGATTCAATAACCTATTGATTTTATTGATATGATACTCCATAAATTTTCTATATCAAACATGTAGAACAGCTGATGAGGCAGGGTATGCAAATTGATCTGGGCGGGCGGCTCCGATATCTCCGGCAAAGACACAATCTCTCGCAGCGGGAACTTGCCAAACGAGCCGGTGTTACGAATTCCACGATTTCGCTGATCGAGTCCAATCAGACCAATCCGTCGGTTGGCGCACTGAAACGCATCCTCGATGGCATTCCAATTGGTCTTTCCGAGTTCTTTGCTATCGAGCCTGATCTCAAGCAAAAGGTGTTCTACGAGGCGGGTGAACTGGTTGAGATCGGCAAGGGCAATATCTCTTATCTCCAGATTGGTGAAAACCTGTTTGGCAGGGCGTTGCAAATCCTCAAAGAGCGGTATGAGCCGGGCGGCGATACTGGCCGGGTCATGCTTGTACATGAAGGCGAGGAGGGCGGTGTCGTCATCAGCGGCAGGATTGAAGTGACTGTGGATGACCAGCGGCGCATTCTTGGTCCGGGCGATGCCTATTATTTCGAAAGCCGCCAGCCGCACCGTTTTCGCTGCGTTGGTCCAAACCCTTGTGAAATTGTCAGCGCCTGCACTCCGCCGACGTTTTGATCAGTGTGAAGGAGATTATCGCAGCGATGAAAACCAGGCGGTCAATTCTGCGCTGTTGTTCAAGCCGAAAGCCCGCATGATGCGGGCACGGTGTGCTTCTATGGTTCGTTTTGACAGGCCGATTTCATGGGCGATCTGCGCATTGGTCTTGCCCTGTGAGACAAGGGTGAGCACCTGTCTCTGCCTGTCCGAGATCAGGCTGGCATTTCCAGCCACAGTACGGTTCATCGGCTCAAAGCAATAAAGCGCTTCGGCAAAGGGATCGGCATGATTGCCGCTGCGCCCGCGCACCCGGCACCAGAAACTCGCCCCGTCACGCCGCCGCATCACCCGTTCGTCGTAATAGACACGCCCGCCAGCGAAATTTGTTCGCCACATTTCTCCGGTACGAACAAAGTCGGTGATCTTGGGATAGAGACGGCTGAAACTCTGGTCGATCAGTTCGCCGCGTTCATAGCCGAAGGTCTCGGCGAATTCGAAATTGCAATCGCGTATGATACGGTGTGTCGCATAGACCATCGGCACCGGCATGTCGGTTAAGATGAAGCGTTTTGCGCTTCCTGAAACGGCAATGTCGGAGATAGGAAACTCGGCTGTGGTCATGCAGTATTAATACGACTACCTGTGCCACCAAGACAAGCCATACCGTTGCGGCAACGGCAGCGTTGAAAACCCGCCGCAGTGGATGGAGAACAATGGGAGAGTGTTCTTGAAAAAAGTTCGTTCAGATGTAAGCGATGCGCTGGATGGCGTGCTGTTTGACGGCATGACCATTATGGCCGGAGGCTTTGGCCTCTGTGGTATTCCCGAAGCCCTGATCTACGCAATCCGGGATTCCGGTGTGAAGGACCTGACGGTTATTTCCAACAATGCGGGCGTTGATGGTATCGGCCTTGGCGTTCTCTTGGAAACCAAGCAGATCCGCAAGATGATCTCGTCCTATGTGGGTGAGAACAAGCTGTTTGCCCAGCAATATCTGTCGGGCGAACTGGAGCTGGAATTCAACCCGCAGGGCACGCTTGCCGAGCGTATTCGTGCCGGTGGCGCGGGTATTCCGGCATTCTTCACCAAAACGGGTGTTGGCACCATTATTGCCGATGGCAAGGATGTGCGCGAATTTGACGGCGAATCCTATGTGATGGAGCGCGGCCTGTTTGCCGATCTTTCCATCGTTCACGCCTTCAAGGGTGATACGGAAGGCAATCTCGTCTATCGCAAGACCGCACGCAACTTTAACCCGATCATGGCCACAGCCGCCAAAATCACGGTTGCCGAAGTTGAGAATCTGGTGGATGCGGGCAAGATCGATGGCGACCATATCCATACCCCCGGTATTTTCGTCAAACGCATCGTGCATGTGCCCAATCCCGTCAAACATATCGAGCAACGGACAACCCGTCCGCGTCTTGTCGCTGCAAGTGAGGTGAACTGAGATGGCCTGGACACGTGATCAGATGGCCGAACGGGCCGCAAAGGAATTGCAGGACGGTTTTTACGTCAATCTGGGCATCGGTATTCCGACGCTTGTTGCCAATTTTATTCCGACAGGCATGAGCGTTCAGCTGCAGAGCGAGAACGGCATGCTCGGCATGGGACCTTTCCCCTATGAGGGCGAAGAAGATGCCGACCTTATCAATGCCGGTAAGCAGACAATTACGGAGCTGCCAACGACAAGCTATTTTTCCGGTGCCGACAGTTTCGGGATGATCCGCGGTGGCCATATCGATCTGTCGATCCTTGGTGCCATGCAGGTTGCCCGCAATGGCGATCTGGCCAACTGGATGGTTCCCGGCAAGATGGTCAAGGGCATGGGCGGTGCCATGGATCTGGTGGCCGGCGTCAAGAAGGTTGTCGTTGTCATGGAACACGAGGCCAAGGGTGAGGCCAAGCTTCTCGAGGAATGTACGTTGCCGCTTACCGGGCAGCGTGTCACCGATCTCGTCATTACTGACCTTGGTGTTTTCACAATCGAGCGGCGCGGCGAGCCGAAGATGACGCTGATCGAAATTGCGCCCGGTGTTACGGTGGATGAAATCAAAGCCAAGACACAAGCGACTTTCGACGTCGCCCTGTAATATAATTTTGCATTATGCCTAATGGGAACCGGTAGAGGATAATCCTCCGCCGGTTTTTCTCTTTTTTAAAGCACACCTCTCCGTTTCAGCCCATTCTATCGGCATTTTCTCTGCAATGCTGACGCAATCTGCCCCTGCAAATATCAGCTACTGGATTGAATAGTATCCGTTCACTTATATTGCATGGCTGACAGCAGAAGGGCTTACCGCATTGAAGTCTGATTTTTATGGGCTTATGTCACTCAAAGCGCTTTGGCGCATCATGCAACCGATAAAGCGAATGGCGTAACAGCGTGGACTCTTCGACAAACCAACCGGACCTGAGCAAAACACTGGCTTCCATTGTCGACAAGAGGGGCAAGCGGAATGTTTTTCGCAGACACCCCTTCCTGTGGGGCGGCGGTCTTCTCATTGTCGCAGTTCTGGCAGCCATGTCGTGGTATTCGCGTGGTACGCAATATAGCTATACCGAGAAGCCGCTGACCAAGGGCATGCTTTCCATTACCGTATCGGCAACGGGAACTGTGCAGCCCACCGAACAGGTGGATGTGTCCAGCGAACTTTCCGGCACGGTTCGCACCGTGCTTGTTGATTATAACAGTTTCGTCGCCCGGGGTGATGTGCTGGCAACGCTCGATATCGACACGATCAACACCAACATCGAGAGTTCGAAATCAAAGCTTCTGGCATCGCGTGCCCGTGTCGTGCAATCACAGGCAACACTCGCGGCCAAAAAGAATGCGTTTGAACGCATGACGGCACTGCAGGACAGCAGGGTTTCATCCGTGCGCGAACTTGACGTTGCCAAGTCGGAATACGACTCGGCCGTTGCCGCGCTTGATGTGGCGAATGCCGAGGTGGCCGTTTCGGAAGCGGAACTGCAGGTCAATGAAACCTCCTTGCGCAAGTCCAAGATCATATCGCCGATCGATGGTGTCGTGCTGAGCCGCTCGGTCGATCCGGGTGCGACGGTTGCCGCTGCTTTTCAGGCGCCTGTTTTGTTCAAGCTTGCCGGCAATTTGAAAAGGATGGAGTTGCAGGTGAATGTCGACGAAGCCGACGTTGGTCTCGTCAAGCCGGAACAGGACGCGACGTTCAATGTGGATGCCTATCCGGATCGCACATTCCCGGCCAAGATCGTCAACATCCGTTTTCAACCCGAAACAGTCTCGAATGTTGTCACTTACAAGGCCATGCTGGCCGTTGACAATGAAGACCTTGCCTTGCGTCCGGGTATGACCGCCACGGCTTACATTAATGTCAAGGAGGTCAAGGATGCGCTGCTTGTCCCCAATGCGGCATTGCGATTTACACCGCCCAATGAACCGGCAAAGGCCGAGGCGGCAACTCCGGCTGACCAAACGCCAGCTGCGCCGGATGCCGTGAAGAAAGAGGCCGGGGCACTGCGTAATGTCTGGGTGCTGCGTGGTGGCAAGCCAGAAAAGCTTGAACTGCGCACCGGCGCGACAGACGGGCGCAACACGATCGTTCTTTCCGGCGAGATCAAAGCAGGCGATCAGGTGATCGTGGCTGCAAGCACGCCGCCAAAATGACCGCGCAGCCCATGCAAAAACCGGTACCATTGATCGAGTTCCGTGGAGTGACCAAGAGCTACGGCGAGGGTGAGGCCGCCGTTCACGCTTTGGCTGGTGTCAACTTTGCCATTGAGAGGGGGGATTTCGTTGCGATCATGGGGCCATCAGGGTCTGGAAAGTCAACGGCCATGAACCTGATCGGCTGCCTCGACCGGCCAAGCACCGGGCAATATCTGTTTGGCGGTACCGGCATCGATCAGCTCGACCGGCATCAACAGACAACGTTGCGGCGGGAGTTGCTGGGCTTTGTTTTTCAGGGCTTCAATCTTCTGCGCCGCACATCTGCGGTTGAGAATGTTGAACTTCCGCTGATCTATCGTGGCATGGGCCGCGCAGAACGGCGGGAGCGCGCTTTGGAAGCTCTGCGGCAGGTGGGTCTGGCAACGCGTGCCAGTCATGTGCCTTCTGAACTGTCAGGTGGCCAGCAGCAGCGTGTAGCCATAGCGCGCGCCATTGTCACCAATCCGCAGGTGTTGCTCGCCGATGAACCCACCGGCAATCTCGATACGAAAACCAGTGCCGAGATCATGGATGTTATCTCCGGTTTTAACAGAAATAATGGCATCACTGTCATCATGGTCACCCATGAGCCCGATATTGCCGCCTATGCCCGGCGTATAATCCGCTTTGTCGATGGTCACATCCAGAGCGATGAACGCAGACAGGATTTATAACAATGCTGCTTGAAGCGTTTCGGCTGGCACTGCATTCCATGTCACGCAATATGATGCGTTCGTTCCTGACGATGCTGGGCATCGTTATTGGCGTCGGTGCGGTCATTGCCATGGTCACCGTCGGCAATGGCACGCGGCAGCGGGTTACGGGTGAAATTTCAAAACTTGGTACCAACCTGCTTTTCGTGTCGCCCGGCAACCCCGAGCGGCGTTCAACCCTTGCACCACGTACCTTTGATGTCAGGGACGTTGACGCGATCCGTGATCAGATCCCAGGCATTGCTGCCGTCGCCCCCTTTGGTCAGGTGTCCGGCACGGCCATCCGGGAGGGCAATAGCCGGACTGTATCGGTTATTGGCTCAACCAATGACTTTTTCACCACGATGAACTGGCAGCTGGCATCTGGACGTAACTTTCTGGAGTCGGAAGAGCGCAGCGGCCGATCTGTCTGTATTATCGGTGGAACGGTGCAAAAGGTCCTGTTTGGAGATACTATTCCGGATGGGGATCGTATCCGCGTCAATCGCATTTCCTGCGAGGTCATAGGCACGCTGGTTTCCAAGGGCAAAGCCATTGACGGGCAGGATCAGGATAACATGGTTCTCATCCCGTTCCGTATGTTCCAGCGCCGGATTGCCGGTTCAACCGATGTGTCGTTGATCACGGTTTCGGCCAAGGATGGTGCGACGGGCCCGGTTAAGACTGCACTTGAGGACCTGTTCAAGGAACGGCGCAAAATCCGAGAAACGGGTGATCGGGATTTTGAAGTCACCGATCTCAGTCAGATCCTCGGAATCGTCTCAATGACGACCGTGATCCTCACCGGGCTCCTGTCTTCTATTGCGGCGGTCAGTCTGCTTGTCGGTGGTATCGGCATTATGAATATCATGCTGGTTTCGGTGACGGAGCGAACGCGCGAAATCGGCGTGCGCCTCGCCATCGGTGCGACGGAACGGCAGGTTCTAACCCAATTTCTGGTGGAAGCCATCGTCCTGTGCCTGATTGGCGGTCTGATCGGCATGATCATCGGTCTGGTACTCGCCTATACGGCGGTCAGCCTGATGAGCGTACCCTTCGTGGTTGATCCATCCATTGTGCTGATCGCTTTTGGCTTCTCCGCTTTGATCGGTGTGATTTTTGGCTATTTCCCGGCGCGCCGCGCTGCGCGGATGAACCCGATTGATGCCTTGCGCTATGAATAATCAATTAAAGTGATGATGCACTAAATATTTAACTAAAATTAGGTGGTCAAATACAGCCAAAAACATACGGTTAAAACAAAGTGGTTCAAATTTAATAGTAAAGACGAATGATAACAATTTATTAGTAAACAATTACACGTCTGATAATAATGATAGCGCTGACTTACTTAATCGGGAGGACATTTAGATGTTCGGAGATCTTCTTAAGCACCTTCTTGAAGCTGTCGTCAACCTCATCGCAGGTTTACTCGGTAGTTTGCCTATCTAACATATTTCACCCGGATGCTCATTAAAGAGCATCCGGGTGTATGTCTATTTATTAATACTTATAATAAAGTATAAATTTGTTAAGAAGTACATTAATTAACGAAAATTTTACTGAAGAATATTCCAAAGAAAATTAGCTCAATATGATGCGAGATCGGGGCGATCCGCCCCGTCTAATCTTTCTGACATGATGGTAGAAATGGTTGGTCTGCACGGCCTTAGCCCAAGCGCGAACGGAGAGAAAACAGTCTTTAGGGCGGGCAGAGACTGATGGGCGGGATCGCTACCGGCGCTGCAAACCATTTTCTCTCCGAACAGCGCCCATCACGGATAGGCACTTCTACACCGCAAGCATGTGAACGGGACTAGTATCCACATTCTCGCGCAGCGTAGTCCGGGTGCGATCCCGGCAGGCAATGCCGCCGGGATCGTACTTTATTGCTAGAACCGGTAATTGAGACCGGCCTTGAGTTCATGGCTTCCAATGTCGGTTTCGCTACGGCCAAGAGCCGAGGTCGCCTTCACATTGGGTGTGTGGATGTAGTTGTATTCGATCTTGGCCGAGAGACCGCCGGCGAAAGCCTGTTCGACACCGCCGCCTACGAGGTAGCCGGTCTTCCAGCCACTGGTATCCCGCACCTTGTCACCGGCATCGAACTTGGTCAGGGCCACACCGGCGGTACCAAAGACCAGTGTCTGATTGAATGTCAGACCGGCTTTGGCCTTTGCAGCCGCGCGCCACTTTTCTTCAATCTTGCCGCCGCGCACCTTGTGTTCAGCGCCACCGAGATAGGAGCCTTCAAGTTCAGCACCGAGAACGGCCGGTCCCATCTGGACGTTGTAGCCGCCCTGAATACCACCGCTCCAGCCGTTTCTGTCGGCAAAAGGGTTGGGCATCTTGGTGAAGGCCGTACCGCCATGGGCGCCGATATAGGCACCACTCCACTGGAACGCGGGCGGGTCGTTATAGGCCGGGGCGGGATTATAATAATCGGCTGCCATCGCCGTCCCGGTTGTGAAAGCCAGCAGCGCAACCACGCCAGCCAGCAAGACAGTCTTTCTTTGAGAGGACATTCGCATTACTCCAAACATACAAGCGCATGATCCACCGAACCGTCCGGCGACATGTTGCGCGGTTCAACTCCCGAGAGCCTGATACACTTGGGCTGATCACGCTCTGATACGGATGTCTTCCGGCGCGATGATCGCCTGATCTATGAGCTGGCCACCGAAACTGACGCAAAACCCCTGCAATCGACCACCCCACTTCCTGCGATATCCATTGCGCCGGAAGACATGGTTTATTTTGCAATTGAAGATTGCACCCACATTGCACAAAACGGAGAAATGAAATATTTTATTATATATTTCAATAATTTACGTGATTTTTATTTACGCTTTTTTAAGAAATATGGTCAGGTTGGCTTTACAAGAGGGTTTGTGATGCGAAAGCAGACGCCACCACCAATATCTTCCACCACTGCCACATGGCCTTGACGGCGGGTGATAATCTCCCTCACTAGATTAAGGCCAAGGCTGGCTCCCGCTCGCGTGGATGCAAACGGTAAAACGGTTCAAAGATTGACTCGCGTTCCGCATCGGTATTCCAGGATCCTTGATCCGCGACCTCGATGATGCCGCCCTGTTCGACGCGAATGGGCGCGAGGTCTGCAGTACCGCGCTGACAAAGTTTGACCAGATTCATACGATGAAACGTTTCACAGGGCCGATTGATCCGCTGCAAATCCAGCATCTGCTTCAAGGTATTATGACCGCATCATAACACGCACCATTGTCCGAAGATGGCGCAAGTTGGGAGAGGGACGACTGCTATTTGCCCTGCGCTTCATAAATATAGATCGTGGACTTGTCATCTTCGGGCATGAAGTAGGCTTTCAATCCCTTGTCTGCGGGTTCGATCCAGAAGGGGTTCTGGGTCATGGGCAGCCCCGCTTCCGTCCAGAGTTGCACGGGTACCTGATAGACGGGCTGATTGGAGGCAAGGTTGACGATCTCAAGCCCGCCCAGCGAAAATTTGGGACCATCCTTCTTCGTCTGGTATGCAGTCAAACCGCCACACAGCATTTCGCCTGCGCCGAGATATTTGCAGTCCTGATAATCGATGTAGTGCGAGGGATTGAGCTTGGCCAGCTTTGTCCGCTCCACATCCGCGTTGGTGACTTTGCCAGCGTTGTCGAGCGTGAACGCATAGAAGCGCCGTGATCCCCAACTGACCGCATTGAGCGTCTTGTTCCCGGTGTCGTGAATAACTCCGCCGAGATGATCCTTGTAACGGAACACCTCCTGCGGTTTCATGGTTTTTGGATCGACTTTATAGATAATGGCGGCGCTGTTCGGACGGTATTCCGCGACGGGAACAAAGATCGAGGTACCATCAAAGTCGATCCCACCGGGGTGATAGATCGATCCTTCACCCAATGCGAGGTCCTCAAGCAGATTGCCCTTGGCATCCACTTTGAACAAATGCCCCTTGCCTTCACCAGTATCCCGGTCATAGCCGTCGCGCGGTTGGTCATACTTGGTCGTGGGTTTGGTGATTTCGACGGAGGTTATGTAGAAGACATCACCGATTTTCACCATTCCCTGCGGATGGAAGGTCGGGAAGTTCAAGGTGATCTGCTCAACCGGTTTCCAGACGGTACTCCTGTCGAATGTCTTGAGACGCTCGCTGATCGTACGTCCGGCTTGAATGATTTCAGCGTTTGCGGATGAACCGGCAATCGTCGTGAATATGGTGATTGCTATGGCAAGTGTGTTTCGCATGGCAGACATGATGTCATCCTCCGGCAAGATTGTGCTTCAGGCCTAGCGCGTCACGATGACAGGGGCGTGAAGCACCTATCCGCGGCCCATCACATAAAACTCGTCGTTGGGGCGCATGTCTGTTGCGTTGGCGAGGCGATTCGACATGGCAAAGAAAGCGGAGATTGCCGCAATGTCCCACATATCGTCCCGAGAAAACCCATGGGCTTTCAACTGCTCGTAATCGGCGCTCTCGACCTTGTAGGCTTCCACGGAAACCTTCATGGCGAAATCCAACATCGCCCTTTGCTTGGGGGTAATATCGGCTTTGCGGTAGTTGGTTGCGATCTGATCGGAGATCAGCGGGTTCTTGGCGCGGATACGCAGGATCGCGCCATGGGCAATGACGCAGTACTGGCACTGGTTGGCGGCGCTGGTTGCCACCACGATCATTTCCCTTTCGGCCTTTGTCAGGCCGCCCGGCTTGTCCATAAGGGCATCATGATAGGCGAAAAAGGCGCGAAACTCGTCCGGACGATGGGCGAGCACCAAAAAGACATTCGGGACAAAACCGGACTTCTCCTGTACGGCGAGTATCCGGTCGGCGATGTCCTGCGGCAGGTCAGCGATGGAAGGTATCGGGAAACGGCTGATAGACGGGATTGACATCGTTGCGGCCTCATCAGGGCTTAACGCGTCTTCCTTACCTCGCAAACCGGGCCCCTGTCCGGATGGCGTGCATCCGAGTCGGTGCAGGTCGCATCATACCGGAATGTGTCATAGTAGACACCGCCGGCACATCCTGTCAGCAGGGGAATTGTTACAATAAGAGGCAAAAATGCCAGTCTGAAATATTTCAAGGTGTGATGGTTCATTTTCGTCTCGTCGCTCCTATATATACCCTGTCATAACTGACACAGTGGCGTAACAATCCACTGATATTCTTTAGGAATTGGTCGAGTTAACATTCCGCGAATTACAGTATTGTACAGAGATCTGGTGCCTAAATAAGGCATGTTCGGACGGAGCTTTACGATCACGTTTTATGTGATTGCAGATAAAAGGCTTGATCCAACAGGATGGACGTATAAGTTCTGCCTTCCGATTTGTTAACCAACCATTCACGTTAGGAGCAAAGCGATGAGCACAACCGTCGGCGACTATTCATTGCCAGAAGCCATTTCCACGGCGATAGCCAATGGTACAAACATTGTTAGGGCGTTCCGCGAGCAATTCGGATATTCCGTAGAGGATCTGGCCGTTGCGTGCGGTCTTACGACCCTCGAAATTGATACAATTGAAAGCGGTCAGAATTCCGACCCGACTAAATTGGAACGCATTGCCCATGCCCTCGGGCTGCCGGCAAATGCTATGACGCCTGAAGTTTCAAAGCGTCTAAGTGCATGAGATAATTGATTTATTTAAATCAAAAAATCACAAAAGACTGCCAGAGCCATATCCCAACTCTGGCAGTCTTTTGATTCGTATCTACTGAATTACAGGCAGAGCAGCGTGCGTGTCAGCGCATGATCCGCATCGGCAAGTCCGTCGATCACGTTAAAATGGTGCTTTTCCGGCTCTACTACGACATTCACATTACACTCGAAGCCTGACCAGATATTGGCCAGCAAAGTGCTCTGCCGGACAAACTCAGGCCGTTCTGCACCACCGACCCATGCCGTGATGTCAATACCTTCCTGCGGCTCAAGCAGGGCAGGGCTTTCAAGGCGCGCTTCGACAGCATCGAGATGAAACGTTTCATTCATGCGGGTCTTCATGAGAGGGCGCAAATCGCCAAGGGTAGATATGGCCACCGTCTTGCGGATGCGATGGCGAATCGGCTGGCTGAGCGGCGAGGTGAAACACGCCATGCGCGCCACCAGATGCCCGCCCGCCGAATGCCCTGTCAGATGAACAGGACCGGGAACTTCCGCGGCGGCGTGGGTGATGGCAGTGGCGATCTGCACGGTAATGTCACTGATACGCGCCTGCGGACACAGCACATAGGAGGGGATGGCCACGGCAAATCCGTGCGCGAGCGGACCTTTTGCCAGATGTGACCAGGTCGATTTGTCGAAACTCATCCAGTATCCGCCATGCACGAACACGACCAGGCCTTTGGCTTCACCGCGCGGCATGAAGAGATCGAGAGTGTTGCGCTCATGCGGGCCATAGCTGATGTCAGCGCGCAGGCGGCCAGCGGCAGCGATCTCCGCTCGAAATTCGGCGGCCAGGTTCTTCCATCTGGGCGGGAAGTCATTTCCACCCGGAATATAGGCGCCATTGGAATAGGCAGCGTCCCAGTCGAATTTCTTCGTCATATCCGTAACAGTCCCCCTCCAATCCGGCCGTCGCGCGGATCAAGCCTGCTTGCTCCAGATTAGCAGAGGCCGGGCGCGGATCAAAATCTCCGTCCCAACAATGCGGGCCTGTTATTCCCGCACCTTTTCGCGAATTTGCGTGCCTCCGCCGGATTTGCGCAGGTTCGGCAGAGCCAGCATGAGCAGAACGAATGCACCTGTGGCAAACTTCAGATCAGCAGGTGCCAATCCGAGTGTCAGACAGAAGGAAATCAGCTGATAATAGACAATGGAGCCGACCACCGGTGCCATCACCTGACGCAGGATCGATTGCCGCCCGGTGACAGCCTCACCGATGATCAGAGCTGCAAGGCCGTTGATCAGGATGCCAAAACCCATATTGACGTCCACGAAGCCCTGCGTCTGCACCATGATGCTGCCGCCGGTTGCTGAAAGCGCGCTTGCTGCACCAACGCCCAATATGGTGGCGATGCCGACATTGATGCCCTGTGCCTCCGCCATATCAGGGCTTGCTCCAACCGCGCGCATGGATGTGCCTTTCTCCGACATGAAGAAATACAGCATGGCACCAACGACCAGCGCGATCAAAGCGCCGACGATCAGGATTTTAACCCAGGAAACATTGGCTGATGGTCCTGCGAGAATGGTGAACACCGTATCATAGGTGAACAGCGGAATATTGGTGCGGCCCATGATGCGCAGATTGATGCTGTAGAGCATCGTCATCACAAGAATACCGGCCAGCAATGTGTTGATCTTGAAGCGCAGATGGATGAACGCCGTCGTACAGCCCGCGAGAAAGCCGCAGATCAGCGCGACGCCGCATGCCAGAAACGGATTGACCCCCATTGTAATGAGCGTGCCGCAGACGCAGCCTCCGAGCGGAAAGGCACCTTCCGACGTCAGATCGGGAAAATTCAGGATGCGGAACGGCAGCATGACGCCAAGCACGACAAAGGCGACGATCAGGCTCTGGGCGATGGTGACGGGAATGAGGGCGTAGAAGCTGGTGAGGGTGCCAAGAATATCCATAGTACTCAACTCCCCTGCAACGCGATGGCGTCGGACTTGGTGTGAAACCGGTCGATAAGATCAGGCACCGTGATGCCGCGCTTTTCTTCCTGTCCGATTTCAAGCAGAACCTTGCCCGCATCCATCATGACGATCTTGTTTCCGTATTTGATCGCATGATCCATATTGTGCGTCACCATCAGCGTGGTGAGGTGCAATTCCTCGACGGCCCGCACTGTCGTATCCATAACCAGCTTGGCAGTGCGCGGATCGAGCGCCGCCGTATGCTCATCAAGCAACAGAAGTTTCGGGCGTGTTGAAACAGCCATCACCAGCGACAATGACTGGCGCTGGCCACCGGACAGGAGTCCGACCGGCATATCCAACCGGTTTTCAAGGCCAAGATTGAGTTCCGCCAACTGCTCGCGATATTTTGCCCGGCGGCTCGCCGTCAATCCGTAGGAGAACCCGCGCGGTTTGCCGCGCAGCTCCGCCAGAAGCATGTTCTCGCCAATCGTCATGGTGGGCGCGGTGCCGATCATCGGGTCCTGAAAGACGCGGGCAATGAACTGGGCACGCCTATGGGCGTTCAGCTTGGTGACATCCAGTCCGTCAATACTGATACGGCCGGAATCGAGTGGCAGCTTGCCGGAGACCGCATTGAGGAAACTGGACTTTCCGGCGCCATTGCTGCCGATGACAATGCAGAAATCAGCAGGTTTGAGCGTAATGTTCAATCCATCAAGCGCCCGGCGTTCATCCGGTGTGCCGCGATAAAAAATCTTTGTGCCGCCTGTAACGGCAAGCATGTCGGTAGTCATGTTTGAGCCCCTCAAACCGGAGCTTTTTGCTCCGTGTCAAAAGTTCCTGCGCCTGTTGGCGCAGGAACTATATGTTTGCAGACGATAGGAGAAGGCTTATTTGACGAAACAGCCGCAATCTTTGAAAGTATCCGGAACTTTCTGTCCAGTTTTTGCCAGAACCTTCTCGTTGATCAGCGCGGTGTGATCCTCATAGGATGGCTTGATCGGTGCAAGGCTGGCAGGTGACTTGCCTGCAATGATTTCGGATGCAAGCTTGGCGGCGTTCTGTCCGACCTTGGTGTAAGACACTTCAAACGCTGCAGCGACAAGGCCATCACGCACAGCCTGCGCTGACGCGTTGACGATGGGGATGTTGATGCTGAGCGCTGCGGCGGCAACAGCAGGAACAGCTGGCTGCACGAGGTTTGATGCCGGGACATAAATCACATCGGCCTTGCCAGCGAGCGAGCTGACACGGATCGGAATGTCGTTGGTGTTATCAAGACCGACTTCCACAACCTGCAGGCCCTGAGCTTCAGCGGCTGTCTTGACCAGTTTCAGCACAGCAACGTCATTGTCTTCGCCGGGATTGTAGAGATAGGCGAGGCGCTTTGCGTCAGGCAGCAGCTTCTTGATGAATTTGACGACCGAATCCACATCCTGCAAATCCGATGCGCCTGTCATGTTCTTATCGCCTGCTTCCCATGAAGGGGTGAGCTTGGCAACGACAGGGTCAGTCACAGCAGCGAAAACAACTGGGGTTCCGGTGTTCCCGACGATCTGGCGCGCGCCCTGCGCCACTGGCGTTGTGACGGCAAGAATCAGTTTTGGATTGGCCGAGGTCAGCTTTGTGACCATCTGCGGAATGAGTGTTGCATCAAAATTGACCTGCAACTCATCGAAAACCGCATCGGCAATGCCGAGTTTGACCAGTTCAGCCTTGAATGCCGTAACGGTTTCATCGAGCTGCGGATGTTTGCCGAACTGCGCGATGCCGATTTTTGTCTCTGCATAGGCTGCGCTGAGCCCAAGCGTCATTCCCAGTGCTGCAGCAAGCGCTGTCCGCACGACATATTTTGCACCGATCATTTATTGTTCTCCACTTTTTGTTGGCTTTTTATTGGCCTCGCCTCCTCAGGCTTGAAAATAATATAACAAACGTGAAATGATATACAAATAGAAAATGGCAAAGGCCGAGGGAACACAATGGCCGAAAACATCAAGTCTGAAAACCTTTATACAGCGTTGCGCTCGCGCATCCTGAACGGGGATTTGCAGCCGGGGCAATCCCTGCGCCTGCGCACGCTCGCTGCGGAACTCGGTAGCAGCGCGACGCCGGTACGGGAAGCGCTGAACCGTCTGCAGGCGGAAAGTTTTGTGACAACCGAGGCGAATAAGGGCTTTCGGGTGGCTATCGTTACGCTGGAGGAGTTGCAGGACCTTGAGGCGGCGCGCTCTGTCATTGAAACGCAATTGCTCGTCAGTTCTATCGAGAATGGTGATCGTGACTGGGAAGCCAATCTCGTCGGCGCGCATTACCGCCTGTCGAAATGCGATGTGCCCAATTCATTCTCGCAGTTCGAGGCGATTGATATCTGGGATGCAGCCCATACGGAATTTCACATGGCACTCATTGCGGGTGCCTCGTCCAAATGGCTGTTGAATTTTGCCCAGCAACTGCATGCGCAACTGCATCGCTATCGCCGCCATATCATCCTGCGGATTGATCATCTGACCCGGGCCGCGCAGGAGAACAGCGACAAGTCGCTCGGCAATCTTTCGCGCGAAGCTTTGGGCATTGATGCACATTCAGCCCTGATGGAAGCCGCGCTTGCCCGCGACAAAGTCAGGGCCGAAGCGCTGATGCTGGATCACGTCCGGCTTGCCAAGGATGCCTTTGTGAAACTCGCCAAAGCCAGCGGCATTGCCGGCTTTGATACCGCTGCCTGAAAACCAAAGAGACAATGACGATGACACGAATCGACGCGACGCATCAGGACGAAACGGACACTTTGCGGCATTTCCGGGAGCGGTTCGAACTGCCTGAAGGTGTCATCTACCTCGATGGCAACTCCCTCGGGGCCTTGCCCAAGACCGTAAAGGCTCGGGTTGCCAGGACCATCAGCGAGGAGTGGGGCGAGCAGCTTATCCGCAGCTGGAACACCGCCGGTTGGGTCCATCTGCCGCAACAGGTCGGCGGCAAGATTGGTCGTTTGGTCGGCGCACAGGACGGGAGCGTTGTTTCTGCTGACAGCACCTCTATCAATCTGTTCAAGGTGCTGTCGGCGGCGCTCAGTCTCAATCCCGGCCGAAGCAAGATTGTTTCGGAGCGGGAGAATTTCCCGACTGATCTTTACATCGCGCAAGGCGTAGCCAAGCAGATCGGTCAGGATCACCGGCTGGTTTTATCGGAAAAGCCCGCCGATATTCCGGCGATGCTTGATGAGGACGTGGCCGTGCTGATGCTGACCCATGTCAATTATCGCACCGGTTATAGGCACGATATGGCTGCAATCACCAAGGCGGCGCACGAGAAGGGCATTCTTGTCATATGGGATCTGGCGCATTCCGCTGGTGCCATGGCGATTGATCTGGCGGGGGCTGGTGCGGATTTCGCCATTGGTTGCGGTTATAAATATCTGAATGGTGGTCCCGGCGCTCCGGCATTCCTCTACGTCAATCCGCGCCATCAGGGCGGTTTCCGCCAGCCTTTGTCCGGCTGGTTCGGGCATCGTGCGCCTTTCGCATTCGAAGCGGCCTATGCGCCATCGAACAGTATCGACCAGTATCTTTGTGGCACGCCACAGGTGCTTGGCATGGTGGCGATGGATGAGGCGCTTGCCCTGTGGGAAGAGGTCGATATGAATGCGCTACGGGCAAAGTCCGTGGCACTTTGCGATTTCTTCATTCAGGAGGTCGACAGCTTTGCCGATGAGTTCGGCCTGAAACTGGTCACACCGCGCAACCCCGACCAGCGCGGCAGTCAGGTGTCCTATTCGTGCGACAATGGCTATGCCATCATGCAGGCACTGATTGCACGCGGCGTTATCGGCGATTTCCGCGCGCCCGATATTATCCGCTTTGGCTTCACGCCGCTTTATCTGAGCTTTGCCGAAGTGTCCGAGGCGGTGGCTATTCTCAAGGAAATTCTGGCGACACGCGCATGGGATGCGCCGGAACACAAGGTGAGGGGAGCCGTGACATGAGCCGCACGCCTTACAATCCGGAGACTGAGGGCGCGCAAATGTCCTTCGACGGGCGCATGTCCTATGGCGACTATCTGCGTCTCGACAAGATTCTCACGGCACAATCGCCGCTTTCCGATGCCCATGATGAGATGCTGTTCATTGTCCAGCATCAGGCTTCGGAAATCTGGATGCGGCTTGTCATCCACGAGTTGATGTCCGTTTGCGAACATATCGCGAAAGATGATCTGGCGCCGTCGTTCAAGATGCTGAGCCGGGTGTCGCGCATTCTCGATCAGCTGAATTCCGCCTGGGATGTGCTGAGAACCATGACGCCGAGCGAATATACGACGTTTCGTGAAGCGCTTGGCATGTCCTCCGGTTTTCAGTCGTTCCAGTACCGCGCAATCGAATTTTTAGCGGGGAACAAGAACGCCGCCATGATGCGCCCGCATGCACACAAGCCCGATATTCATTCGTGGCTTGATGGTATTTTGCATGCGCCAAGCATTTACGACCAGTCGATCCGCCTGCTGGCGCGCAAGGGCTTTGCCATCGACAAGGCTATGCTCGAGCGCGATTGCTCTTTGCCCTATGAGGCCAATGACAGTGTGCGGGATGCCTGGCTTGCAGTCTACCGCTCACCCGAAACCCATTGGCCACTCTATGAACTTGCGGAAAAGCTTGTTGATTTCGAGGATTACTTCCGGCGATGGCGATTCAACCATGTGACCACGGTGGAACGCATTATTGGCTTCAAGACAGGCACGGGCGGCACATCTGGCGTCAACTACCTGCGCAAGATGCTGGATATCGTGCTGTTTCCTGAGTTGTGGAGCATGCGGACCGAGCTTTAGGCCGGTCCGCCCTAGATACTCTATTTCATGCCGCGTATTTGTCGATGGCAACGCAATCCATTGCCGATTTTGCGTGAATATGATTGCTATGGGTAAAACCATGCTTGGCAATCGCCGCAAGGTCATCATCCGGCATGATGGGCCGTGACCACCAATTGTCGTTGAGAACCCAGCCCTTGGCCGTTGCGCTTTCGACTTCCTGACTGTCAGGGCGAAGGACGCATGACTCATGCATGATACGCGCATTGGGAGACCGTTTGCTCATCAACCTGCGGCCTTCGGCGAGCGCTGTTGCTTCGTCGTCGGCAATGACAAGTTGATGAAACAGATGGCGTGTCTGTTTATACTTGGTCAGATAGGCAAATTTGACTTGATACGCTGGCACTGCATTCTCCTGCACCAAAGACTCAGTCGTTAACCAATTATTAATATTGGCGCTTGACACGGTTTTTTCAAGGAGATGCAGGTTTTATACAGATTTATTTGCATGGGATTATTGTTGCCCATGCTCTCATCAAGTCTTTGTTTTGCAATGACAAAGTGAATTTATTCCATACTCGCAATAAAAAGCCGCTCTGATCTTGGATCAGAACGGCTCAATAGTGGCGTCATCTGGCTTGACCCGAATCAGCCATAAACGAGCTTGTCCTGACGCTGCCTGAGTTCGACGATCTTTGAGCCTGCGATGGGTGCGGCATTGGCGCTGGTGATGAGTTCGCCCTTGGCAATCGGTGCTGTCACCGTGCCGCCCTGCAGAAGACCGCAGGGGATCGCCCTGGCATTGCGTGCCTCCTGCGCCGTCATGATCCAGGCGCGGTAGCAATATTCGCCGATCGCATCGAGCTTCTCGCCGACCTTGAGGTCCTTTTTGGCAACCGCACAGACTTCCGCCACCGGCTTGGACAGCGGCACCATATCCGCCTTGCCGTAAAGCACGACACGGGCACAGGTCAGCGGTACTTCCAGCGAGGTCAGGTGATAGGGCCGGTGGAAGGTAAAGTATGGACCCTTGCCCATCTTCAGATCTTCCATGCGCTCCGATATGCGCGGATGCGACATGTCGGCAACGACGAACACGCCGGGGGCAACACCCTTGCCGATGGAATAGTCGACAACACCAACGCGCGAGAGCAACCCGCCATCCTTTTGCGGGATCAGCGTCTTGTTGAGCTGGTCGAGCGTTGCCGCCGGACCATGCATGCCAGCCTTGTCAGGCACCAGTCCGGTGGCATTGGCAATGGCCGCCATTTCAACCATGGTTTTCGAACCATCGACGAATTCCACCAGCATGCGCACATTCATATGGCGGCGCGCTGCCTCTTCCTCATAATCATCAGGAATGGCATCGATGTTGAGCGGGTTGTTCTTGCCCTTGCCGGCAGCGACAATCGGATGGCCCATGGCCGAGACGAACTCGATCAGTTCCATGCAGGAGGAAGGCTCGTCACCAGCCCCGAGTGAATAGGTCACGCCAAGGCGATCAGCCTCGCTTTTAAGGTATGCGCCGATGGTCACATCAGCCTCGACATTCATCATGACGAGATGCTTGCCATGCTCCATGGCGCGAAGCCCGATTTCGGCACCGACAGCCGGAACACCTGTTGCATCGATCACCACATCGATCAGATCATTCTCAAGGATCAGATCCGCATTGTCGGTGACGGCAATCCTGCCGCTTTCCATGGCTGAGGTCAGCGCCGAAGCGGTATTCACCTCGCGTGCATGACCCGGTTCCTGATAGGCGATATCGACGGCCTTCAGGGCATTGGGCAGGTTCAATTCGGAAATCGCCCCGATTTCGACGCCGGGCATATGGGCGACGCGGGTGACGATATCCGTCCCCATCTCACCCGATCCGATCAGACCGATGCGGATTGGACGCCCCGCATCCGCACGCGCCTGCATATCCCGCGCCAATCCCGTCAATGCTACATTGCTCGCCATACCTCAAACGCTCCTCATCTGG
The DNA here is from genome assembly GCF_020731415.2 of Phyllobacterium sp. T1293. Classification (NCBI taxonomy): domain Bacteria; kingdom Pseudomonadati; phylum Pseudomonadota; class Alphaproteobacteria; order Hyphomicrobiales; family Phyllobacteriaceae; genus Phyllobacterium; species Phyllobacterium meliloti. The sequence continues at coordinate 436,525 of NZ_CP088275.1, read as the reverse complement.
CTGCTTTGCTCCGGCATAGGACGGGAGAGGGCGCTTGGCAACAGGCTAGCGATGTACGAACCGGAATTCCGTGTGCTGCCGGTAAGTCCCATCAGGGCGAAGCACCGCACTTGGAAAATGCGGCTGATTGGGGCTGTCAGGAAAACGCTGCGCCTCAAGGCACAATCCGGCATGCGGGCCGTAGCGTTTGCCGTCAAGACCGATCAGCGAAGGGTCGATCATCCTGCCATCGTAGAATTGCAGACCGGGCTCGATGGTGTGAACCTGCATTTGCAAGCCGTTCTGCGCCGTCAGCGAAGCGGCATGGCGCACACCGTTCTTCCCATCGCCGTTCAAAACCCAATTATGATCATATGTCGATGATGAGTGCGCACCAATCAGTCGAGTTTGACGAAAATCAAACGGTGTCTGATCAACAGGCAGAATTTCGCCGGTGGGAATAAGATCGTCTGACACCGGTGTGTAGCTGTCGGCAAAAATCTGCAACTCATGGCCGCGAATATCATCCGAACCATCCAGATTGAAGTAGCTGTGCTGGGCGAAACTGGCGACGGTCAACGCATCGCTTGTCGCCTCGATGTCCATGCGCAGCGTTGATCCGGTGCTGAAACTGTAGGTGCAGCGCACATTCATCGCGCCGGGAAAACCCTGATCTCCGTCAGGCAATTGCAGTTCGAGCGTAACCGAAGAGGTGCTCCAGTCGGTAATCTGCCAAAGGCGCTGGGACGTGCCGTTCGGCCCGCCATGCAGGGTCTGCTTTCCACCTTCATTGCGATCAAGCACATAATCCTTGCCGTCGAGAGTAAACCGGCCATGGGCGATCCGGTTGGCGTAGCGCCCGACCAGTGCGCCGAAATAAGGTGACTGATGCGGATAAGGATCGAATTGATCAAAACCAAGGACAACCCGTTGCAATGTGCCATCCGTCAAAGGGATTTGCAGATCGCGGATGACTGCGCCCCAGCTCAGAATATGCGCTGTTGCCCCCGATGCGGACTGGATTGTCGCCTGAAACACCGGTTCGCCCGAAAACGTGCCGAATGGCTGGGGCCCCAGCACCGCATGCATGTTCAATGGTCCTTCACGGCATTGCCGCGCGAGGACAACTTCGCCTGCAAGATGACCACTATGAGCAAGAACAGGCCACGAATAACCGATTGCCAATAGGCGGAAAGCGAAATCCAGCCCTTGCCGTTCTCAAAATTCAAGACGTTAAAGAGAATACCGAGCAGGAGCACACCTGCCAATGTCGCACCGACGGAACCGACGCCGCCTGTCAGCAAGGTGCCGCCGACAACCACAGCGGCGATGGCAAACAATTCCCAGCCAACGCCCTCAATCGGCTGGCCTGCGCCGAACTGCGAAGCGAGGATCACGCCCGCGAGGCCAGCGAGGCCGCCACTGGCAAGATAGACCAGAAATTTGATCCGATTAACCGGCAGGCCCATCATCCGCGTTGCATCTTCATTGCCGCCAACTGCAAGCACACCGCGTCCTGTACTGGTGAAATTGAGAATGATCCAGCCAACGATATAGGCGCCAAGGGCAATCCATGCGGGGATGGGGAAACCGAGGAAATTTTCCTGCCCTATGGTGGTGAAGCCACTGTCATAGGACACGGAAACCGACTGATTGTCCGCGAGCAGCAAGGCGGTACCGCTGGCCGCAAGCATCATTGCGAGTGTGGCGATGAAGGGCATGATTTTGAGCCGCGTCACCAGCGTGGCATTGATAAGGCCAACGCAGAGCCCCGCGCCGACACCTGCGCCGAGCCCGATCCACGCGCCTTGCGGGCTGAAAAGCGCTGCGACCACGCTGCCAAGCGCGGCTGTCGAACCCACTGAAAGGTCAATACCGCCGGTCATGATGACGAAGCACATGCCAAGTGCCACCAGCGCAAACATGGAATTGTAGCGCAGCACGCTTGTGATGTTGAAAAAGCCGAGGAAGTAATCGTAGCGCGCCCAGCCGAACAGGATCAGCAGCAGGAGTGCCAGCACCACGCCGTAACTGCCAAGCAGGGATATGTATTTTGCTCTGGTCATGCGTGTGCCCTGCCTTGTTGCTGAATCCAGACGGCGAGCACGATGATCCCGGCTTTAACCACCAGTGCAGCGGCATCCGGCACGCCATTGGCCAGCAAGGTGTATCGCACCAGCTGGATTGTCATGGCACCGATCAGCGTGCCGATGATGGTTGCCTTGCCGCCTGATAGAAGTGTGCCACCGACGGCGACGGCGGCGATGGCATCAAGCTCCATGCCAAGACCGACCTGATTGGCGTCGCTGGATGAATTGATGGCGATGACCACAAGCCCGGCTATACCGGCGCAAAGACCGCTAATGGCGTAGACGAGCAGTTTTACCTTGGCGACAGCAATGCCGGAGAGTTCAGCCGCCCGCTCATTGCCGCCAATGGCGATAATCTGGCGGCCAAAGACAGTGCGTTTCAGCATCCATGCGGCGGCAAGCACAATGATCACCATCAGGATCACCTGTACGGGGATGCCGAATATCCGGCCAAGTCCGATAAACTGGAATTGCGGCACACGGAATGTCTGAAGATTGCCGTTGGTCATGACCTGCGCAATGCCGCGCCCGGCGATGAATAGCACCAGCGTGGCAACGATCGGCTGAATTCGAAAGGCTGAAATAAGCCAGCCATTGAACAGGCCAAACAGTCCGGCCACAGCAATGGAAATGATCATGGCGGTGGCAACAGCCAGATAGATATTGTCGATAGGGACAATCTTACCAAGAAAGATCATTGGCGCCAAAGCGCCTGAAATGGCCATGAGCGAGCCGACGGAGAGGTCAATGCCGCCAGTGGCGATCACCAGCGTCATACCAACTGCGACGATAACAATGGTGCAGACCTGTGTGAGATTCACATTCAGGGTCTGGATCGTGGCAAAGTTGCGCGTGAAAGCCAGATTGAACAGGATGAGCAGAAGCAGGGCGATCAGCGTGCCATAACGTGCGAGAAACTCGAATGCATCGAAACGCTTGTTTGTGTGTGCGGTTTGCGGCGTGTCGGTCATGTCAGGGCCTTTTCGACAACAGGCGCATTGCCATGCGCCATGGCACCCATAAGCGCATCTTCTGTGGCGGCTGATCGGTCGAATTCGGCAACGCTGACGCCGTCGCGCAGAACAAACACCCGGTCAGCACCTTCAATGACTTCTTCCAGCTCCGAAGAGATCATCAAGACGGCCAAACCCTGATCCGCCAGAGATTTGATCAAGGACTGAATTTCGCCCTTGGCGCCGACATCGATCCCGCGCGTCGGCTCATCCAAAATGAGCAGGCGCGGGTTCATCGCCAGCCAGCGGCCAAGCAGAACCTTCTGCTGATTGCCGCCTGACAGTTCACGCACCTTCTGGTCCGGCCCTGAACATTTGATACCGAGCTGCTTGATAAAGCGCCCGACAATGTCCCGCTGGGCTTTCTCGTCGATAATACCCGACTTGCTGAGTTTCGGCATGAGCGCCAGCATCATGTTTTCGGCAACGCTCATATCAGGAACAATGCCTTCGCTCTTGCGATCTTCTGTGCAAAAGCCCATGCCCGCTGCTATGGCATCGGCTGGTCGCCTCGGTTCGAATGTCCTGTCGCCATAGGTCATGGCACCTTTTTTCAGGCGGTCGATGCCAAAGACCAGCCGCGCCGTTTCCGTACGGCCTGCGCCAAGCAATCCGGCAAAGCCAGCAATCTCGCCGCTGCGGATATTGAACGAGACATCCTGAACAATCTGCCCCACGGCCAAATTATCGGCGGAGAGCAGGATTTTTCCGATGTTCTTTTCATCGCGCGCGGTAAAAGCCGTGGCGTGGCCTTCTGTCTTTTCAATGCTGCGGCCAAGCATGGACGAGACAAGATCGATTTTTCCGATTTCGTCCATGCGGGCGGTTCTGATTGTCTTGCCATCGCGCATGATCGTGACGCGATCACACACGGCATAAAGTTCATCCAGCTTGTGGCTGACGAACACAACCGAAACGCCTTCCTGTTTCAATTGCCTGATGACATTGAAGAGGACACCGACTTCGCGCTCGTCAAGGGACGATGTGGGTTCGTCCATGATGACGAGTTTGGCCGAAAAACCAATGGCGCGGGCAATCGCCACCATCTGCTGGGTCGCCGTGTTGAATTCCATCAGGGGACGGCGCACGTCGACCTTGATATTGAATCGCTGCAATAGACCTTCGGCCTCGCGGTGCATGCTCGCCCAGTCAAGAAGGCCGAAGCGGCGCTGTTCGCGCCCAAGGCAAATATTCTCGGTCAGGGACCGGTAGGGAACCAGATTGATTTCCTGATAGATGGTGCTGATACCGCTCGCCTGCGCCTGTTGCGGCGAGAAGACTTCAAACGGCTTACCATCGAAAGTCACTTCGCCTGCGTCGCGCCGGTGATAACCGGTCAGAACTTTGATGAGTGTTGATTTTCCAGCGCCGTTCTGGCCGATAAGCGCATGCACCTCGCCGCGTGCCACAGTGAACGAAGCAGCTGATAGGGCGGGGATTCCGGCAAAACGCTTGTCGATACCTGTCATCGATAGAAGATTATCGGTGTCCATTGCAAAGCCATTTCTGAAATCGTCTGAAATTTGTGCGGCGCAGAGATACGTAGACGTGGAAAAGCCAGCGCCCCATTGGAGCGCTGGCTTCGTCAGATATCAATAGGCAGAGCTTAACAATTTCGCCGCATTGCTGGCATCGTAGAACTGATCCGGATTGATGATCAATGCAGGGATTTTCTCTCCAGCAGCGTAGGCCGCAGCGGTGTCATACGCCTTGGGGCCGAAGCGTGGATTGCATTCGACCACGGCGGCAATTTTGAAATCAACAACAGCCTGCACGGCTTCCTTGCCGCCATCAATTGACAGAACAAGGATGTCCTTGCCCGGCACTTTGCCAGCGGCTTCAATGGCCGAGATCGCACCAATGGCCATTTCGTCATTATGGGCATAGATCACGTTGGCATCGGGGTGTGCCTGAAGCAGGGTTTCGGCCACCTGACGGCCCTTGTCGCGGGCGAAATCGCCCGTTTGTGAGGCAACAATCTTGAAGTCCGAATGCTTGGCGATGACGTCGTCAAAACCCTTCTTGCGATCATTGGCCGGTGATGAACCGGTGGTGCCTTCCAGTTCAATGATCTTGGTCTTGCCCTTGGCATTTGCGACCAGCCATTCGCCGATACGCTGGCCTTCTTCGATGAAGTTGGAGCCGATGAAGGTCACATAATCATCGCCAGCCTTGGCAAGGGATGCATCGACACTGCGATCAAGCAGGATGACCGGGATACCAGCATTTTTGGCGGCCTTGATCGCTGGAATCAGCGGCTTTTCTTCACGAGGTGCCAGGAAAATCAGGTCGACGCCCTGTGCGATCATCGAATTGACGTCGGCAACCTGCTTGGCTGCGGAACTTGCCGCATCCGTATAAACAAGCTGCCAGCCGCGCTTCTTGGCTTCTTCCTGCATGCTGGCGGTCTGGGCAAGACGCCATGGATTGTTGCTTTCGGTCTGGGCAAAGCCAACCTTGTAAGTATCTTTCTTCTTCAATGGCGGCGAAGCGGCAAAAACACTGCCCGCTGCCAGCGCTGCAACGAGGCCAGCGGCGGATGTAAGCAAGAGGGTACGACGGGTAATAGACATACGAATTTTCCTCCCAGAAATTCAGAGCGTGGATATTCCACTGGCTTGATCATCTTCATTTATAAAAATTAGTCAATAATTATTTATGTTGATTAGTCGGTGGTTCGCTGCATAATCATCCAGATGCAGCTTCATCGATTCAGATGCGTCTGAGCATGGCAAAGGGCTATTTTCGACATGAACGACACAGTGGATGATACGACCACTGACAAGAAAAAGTCCGCCCGGATTTCAGCCCGGCGCAAGCGCGTGAACAAGCGGGTGACGATGACGGATATTGCGCGCATCGTCGGGTGTTCGCAAGCGACGGTTTCTTTTGTTCTGAACAAAACACCGGGTATCAAGCTTGCCACCGAAACGCGGGAGCGGGTGATTGAGGCCGCGCGTTCGCTTGGTTATGCGGCACCGAATTTTGCCCATCTTGATGCCAACGACACCTATGTGCCAGCTGTCGACGGTAAAATCGGTTTTGTCGTTGACCAGCTGGCAACCAGTCCGGAAGCGGTGGTTGCGATCGAGGGCGCACGGCAGGCGTCATGGAATGCAGGGAACATCATTCTGGTTGCCCAGACATTGAATGATCCTGAGATGGAACCGCGCACCATCCGCGCCTTGCGTGAACAGGGCATATCTGCGCTGATCTATATGGCGATTTTCACGCGTGAAGTGACCTTGCCTGATTATCTCTATGATCTCGATATCCCGCTTATTCTTTTGAATTGCTACACCTCGGACTATGCATTTCCGGCTGTTATTCCAAGCGAGATTGCCGGTGGTCAGCATTCGACCCGCCATCTGATCCAGCATGGCCACAAACGTATCGGCATCATCACAGGGGAGCCATGGATGGAAGCAGCGCAAGACCGGCTGCGGGGCTATCGCCGGGCATTGGCGACGGCGGATATTCCCTTTGATCCTGAGTTGGTCATTGAAGGTGACTGGTCAGCAAGCGCGGGGTACAAGGCGACCCGGTCGCTTCTTGCGCTGAAAGACAGGCCTACTGCCATTTTCTGCCAGAATGACCGAACCGCCATCGGTTGCTATGAAGCGTTGAAAGAGGCGGGTATCCGCATCCCGGAAGATATTTCCGTCATTGGCTATGACGATGAAGAAATCTCGCGGCACCTGCATCCGCAATTGACCACGTCGGTTCTGCCGCACCGCGCCATGGGCCGCTGGGCCATCGAGCAGTTGGATACATATGTGCTCGGTAGCGGCACGCGCTATCCCATTACCAAATTGGAATGCCCATTGGTGGAGCGCCTCTCAGTGACGGATTGTATCGAACAAATCTAATCTTGAGCGGCCTTTGCCTTGATGTAGTCTGCACGATCAATGCCATGACGCTGCAGTTTGTCATAAAACGTCTTACGCGGAATCCCCAGCGCCTCGATCGTCGTGCGCACATCGCCATTATTGCCTGATAGCGCGTCACGAATGAGCTTGGCTTCGTACTGTTCCATAGCCTCGGGCAGAGTAACGGATGTTGTGGTGGATGAGGCAACCCGTTCGCCGCCCATTTCCCCCAGCCCAAGGGCGACCCGCTCGGCGAAATGCGCCAGTTCGCGCACATTGCCGGGCCAGTCATGCTCCATCAGTCGCGCCCGCATGGCTGATGTCATTTCCTGCGGTTCGGTCTTGAAGCGAATGGCTGCGCGGTGCAGGAAATGCGTGAATAATAGCGGAATATCCTCCTTGCGCTCGCGCAAAGGCGGTATCGATACCGTCACGACATTCAGACGATAGAAAAGGTCCTCGCGGAAATTGGCCCTCTGTTCAGGGCTGCCAAGGTCCACCTTCGCGGCGGCGACCACACGCAAATCAACGGGGCGATGCTCATTGGTGCCAAGCGGCGTGATCTCGCGCATTTCCAGCACACGCAGGAGTTTCACCTGCGTTGCCAGCGGCATGCTCTCGATTTCATCGAGAAAAAGCGTTCCGCCGCTGGCATATTCTATCCGGCCGATGCGCTTTTTCTGAGCACCTGTGAAGGCTCCCGCCTCATGGCCGAACAATTCGCTTTCGATCACAGACTCCGGCAACGCGCCGCAATTCAGCGCAACAAAATTGCCTTGCCTGCGCCGGCTCCATTCATGCAGAAGCCCAGCGGCGACGTCCTTGCCGCTGCCGGTCTCACCGGCAATCAGCACATCCACATCCGCAGTGGCCACGTGGCGTAAAGTCTTGCGCAGGTTTTGCATGACAGGCGTCTGGCCAATCAGCGGCACAGCTTCATCGGAAGCTTCCATGATTTGCCGCAGCTGGCGGTTTTCCATAACGAGGTGGCGCTTGTCGGCAGCACGGCGAATACTTTGGACAAGACGTTCGGCGGGATAGGGCTTTGCGATGAAATCGTAAGCACCTTCCTGCATGGCCTGAACGGCCATCTCAATGTCGCCGTGCCCTGTGATCAGAATGACCGGCAGGTCCGCATCCATCTCGCGCAAGCGCCGGAAAAACTCCACGCCATCAATATGCGGCATGCGTACATCGCTGACGACCACGCCGGCAAAATCCGGTGTCAGAAATCGCAGTGCGCTCATCGCGTCGGCAAAGGGAACCACGCTGAAACCGGCCAGTTCCAATGTTTGCCGGTTGGCATTGCGCAGGTCATCATCATCATCGACAAACGCAATGTGAGGTTGAAAATCCATGATCAAACAACCCTCTTGAGATGAACGGTAAATTTGGTTCCTGCGTTGTTGCTCTCAACTTCAATGCGTCCGCCATATTCGGCGACGATGTCGTGGCAGATCACCAGTCCAAGTCCGAGGCCACGGTCTTTGGATGTATTGAAAGGGGTAAAAAGGGCCTGCATAATTTCCGGGGGATGCCGGGGCCATTATCGGCCACCGTCAACTGTACCTCGTCATCGGCAAGCGCATAGCCAACGCTGATCCGGCTCGATGGCCCACCTTCGGTTGCCTCAAGCGCATTTTGCATCAGATTGATCAGAACCTGTTCCAGCCGGATACGATTGCCATGGACTTTCACCTCTACAGGCGGTGTCTCGGTGGTGATCTTGCCAACGGTCTGTCGGAAGCGGCTGCCAAGGAGGAGCAACGCACCTTCGATAACGTCGCTGACCGCCGCCGGGCCAGCATCGCTGGTGCCCTTGCGGGAGAAGGTGCGCAACTCGTCGGTAATGCTGCCAATACGTTCTGTCAGACCAGCAATCGCCGAGAGGTTTTCCTTCACCGGCTCCATTTGATTGCGTGACAGATAGGTCTTGGCATTGTCGGCATAGGAGCGGATGGCGGCCACCGGCTGATTGATCTCGTGGGCCACGCCTGCTGTCACCTGCCCAAGAATGGCCAGACGGTTGGCTTGCACGAGTTCCTGTTGCACGGTTTGCAGTTTGTTTTCTGTCTTCTGCCGCTCTTCAGCCTGCATCACCAGTTCAGCATGGGCCGTACTCAGCGCTTCCGTACGTTCTGCCACGCGGCGCTCCAGCTCTAGGCGCGCCTGTTCCTGATAGTGTAAGCGCCGTAATGCGCGGCCCCGGCGATACAGGAAAAAGGCAGTGAAGCCGAGGACGGGTGCAAGGACGGCCAAAGCGGCGAGTTGTGCGGACCGTATGGACTCGGTCACTGCCGCTCCGGCAGGAGCCAGCAACTGCAATGACCAGCTTGTGGTCGGCACAGGGACGCGAACGCGAATAAATTCCGCATCCTGATTGGAACCGGGCAGTTGCGCCGTTACCCGGTCGGGGCTTGATTGCGTCAATGCCGGGGTGACACTCAAGGGAGCAAGCGGCGCAGCGCCAAATTGCAGGCTTTCACGAATAGGGCCAACCTGATCTGGTGGTATCGGCGCCTGCGCCATGAACCGCCATTCGGGAAAGCTGGTGATCAACACAATACCGCGGGGGTCGATCACATAGGATGGATCGCTGCTTTTTCGCCAGTCGGCTTCAAGTTCATCAAATTCGACCTTCACGACGATCACACCAAGCAAGCCTGAAGGTCCATCAATCCGCCGTGAAATATAAAGACCCGGCCGTTTGCTGATCGTGCCAAGCGCATAATGTTCAGCGCTTCCGCTTGCCAGGGCGCGCAGATAATAGGGGCGGAAACTATAGTCTATCCCGACAAAGCTCGTCGGTTCCTGCCAGTTGCTGGCCGAAAGTGCCGTGCCTTTGGCATCGAGAAGATAGATAACCGACGCGTGTGTTCCTTCGATCAGGCTTTCCAGCTTGCGGTCCACAAGATGCAGCATGCTTTCACTGCGCGATGTCAGCGCGCTGATGAGATCCCGGTCCTGTGAAAGAACAAATGGAAGGGAACGCTGCTTTTCCAGCACTGTCCGCAGGAGAACAGCGTTAAGTTCCGCAGCGCTTGTCGCTCTCGTTTCAAGTGTCTGGTAGGCACGATTGCGGCCATAATCATTGGCAGCCAGCAATGCGCCAAGGATCAGGAACACGGCGAGCGCCCCATAGATCAATTTGGATATGGCGCTCGACCCTGCCACCACGGGCAGTGTATCCACGTCTTTCTCAACCGAACTTTCCATATCTGATTTGTGCATATATCCGCACGATTGACAATAATTTTGTGCGTAATTTCGCACATATGTAGATTGAAGATTTCTTCGCGCAGAATAATATTATTAAAAATCAGATAGTTAAAGAATAGCTTCTAATTGGCACGGCCCTTGCTAATGAGATTGAAGAGAATGCGTAGGTTGTTCTCGAGAACGAGGGCCCGGGAGGCTGACAGGGTTTCTGCCAGACGCGGCTCGCACCATGGAGGAAGACATGAGTCCTGTGAACATCAGCGCAGCGCCAGAGCCGCGCGTCAAGAAACCAATCTATACCCATCTGTATTTTCAGGTCATCGTTGCCATCACCATCGGCATCGCGCTTGGCCACTATTATCCCGATATTGGCACGAGCATGAAGCCGCTCGGCGATGCCTTCATCAAGCTGGTGAAGATGATTATCGCTCCGGTAATCTTCCTGACCGTGACAACCGGTATTGCCGGAATGAGCGATCTGCAAAAGGTCGGGCGTGTTGCCGGTAAGGCGATGATCTACTTCCTGACCTTCTCGACACTGGCGCTGATTGTCGGCCTCATCGTTGCGAATGTCATCCAGCCCGGCGCGGGCATGAACATCAATCCATCAACACTTGATCCGGCTGCCGTTGCCACCTACACGCAGCAGGCGCATGAACAGAGTGTTATCGGCTTCCTGCAAAACATTATTCCAACAACCATTGTCGGTGCTTTCGCATCCGGCGATATCCTGCAGGTCCTGTTCTTCTCGGTTCTCTTCGGTATTTCGCTTGCTATGGTTGGCGAGCGCGCCGAACCGGTCACGAACTTCCTTCACACGCTGTCGGCACCGATTTTCAAGCTGGTCGCCATTCTGATGAAGGCCGCCCCAATCGGCGCCTTCGGTGCAATGGCCTTCACCATCGGCAAATACGGCATTGCATCAGTTGCCAATCTGTTGATGCTCATCGGTACATTCTACCTGACGTCGATCCTGTTCGTGGTGATCATTCTGGGTGCCGTTGCCAAATATAACGGCTTCTCCATCTTCGCCCTGATCCGTTACATCAAGGAAGAATTGCTCCTCGTTCTCGGCACCAGTTCCTCGGAAGCTGCCCTGCCAACCCTGATGGCGAAAATGGAAAAAGCGGGCTGCAAGAAGTCCGTCGTCGGTCTTGTTATTCCAACCGGCTATTCCTTCAATCTGGATGGCACCAATATCTACATGACGCTGGCTGCCCTCTTCATCGCGCAGGCAACCAATACACCCCTGACCCTCACCGATCAGGTTCTGCTGCTGCTCGTTGCCATGCTCAGCTCAAAGGGCGCTGCTGGTATCACCGGTGCTGGTTTCATCACTCTTGCCGCAACGCTATCAGTTGTTCCGGCTGTTCCGGTTGCCGGTATGGCGCTGATCCTCGGTATCGACCGCTTCATGTCGGAATGCCGTGCCCTGACCAATCTGGTTGGCAATGCAGTGGCAACGATTGTCGTCGCCCGTTGGGAAGGCGAACTGGATAAAGGCATGCTTGATCGTGCGCTACATGGCGGTGTCAGCGAAGAAGAGGCTCTTGCCTTCGCCGGTTGATGATCTGATAAAGAATGAAATGGAAAGGCGGGCTCAGGCCCGCCTTTTTCATGCGAGATGGTCTCGCCATGCCTTCGCATAGGCATCGAATGCGTTGTCGAGAGGTTGAACATTTCCGGTGTTCGTCGGCGCGGGGATTGTCGCGCCCGCAAGCAGGGCAGCCCCAAGGCTGGTTCCTGTCGAACCACCCGGCAGCGATATTACTTCCCGTTGTGTCAGGTTGCATAATGCTGACAAATAAAGTGCGTTGCGGGAGAAGGGGCCTTCGATGATTGTAGCTCCCGCCGAACCGATCAGCTCCAGACTGATCGCGGTCATCATCGCCGTATAGAGCGAAGCGGCGGCGGTTCGTTCTGCCGGGTTGCCTGGTTCGCCATTGGGCCAGTTCGCCACCCGGTTCGGATACGGGCCGGTGCCTTTGGCAAGACCTGGCAGGATCATCACCTGATCGCGAATAACGCGCTCAAGCGTTTCCGCATCGGGAGCAACGGCATTCCCGCCGGTCAGAAGATCAAATTCACGCCCGCCCATAAAACGGGCTGATGGCACTGCCTTGCCATAGGCGTCGACATTGGCAAGCGTATCGCGTTGCTGATCGAGTTGATCCAGATGGCCGCCCACGGCAAACAGAACAACCCATGTCCCCGTTGAAACGACGGAAAACGGCGAGGTGCGTGTCATCAAATGCGGCAGCAAGGATGCATTTGAATCATGAATGCCGCAGAACACCGGTACTGATCTGTTGATACCGATCTGAGTTTTCAGGGGTGCGAGCAAATCTCCGATATGATCGAAAGCCGAACGGACGGGAGGCAAAAGCGGGCGCAGTTCCAGCTTGTCGACAAGGCTGGAATATTCACCGTTTCGCGGATTCCATAGATCCGTATGGCAGCCAAGAGATGTTACTTCGTTCACTGCGGTTCCGGTTAACCGCCAGACCCAATATTGGGCATAGGTCAGGACAGTTTTTACGCCTGCGAACAATGCTGGAAATTGTGTTTTCTGATAGTGAATCTGCGCACCGACATTCAGCCCGCCAGCCAGATAGGGAGAGCCGGTCTCGGCAAAATCAGGCCTTAGCTGCGCATAGTCCTGACGCACGGCATCGGGATAGATATGCTCATAATCAATGACAGGCATGGCCAGCCCGTTTTCGCCAAGCAGCGCCGCCGCAGCGCCATGGGCGGTAACGGATATGGCATCAAAACCGGGTGTTTCGGCAAATTCTGTCAGCGAGTGCAGAAAGAAGTGCCACAGCACGTCAACATCATAATGCGGGTAGGGACCATTGCTGACCACGCGATTGGGTGTGCTGCGTACGGCAAGTTCCACACCGCTTGCTGCATCAACCACAACGAGTTTGGCATTGGTCTTGCCAACATCAATGACAGCAATATGGCGTGGCTTGGTCATATCAGGCCATATGAAACAGACAGACCAGATCGGACTGTACGGGTGAATGATCAGGGTTGGTCGCCATGATATCGGCCATATACACCCACCATTTCTTCATCACAGGATGGTCAGGAAGATCAGCCATGGTATGCCCGGCAGGGCGACTCAATACGCCGAAAAGCGTATTGGTTTCGCGATCAAGATGAATGGAATAATCCTGCACACCCGCGTCGCGCAGGAGGTCGACAAGCTCCGGCCAGATGGCATCATGCCGCCGCCGATATTCCTCTTCCATGCCGGGATTGAGCATCATCTTGAATGCATATTTCTCTTGAGCGTTCATGCGTGCTTCCTGTGCCTGACGCGGCGGATGATAATCGGCAATGTTATGGTGATAATCAGAAGCAGGCCGATGAAGATTGACATGACAATGCCCGGTACATTGAGCAGTCCTAGGCCAAATGTAACCAGTCCCATCACGAAAGCCGCGATGACCACACCGCCAATGGTGCCGGAGCCGCCAAGAATGGAAATGCCACCCAATACGACCATGGTGACGATTTCTAATTCCCACCCTTGTGCGATGGAGGGGCGGGTCGAACCCAGACGCGAGGTAAGACAGACCGCAGCAATGCCGGACATCAGCCCGGTCATTACGAACAGGGTAAACTTGATCCGTTCAACGCGGATGCCGGAGAAGCGCGCCGCAAATTCATTGTTGCCGATGGCATAGATGCGCCTGCCAAAGTTTGTGGCGTGCAGCAGAATGGCGAAGAGAACTGCCAGTACGGCGAACAGGACAAATTCGAAGGAAAACACCCAGAAGACGTAGCCTTGTCCGAAATAGGCAAAGGAAGCGGGATAGCCGCCATAAGCTTTGTCGCCAAGGACAATATAGGCGATGCCCCGAAACAGGCTCATTGTGCCGATGGTCACGACAATGGAGGGAAGCCGCAGCCCGGCCACCAGAATGCCGTTGATGACGCCGCATCCCACGCCAACCGCGATACCGATGGCGACGAGCCCCGGAGTTCCAACACCCGCCTGCGCCGCAGCACCCATGGCTGTTGCGGCAAGGGCAATGATAGCCGCGACAGAAAGATCAATTTCTCCAGCAATAATCAGCAAGGCCATGGCGAAAGCGACCATCGCTTTTTCGGTGAAATTGAACGTGGCGTCCGAGAGGTTCCAGGCATTCAAGAAGTAAGGTGAGGCAAAGGAGTTGGCGATGAAAATCAGGATCGCCACAACCAGAAGCAGCGCTTCCCAGCTGGCAAACAATCGCGTCGCAGATGTACCCAAACGATCCGGGATATGACGTTTTTCGCTTGTGATACTCATGCGATACCCTCGATCTTTTCCGATGCCCCGCGATCCCGCAGAATGATGCGGCCGCGCCGTTGTTCCTGCCGCGCATTGAAAATCACCGCTGCAATGATGACGCCGCCTGATATGGCCATTTGCGAGAAGGGTGAAATGTTGATGACGGGCAGGGCATTCTTGATAACGCCGAGGAACAGTGACCCGAGAACTGCACCCGCAACCGAGCCAATGCCTCCAAGCGTCGAGATACCGCCGATGACGCAGGCGGCAACGCTATCAAGTTCGAACCCCGCAGCGATATCGACATAAGCCACCGCATAGCGCGACACCCAGAGATAGCCGCACAGACCGGCAAGCGTGCCAGATATGACGAAAGCAAAAAACCGGGTGCGGCCCACATCAATGCCCGCATATACAGCCGCTGTCGGATTGCCGCCGGAAGCATAGATCGCGCGGCCGAGGAAGGTGCGCGACATGACGATATAAATGACAGCGACAATGACGATGGCTGTCCATCCGAGAACAGGCAGACCAAGAAAGACATGACGCGGTGTTTGCAGGAAAGGCTCGGTCATCTGATGCGCGTTGACCCAGCCGCCGCCTGACAGGACGAAGGCCATGCCGCGATAAATGGTAAGGGTGCCAAGCGTGACAACAATTGAGGGAATGCCGAGCTTCCACACGAACAGACCGTTGATTGCGCCGAGGATCGCACCAATGCCAAGCGCGATAACGACAATCAGCGCCAATGGCAAATCCGGATAAGCAGCGTTCAACATGGCAACGGCCATGCCGGTAAAGGCAACATTGGCCGCAACGGAAAGATCAATCGATTTCGTCAGGATCACGGTCATCTGGCCGAGCGCCAGGATGATCAGGATCGACGTATCATTGAAAATATTCGAGAGGTTTGACGGGCTGGAAAAGCCGGGTGAACGTGAGGAAAAAATCCCAAGCAAGACGGCGATGATCACCACCAGCAGCATCTCGCGAAATTTGAAAAGCTTTTTGATCATTTCGCTCCTTACGCGTTGCCGGTTGCGGCGCGAACCAGTATCTCGGCGTTCATATCTGCACGCTCGAAGAGACCGGCAGACAGACCCTCCCGCATGACAAGCACGCGGTCGGACATCCCGAGTATCTCCGGCAGTTCGGATGAAACCATGATAATGCTGAGACCTTCGCCTGCGAGTTCGCTGATAAAGGCATGGACGGCAGCTTTCGAGCCGATATCGATGCCTTTGGTCGGCTCATCGAGAATGAGGATTTTCGGTTGTGTGGCGAGCCACTTGCCGATGACGACCTTCTGCTGATTGCCGCCGGACAGCGTACCAACAGGCACCGACAAGGCCGCCGCGCGCAGGTCAAAACGTTCGGCATATTTGCGCGCCAGTGCCAGTTCTTCCGCGGCACGCAAGAAGCCAGAGCGCGAGGTTTTCCCAAGGGAAGGCAGCGAGATATTCTGGTAGATCGGTAATTGCAGCACGGCGCCGTGGCGCCCGCGCTCTTCGGGCACATAGACAATGCCCGCATGAACCGCCTCGCCGGGCGACCTTATCTGGATTTCCTTGCCGTCCAGTTCCAGCCTGCCATGCGATGGCCGGGTGACACCGAACAGGGACTGGCAAATCTCCGAACGGCCAGCGCCCACCAATCCATAGATGCCAAGGATTTCGCCTTTGCGCAGTACGAAGGAAATATCGCGGAACTCGGTGGGATGGCTGTAATTCTCGACCTTCAGAACTGTCTCCCCAAGCGGAATATCCACTTTTGGAAAGGCATGTTCGATTGAGCGGCCAACCATCAAGCGGACAATATCGTTCTGATTGATGTCGGCGAGCGCCCCGCTGCCCACAGCTTTGCCATCGCGAAACACCGCATAATTATCGGCGATCTCATAGACCTCATCGAATTTGTGGCTGATGAAGAGAATGGCTTTGCCTTGAGCCTTCAATCGCCTGACGATCTGGAAGAGATCATCGACTTCCTTGCGTGACAGGGCAGCCGTTGGTTCATCCATGATCACGATGCGGGCATCGACCGAAAGCGCGCGGGCGATGGCAACAAGATGGCGCTGGGCGATGGAAAGATCCTTCAGCCGGGCGCGCGGGTCGATATTGCTTTCGAGCGAATGAAGCAGGGCGAGCGCCCTTGCATTCACGCCCTTCCAGTTGACGAGGCCGAAAGACGTTTTTGGAGCATGACCGATAAAGATGTTCTCGGCGACGGACAATTCGTCAAACAGCACGGTTTCCTGATGAATGGCCGTCACGCCATGATCGATAGCATTCTGTGCGTTGCCAAAGGCGACCGACTTGCCATCGATATGAATCTCACCTTCATCGGACTGATAAATACCGGTCAAAATTTTGACGAGGGTAGACTTGCCCGCACCGTTTTCGCCGATCAGCGCTGTCACTGTACCCGGATAAAGGGAGATATTGACGTCGTTCAGTGCTTTCACACCGGGAAACGACTTGGAGATACCCCGCATTTCCAGAATGGGGACAATCGGTGATGGCTCGGCAAGGGCGGCGTTCATCATGGACATACCAATGGGTTGAAAAATGCCCGGCAGAAAATCTGCCGGGCTTTACGGCGCGGTTGCCGGATCAGAAAATCTTGGAGAACTGATCGATATTCTTCGCGTCATAGACGAAGGGGTCAGCCATGGCGGCCTCACCATTGTCGCCGATCTTGATCTTGCCCATGCGTCCGGCTTCAATCTCGCTGCCGGGTTTGCCGTCCGTGTCGCCCTTGACGAGGCGATAGGCGATCTGCGTGGCGGAATAACCAAGATCAATCGGGTTCCAGATGGCAAATTCCTTGGTGGCACCGGATTTGATGGCACCGGCCATTTCCGATGGCAGGCCAAGGCCCGTTACATAAACCGAACCAATCTTCTTGGCATCTGCCACCGCCTGCGAGGCGGCGAGAACACCAACTGTCGTTGGAGCAACGATGACCTTCACATTGGGCTGCGAGGTCAGGAGGCCCTGTGCTTCGCGATAGCTCTTATCAGCAAGGTCATCGCCATAAACGGTTGTCACCAGATTGAGGCCGGGGAAACTTGGCAGCTGCTTTTTCATTTCGGCAATCCAGGTGTTCTGGTTTGTCGATGTGGTCGTTGCTGAAAGGATAGCAAAGTCGCCCTTGCCATCGGGCAGATGGGCAGCGGCGAGTTGCAGGCACATCTTGCCGATCAGTTCGTTGGACGAAGGGTTGAGATGGACGATGCGGCCTTCCTTGGCCACGGCCGAGTCCCAGGAAATAACCTTGATGCCGCGCGCCATGGCTTTCTTCAAAGCCGGTACAACCGCGTCCGGATCGTTGGCGGAAATGGCAATGGCATTAACATTCTGGGCGATCAGCGCATTGATGACCTCAATCTGGCCTTCAGCTGTCGTTGATGTGGGTCCTGTATAGATGACCTCGACGCCGCCGAGTTCCTTTGCCGCTTCCTGCGCGCCTTTGTTGGCTGCTTCAAAGAAGCCATTGCCAAGGGATTTCGCGACGAGGCCGATCTTGATGGTTTCTGCCTGTGCCTGTGATGCGAGCATGGCAAGTGCCAGAGCCGACCCCAGTGCAAGTTTCTTCAATACGTTCATTTTTCTTCCTCCCTAGATTGAAAATACGCCGCTCCGGCGCTGGTTTTTATGCGATCGAAGCGGAATCCCTTGATTTGTCCTGAGCATTCACTTTGGCAATGATCAGCTCCACTCCGGCGTCCTCCACCATTTTCCGGTCTGCGTCCGAAATGCCGTCGTCGGTTATAACAGTCGCGACCCGCTGCAAGGGGCAAAGGATCAGGCTTGAACGGCGCGCGAACTTGGTTGAATCGACCAGCAGCACCAGTTCATCCGCCTGATTGATCAGTTTCTGTTCGCCCTGAATAATCAGCGGATCAGATTCCATAGCCCCGAACGGGCCCACACCAACCGCACCCATGAACATGCGTTTGCCGTAGAAATTGCGGGTGACGTCATTGTCGAAGGGCGAGAGGATCATGCTCTGCTCGCGGTAAATCATGCCGCCGGGTATGATCACCGTGCTCTTGGAGTTCTTCACCAGATGTTCAGCGATGGCGAAAGAATTGGTCATGATCTGCAAACGGCGCGCGGCGAGATAATGCACCATCTGAAATGTTGTCGTGCCGCCATTCAGAATGATCGCATCACCTTCATTGCAAAGATTTACGGCTTCGCGGGCGATTGCTCGCTTCTTGTCGATATTCTCCGCTTCGGACACCCGAAATGGCCGGCCGGCAAGCGCTGTCTGTTGTGGCGGGTGAATGGCTTCTGCGCCGCCACGAACCCGGCGCAGCTTGCCCTGTACATGCATGGAGGCGATATCGCGCCGGATCGTTGCCTCCGACGCTTCCGTCAATTCGGCAATGTCCTGAATGGTGATGAACGGTTTTTCCTGAACAGCACTCAGGATAATACGTTGGCGCTCACGTTCGTGCATTTTTCCCTCCACTGTCGCAAGCATTGCGCAAAATAACATGCAGTGTCAATCAATATCAGTCAAATATATTCATATTGCACTGCACAATTGCAATTTTATGATTGAATTTGATCATTTGTGATTGACACGAAATCACACTCTGCTCCATAGCTAGAGAAAATTCACATGGCTGTGGCGCGATGTCCGGCCATCTTATGATCGATCGGGAGGCAAGTATGGCAGGCAAGGTCCAACTTCTGGAAAATCGTTGGGACGATCAAAAAGCTGCCAAGCTGGATGAACCGGGCAAGCTGCTCTATCGCTCCAATCTGCTGGGTGCTGACAAGCGCATTACCAATTATGGCGGCGGCAATACCTCTGCGAAAGTATTAGAAACGGACCCGCTGACTGGCAAATCCGTTGAAGTGCTTTGGGTAAAGGGTTCGGGCGGTGATGTGGGCACCATTAAGCTCGATGGCTTCGCCACGCTTTATATGGAAAAGTTGGAATCGCTGAAATCCATTTACACGGGCATTGCCGACGAAGACCGTATGGTGGGTTTCCTGCCGCATTGCACGTTCAATCTCAACGGTCGCGCCGCGTCAATTGATACGCCATTGCACGGTTTTGTACCGTTCAAGCATGTCGACCATATGCACCCCGATGCTATTATTGCCATTGCGGCATCAAAGAATTCGCGTGAGCTGACCAAGGAGGTCTTTGGGGACGCAATTGGCTGGCTGCCATGGCGTCGTCCGGGTTTTCAGCTTGGTCTTGATCTCGGTGCCTATGTGGCTGCCAATCCCCATTCCAAAGGCGTGGTGCTTGAAAGCCATGGTTTGTTCACTTGGGCCGATGATGCCAGGGAATGCTATGAATTGACGCTTGATGTCATCAACAAGGCGATTGTCTGGTTTGATGGCAAGACCGCAGGTAAGGCTGCCTTTGGCGGAGAGGCAACAAAGAGCCTTGATGCAGCTACACGTCGTGCTATCGCCGCGCGGCTCATGCCTGAGATTCGCGGCAAGATCGGGGTATCGGAACGCAAGCTTGGCGATTTCGATGATCAGCCGGCAGTTCTGGAGTTCGTTAATTCCAAAAACCTGCGTCCGCTGGCGTCGCTGGGGACAAGCTGCCCGGACCATTTCCTGCGCACGAAAATTCGCCCGCTCGTGCTTGATATCGATCCGGTCAATCTCGATGCTGCCGTTGATGCGCTTGATGCTGCGCTTGAAGCCTATCGCGTTGATTACGCCCGCTATTATAACGCCTGCAAGCACGCCAATTCGCCTGCCATGCGCGATCCCAATCCGGTCATTTTCCTCGTTCCCGGTGTTGGCATGCTGTCCTTTGCCAAGGACAAGGCGACCGCCCGTATCGCCGGTGAATTCTACGTCAACGCTATCAACGTGATGCGTGGCGCTTCATCCGTCTCTGAGTATCAGGGGCTGCCGGAACAGGAAGCGTTCGACATCGAATACTGGCTGCTTGAGGAAGCCAAATTGCAGCGTATGCCCAAGCCCAAATCATTGGCAGGTCGTGTGGCATTCGTAACGGGTGGTGCCGGTGGCATTGGCCGTGCGACGGCCGAGCGGCTGCTGGGGCAGGGTGCGTGCGTTATTCTTGCGGATATTGATGCGGAAGCATTGAAGGCTGCCCGTCAGGATTTTGCCGAGCGCTACAGCACCGATGTGGTGCGTGGTGTACAGCTTAATGTGACAGACGAGGCGGGTGTGATTGCAAGCTTTGCCGAGGCTTCGGTCGAGTTTGGCGGCATTGATATTCTTGTCTCCAATGCGGGCATCGCCTCGTCAGCCCCGATTGAAGTCACGGAACTTGCCATGTGGAACCGCAATATGGACATTCTGGCAACGGGCTATTTCCTCGTCTCCCGGGAAGCGTTCCGCCTGTTCCGGCGCCAGAAGATTGGCGGCAATGTGGTGTTTGTTGCCTCCAAGAACGGACTTGCTGCTTCCCCCAATGCCAGTGCCTATTGCACTGCCAAGGCTGCGGAAATTCATCTCGCCCGCTGCCTTGCGCTTGAGGGGGCGGAAGCCGGTATCCGCGTCAATACTGTCAACCCGGATGCGGTGTTGCGGGGGTCGAAAATCTGGAATGGCGAGTGGCGGGAGCAACGTGCAGCCTCCTCCAATCTGCAGGTGGAAGAGCTTGAAGAGCATTATCGCAAGCGGTCGCTGCTCAAGCTGAATGTGCTGCCAGAGGATATTGCCGAGGCAATCTATTTCCTTGCCTCTGACGCCTCAGCCAAGTCCACGGGCAATATTATCAATGTCGACGCTGGCAACGTGCAAAGCTTCACGCGATAAAGCAGTCTGGGGAGGACATCATGGCTGAACTGCAAATTTCCGGCGACCTTATTGCGTCCGAAAATGACAAGCGCGCTGCGGCACAAAAGAGCGATTTTGAAGCGTTGGGAGCCCATCTCGCCCGCCGCAACATCGATATCGAGGCAATCACCGCAAAGGTGGCGGATTTCTTCGTCGCCATTCCATCGTGGGGTGTTGGCACTGGCGGAACCCGCTTTGCCCGTTTTCCGGGGCAGGGCGAGCCACGCGGTATTTTTGACAAGCTTGATGATTGTTCCGTCATTTATCAGCTAAGCCGCGCGACACCAACTGTCTCGCTTCACATACCCTGGGACAAGGCCGATCCGAAACAGCTGAAAGCCCATGCGGATGCGCTTGGCCTCGGCTTTGATGCGATGAATTCCAATACTTTTTCCGACGCACCGGATCAGGCGCATTCCTATAAATATGGTTCGTTGAGCCATGTGGATGCGGCAACCCGTAAACAGGCTATCGCGCACAATATAGAGTGCATCGAAATCGGCAATGCTATCGGTTCGAAGGCTTTGACTGTATGGGTTGGCGATGGATCGAACTTTCCGGGCCAGAGCAATTTTGCCCGGTCGTTTGAACGCTATCTCGGTGCCATGGCCGAAATCTACAAGGCACTGCCGGATGACTGGCGCATCTTCTCCGAACACAAAATGTTCGAACCAGCCTTCTATTCCACCGTGGTGCAGGATTGGGGCACCAATTATCTGATTGCCCAGACCTTGGGGCCAAAGGCCTTCTGTCTGGTTGATCTCGGCCACCACGCCCCGAACAGCAATATTGAGATGATCGTTTCGCGGTTGATACAGTTCAAGAAACTTGGCGGTTTCCACTTCAACGATTCCAAATATGGCGATGATGATCTCGATGCGGGGTCGATTGATCCTTACCGGCTGTTCCTCGTGTTCAATGAACTCGTTGATGCACAAGAGCGTGGTATCGAGGGTTTCCATCCGGCACACATGATCGATCAGTCGCACAATGTGACTGATCCGATTGAGAGCCTGATCTCCAGCGCCAATGAAATTCGCCGCGCCTATGCACAGGCATTGCTGGTGGATCGTGATGAGCTGGGGGGCTATCAGGACAGCAACGACGCGCTGATGGCGTCGGATGCCTTGAAGCGCGCCTACCGGACGGATGTTGAGCCCATTCTGGCTGAAGCACGCCGCCGGGCAGGTGGTGCCATTGACCCAATCGCAGCCTATCGAGCCAGCGGCTACCGGCAGAAGGTCGGGAAAATAAGACCAGTCAGCACAGGCGGCAGCGGCGGCATTATCTGACCGATCTGTCCTTCAACAGCATTTGCAAGGCAGCGCCATCAGCGCTGCCTTTTTCTTTTTTGTTTGACAGCGCCCGATACATTTGGTCTTATTCTACTATAACACACTATATAGCATAATAGTGGAATAACAAAGGGGACTGTCATGAAATCACTGAAACTCGCACTCCTACTGGGTTCGGCGCTGGTTGCCTTCAGCCCTGCTGCCTTTGCCCAGACCAAGGGCGGCGTTATCAACGTCGCCACCATTGGCGAGCCGCCGACACTTGATGCCATGGCATCGACAGCCGATCTGGTGGGTATTGTTTCGCAGCATATTTTCGAGACGCTCTATACATTTGACGCAAACTGGAACCCGACACCGCTTCTCGCCGCCAGCCTCCCCGAGATTTCGGCTGATGGCAAAATCTACACGATCAAACTGCGCACAGGTGTCAAGTTCCATGATGGCACCGATATGGATTCCACCGATGTGGTTGCCTCGCTAAAGCGCTGGACGCAGATTGCCTCGCGCGGCAAGCAGGTCGCGTCGCTCATTGCATCCATTGATGCGGTTGATGCCTCAACCGTTCGCATCACGCTCAATGCACCCCATGCACCGCTGTTGTCGCTGCTGGCATTTAACAATGCCGCGGCGATCATCCTCCCAAGTGAAAAACAACAGAACCCGATGACCGAACCGGTGGGCACCGGACCTTACAAGCTGAAGGAACGCAAGGCTGATCAGTATATTCAGCTTGTTCGCTTCGATGGCTATAAATCCCCTGAAGGGAACGAGAACGGCTATGGCGGCGCACGCCATCAATATCTTGATGAAATCCGCTTTGTGCCCGTACCCGACGCCAATACCCGCGTTGAAGGCGCGATATCCGGCCAGTTCGATTATGCGGACAGCCTGCCGGTTGAAGCCTATGACCGTGTGAAGGGCCAGAAGGCAACCGAACCCGTTCTGTTGAAACCCTTTGGCTGGCCGGTCTTTGTGCTGAACACCGCGCAGGGATTGACCAAGAACCAGGATATGCGTCTGGCTATCCGTGCCGCGCTCAACATGGAAGACATGCTGGCCGCCGCCTTTGGTAGCACGGATTTCTATTCGCTCAATGGATCGTTCTATCCAGCCTCCTATAGCTGGGCGACCGATGCGGGCGTCAAGGATGGCTATAATATTGGCGATCCTGAAAAGGCCGCCGCACTTTTGAAAAAGGCCAATTACGACGGCAAGCCCGTCCGCATTCTCACCAGCCGCCAGTATGAATTCCATTATAAGATGGCGCAGGTCGCCGCTGAATATCTGAAGGCAGCCGGGATCAATGTCGAATTGCAGGTGGTCGACTGGGCAACGCTGACGCAGCGCCGTGCTGATCCCGCTCTATGGGATATCTATATCAGCCATAGCCCGTTCCTGCCGGAACCCGCCCTGATCGGTGCTCTGTCAACCAGTGCGCCCGGCAATTGGGACACGCCAGCGCGCAAGGTGGCTGTTGATGCCTTCAATTCCGAAACCGACCCGAAGAAGCGTAT
Organism: Phyllobacterium sp. T1293; assembly: GCF_020731415.2. NCBI lineage: Bacteria > Pseudomonadati > Pseudomonadota > Alphaproteobacteria > Hyphomicrobiales > Phyllobacteriaceae > Phyllobacterium > Phyllobacterium meliloti. The sequence continues at coordinate 412,464 of NZ_CP088275.1, read as the reverse complement.
TGCACTGTGGGCGGAGGTTCAGAAAGTGATCTACGCGGAAGCACCCATCATCAAGATTGGTGATTTCAATGCGCTATCGGCCAAGTCACCCAAGGTGGAGGGTTTTACGCCAGCGCCATGGCCATATTTCTGGAACGTGTCACTCAAACAGTAATCGGAACAATGCATAGCGCGGACAGATCATCACTGTCCGCGCCGCATCGTCTACCCCCTGTCAACAGGATTGAACCGACCTGATGCTCCGTTACATATTCCAACGCTTTATCGGCATGATTGTCGTGATGTTTCTGGTGGTGACCATCGTGTTCATCATTGTGCGCGTCACGCCGGGTGATCCCGCTGCCGTCATGCTCGGGCCGGAAGCAACCGCTGCCGATATCGCGCAATTGCGGGCAGCGCTCGGGCTCGACCGGTCCATTCCCGTACAATATGTCTATTTCATCGGCCAGTTGTTGCAGGGTGATCTCGGGCGTTCCATCTTTCTCGACCAGCCGGTGCTGACGGCTTTGGCGCAGCGCGCCGAGCCCACCTTCTTCCTCACCATTTTCTCGATCCTGATCGCCAGTGTCATTGCCATTCCCATTGGCGTCTATGCGGCCTACAGGCGTGGGTCGATTTTCGATCAGGCCGCAACAGCGCTCGCCATGCTCGCCGCCAGTATTCCAAGCTTCTGGCTGGGGCTCATTCTGATGCAGGTCTTTGCAGTGCGGTTTGGCATATTTCCGGTTTCCGGCTATGGCGGTCCGGATACAACCTTTGGTGAGCGGCTTTATCATCTCGTGCTGCCAGCTTTTGCTCTGGGAATCGTTTCATCGGCCCTGATCATGCGCTTTACCCGTGCTTCCATGCTGGATGTGCTGGGTGATGACTATATTCGCACCGCCCGTGCCAAGGGCGTTGTCGAGCGCAGCGTCGTGCTCAAACATGCGTTCAAGAATGCGTTAATCCCGATCATAACAGTCGTTGGTTTGACCGCAGCCGTGCTCATTTCCGGCGCTGTGGTTACAGAGACGGTGTTTGGCCTTCCCGGTGTCGGCAATCTGGTCGTGTCGGCGGTGTTACGCCGCGATTATCCGGTCATTCAGGGCGCGCTTCTCGTCATCGCCGGGCTTTATGTCCTCATCAATTTTGCCATCGACATGCTTTACCTCGTCGTTGATCCAAGGGTGCGCTACTGATGACCGATATTGCTTCAACAGCCCCCGTCAGTGAGCGCAGCAAGTTTTTCCGCGTGCTCATCCGCCGCAAGACCGTGCTTTTTGGTCTGATTGTTCTGGCAATTTTCATTGCGCTTGCCGTTCTGGCGCCGCTGATTGCGCCTTATGCGCCGAACAAGCTTTCGATCGTCAACCGGCTGAAGCCGCCAAGCGCCCAATGGATTTTCGGTACGGATGAATTTGGGCGCGATGTGTTCTCGCGTACGATCTATTCGGCCCGATTGTCGTTGCTGGTTGGTTTTGCCGTGGTGGTTCTGGCATCGCTGATCGGTGTGACACTGGGGATTCTCGCCGGGTTCTTCCACAGGCTCGATGCACCGATCACCCGCCTGATCGATGCGATGATGGCGTTTCCGGATATCCTGCTTGCCATTGCCCTGGTAGCCGCGCTGGGGCCGTCGCTCACCACTGTGATTATTGCACTCAGCATTGTCTATGCGCCGCGGCTTGCCCGCGTGGTGCGTGCCTCAACGCTTGTCATTCGCGAGTTGCCCTATGTGGAAGCCGCCCATGCGCTTGGGATATCGACGCCGCATATTCTGACACGGCATATCCTGCGCAATCTGCTCTCGCCCATCCTCGTTCAGGGAACATTCCTGTTTGCCCATGCCATGCTGGCAGAGGCAGGCCTGTCCTTCCTCGGCCTCGGCGTCAGCCCTGAAGTGCCCACCTGGGGCACAATGATTGCCGCCGGACGGCAATATGTCGGTCAGGCCGACTGGATGACCCTCTTTCCCGGTATTGCCATCGTTCTCTCCGTTCTCTCGCTGCAAATGGTGGGTGATGGCTTCCGTGACCTCCTCGACCCACGCCTCAGAAAGGATCTCTGATCATGCCCGCCTCCTCTGCAACCGATGGTCGCCTGTTGCTGACCAATGTCAAAGCGGTTGCCTTTGGCCCGAATACCCCTTCCGGCGCTATCGATATTCTCATTGGTACAGACGGAAAAATTGCTGAATTTGGCCCCTCATTGAACATTGCCGGAGATATTAGGCGCGTTGATATGAAAGGTGCGTGGATTTCGCCCGGCTGGACCGATCTGCATGCCCATGTCTGGCATGGCGGCACTGATATCTCCGTGCGCCCGCAAATCTGCGGTGTGGAACGCGGAGTGACGACAATCGTCGATGCGGGTTCGGCTGGTGAAGCAAATTTCCATGGCCTGCGCGAATACATCATCGAACCGGCGAAGGAACGCATCAAAGCCTTCCTCAATCTCGGCTCTATCGGTCTTGTAGCCTGCAACCGTGTCAGCGAACTCAGCGATATCAGGTCCATCGATCTTGATCGCACCGTTGCATGCGTCAATGAGAACCGCGACCACATTGTCGGCCTGAAAGTACGTGCCAGCCACGTCATAACGGGTTCTTGGGGTGTAACGCCTGTCAAGGTTGGCAAGAAGGTCGCAAAAATCCTGAAGCTTCCGATGATGGTGCATGTGGGTGAACCGCCCGCACTCTACGACGAGGTACTGGAAATCCTCGGGCCGGGTGACATCATCACCCATTGCTTTAACGGCAAGGTCGGCAGCAGCATTATCGAAGATGATGATCTGTTCGAGCTGGCGGAACGCTGTGCCGGTGAAGGCATCCGGCTCGATATCGGCCATGGCGGTGCATCATTCTCATTCCGTGTGGCAGAAGTCGCTATCAGCCGTGGTCTTTTACCATTCTCCATCTCGACGGACATTCACCTGCACAGCCTGAACTACTCCGTCTGGGATCTTGGAACAACCATGTCGAAGCTGCTCAGCGTCGGCATGCCGTTCGAGAAGGTTGTAGAAGCCGTCACGCTTTCGCCAGCATCGGCAATCGGCCTGCCAACAGAAAATCTTCTGGAGGTCGGCAAGCCAGCTGAATTCACGATTTTTGAGCTAGTGGATTCAGACCTCAGCGTTATCGATTCACTCGGCTACAAGGCGACGCTTCACAAACTGTTCGAGCCGCGCATGGTTGTTCTGGGGACAGAGACCATTGCGGCCAGCCGCTATCAACCGGTGAACCCTGAAATGGTCAATCACCGTCATACCTATTCATACCGCTAAGGAGCTCGCGTGAACCATTCATCCAGTCCAGCCATTGAAGCTGGCACATCTCCTTACGACAGGCTGAAAGCGCTGGGTATTGTATTGCCTCCGGCACCGCGTCCGATTGCGAACTTCGTCACCCATATTCAGGAAGGCAATATGCTTTACCTGTCGGGCCAGGGGCCGCGTGAGGATGACGGCTTTATGCACACCGGCAAGGTCGGCGATACCGTCAGCGTTGATGATGCCTACGCCCATGCAAGGCTGACAGGTATCAACCTGTTGGCGGTTTTGCATGCGGCTTTGGGTGATCTTGGCCGGGTCAAGCAGGTGGTCAAACTGCTCGGCATGGTCAATGCCGTGCCCGATTTTGCGGATCACCCGCTTGTCATCAACGGATGTTCCGATCTGCTGATCGATGTGTTCGGCGATGCGGGACAGCACGCCCGCTCGGCTGTGGGCTTTGGCTCACTTCCGGGCAATATCACCGTGGAGATCGAGGCGATCATCGCCTTGAAGGAATAGGATCAGGAATGACTGCGCCAGCCCATCACGGTTTCGATCCGTTCAGCAGATGCCTTGACCTCGGCCGTATAGCGCACGGGGTTATCGGCAATCTTCTGTTCGGGCAGAACGATGGAAATGGTGGCAACGCAGGTGCCCTTGTCGTCGCAAACCGGCGAGGCAACACAGGCGACGGCGTAGTCCGATTCACCAGCCTGAATGGAGATGCGCGATTGCAGCGCGTCTCCGGCAGCTTTCGACAGCGCAGCCGGTTCGATGACGGCACGGCCCGTAGGCGAGGATTTGGCGCAGCGTTTGAAAAGCTCCAGCCGTTCGGCTTCCGGCAAATGGCCGACAAGCAAACGGCCCGAAGCGGTCCAGTTCAAGGGAACGCGGGTGCCGACGCGCGAGGTGACGTGGAAATGACCAGGTCCGTCGGCCATGGCCAGAACCATCATATGGTCGCCATCGCGACCGCAAACCTGCACGGTTTCGCCGGAAATGCGGCTGAGATTGTGCATCTCGTGATTGGCCACATCGAGAAAATCAAGCGAGCGGGCATAGGCAAGGCCATAATGGTAGAGCCGCGCGCCGAGCCAGACGGAACCGTCATTGTTGCGCGAGAGAAGGTTTTTTTCGACCAGATCGTCAATGATGACGTAAACCGTGGAAAGCGGCGCGCCGATGGCCTTGGCGATCCCATAAACACCAGCCGGGCTACCGGTTTCATACAGATGATCCAGAACCTGCAAGGCGCGATCAATGCCGCTGACACGCGAACGGCGAGCGTTGGCATCAGGTTTTTCAGTTTTCTCAAAATCGCGGGTGGCATCCATGTCTGATGTCTTTGCGTCCACGTTCAGGCTCCTGGCAGGATCGATTGGTCTTCAAACGGTATATTACATTATAGTGGCATATATGCCTGACAAATGGAATGCGTTGCAAGCGGCAACATTTCGAGGAGAACAGCATGACCGACTCTCATAACCCCGACGATATCCGTGAAACGCTCGGGTTGCGACCCGTTATCAACGTCTCCGGAACGATGACATCGTTGGGTGCTTCGATTGTGGTCCCAGAGGCTGTTGCCGCCATGACGGCGATCCTGCCGCAATTTGTCGAGGTGAATGATCTGCAGAAAAGATCGAGCCCTGTGATTGCCCGCCTGACGGGCGGCGAGGCGGGCTTTGTTACCGCGTCCTGTTCCGCTGGCATCAGTCTTGCGGTGGCGGCGGCCATGACCGGCAATGACCTTGCCGCCATTGAACGCCTGCCTGACACGACGGGGTTGAAGGACGAAGTCATTATCCAGATGGGCCATGTGGTCAGTTATGGCGCGCCGGTTGATCAGGGCATCAGGCTTGCCGGTGCCAAGGCGATTCTGGTCGGTCAGGCAACGTCCTGCTACCCCTACCATCTTGATGGGGCGATCAATGAGCGGACGGCGGCGGCTGTCTTTGTTGTCTCGCATCATACGGTTCAGTATGGCCTCGTTGCCCTGAAGAAATTTGCGGAAGTCTGCCACGCACGCGGCGTACCTGTTATCGTTGACGCGGCTTCCGAATATGATCTCAAAATCTTTCTGGAACAGGGCGCGGATATTGCGCTTTATTCCTCGCACAAATTTCTTGGTGGCCCAACAGGCGGTATCGTTGCCGGTGCCAAGGATTTCGTCCGCAATACTTTCCTGCAGAACATGGGCATTGGCCGCGGCATGAAGGTGGGCAAGGAGAGCATTCTCGGAACCATCGCTGCGCTGGAAGCATGGGAAAAACGCGACCATGCGGGTATTCGCGAACGGGAAACCGGCTATCTCAATCTCTGGCAGCAGACGCTTGCGGGCAAGCCGGGTGTGACCACCATTATCGAGGCCGATCCCACACACAATCCGCTCGACCGCATCCGCGTTATCATCGAGCCACAGGCTGCGCATATCAGTGCCTGGGATCTGGCCGACGCACTGGCGCAGGGATCGCGCCCGGTGATCGTGCGCGATCACGAGGTGGAGCATGGCTATTTCTACATGGACCCGTGCAATCTGCACCCCGGCGAAGAAACCATCGTGGCAAGCCGTCTGGTCGAGGAACTCGGCAAGGCGCGCGCTTCAAACGAGATCATCTCGACCCCTGTTGAAAACCGCTACGCCCGCCGTATCGCCGGTCTCATGCGTTGGCCCGATTAACCAGCGCGTCGTCATCTGCCAGCGGAAAGGATTTGTATTCATGGAAAATCGTCAGCCTTCACATACGGACAATAGGAGCAATCCATTCGCCCCTGTATTGTCCGTCTCCAATCTGACGACATCCTTCCAGTCCGATGGCAAATGGCGGCCTGTCGTGCGTAATGTCTCGTTTGACGTGGCGCCGGGAGAGACGGTGGCTATTGTTGGCGAATCCGGTTCAGGCAAGAGCGTGACATCTCTGTCAATCATGCGGCTTCTGCAAAAGGACAAGAGCCGCATCGAAGGCAAGATCATGCTTGGTGGCAAGGACATTCTTGCCCTTCCTGAAAACCAGATGCGGGCTGTACGTGGCAATGATGTTGCCATGATTTTTCAGGAGCCGATGACCAGCCTCAACCCGTTGTTCACGGTCGGCCAGCAGATCAGCGAAGCCCTGCTTTGTCATTCCTCCATGTCCCGAGCGGACGCGAAAGCTGAAACCATCCGGCTTCTGGAAAAAGTTCGTATTCCCGCAGCGAAATCGCGCTTTGATGAATATCCGCACCGGTTTTCCGGCGGCATGCGCCAGCGCGTGATGATTGCCATGGCACTGGCCAGCAAACCGAAACTTTTGATCGCAGACGAACCCACGACCGCTCTCGATGTGACCATTCAGGGCCAGATTCTCGATCTTATCAAACTGTTGCAGGAAGAGGAGGGAACGTCGGTTCTCTTCATCACCCATGATATGGGCGTGGTCGCTGAAATCGCCGACCGCACTGTCGTCATGTATAATGGCGAAGCGGTGGAAACCGGCAAAACCGAAGACATATTTGCGCGCCCTGAACATCCCTATACACGCTCGCTTCTCGCGGCTGTTCCCATTCTTGGATCGATGAAAGGACTTATGCGTCCTTTGCGTTTTCCCGTGGTTGATCGTGCAACCGGCACCTCGGACATTCCCGTTGAGGCAGCGGATACCGTCAAGACCGAAGTCAAACCATTGCTCGAGGTGAAGAACCTCACCACCCGTTTCAATATTCATTCTGGGATGTTCGGGCAATTGGAAGGCCGCGTTCATGCGGTAGAAAACCTTTCCTTTACCTTGCAGCCGGGTGAAACACTGTCACTCGTTGGCGAATCCGGATGTGGGAAGTCAACCACTGGTCGTTCCATCATGCGGCTGGTGCAGCCGCAAAGTGGTGAGGTTCTGCTGAACGGTGAAGATGTTCTAACCATGGAACCGAAGCGGCTGCGCGATATGCGCCGCAGCATGCAGATGATCTTTCAGGACCCGTTTGCCAGCCTCAATCCGCGTATCCCGGTTGGTGCTGCGATTGCCGAACCCTACCTTGAGCATAGGCTTGGAACGCGTGCGCAGGCGCGGGATCGTGTCGCCGATCTTCTGGAGCGCGTCGGTCTGCATGCCGATATGGCCAGCCGCTACCCGCACGAATTCTCCGGCGGTCAGAGGCAGCGCGTATGCATTGCCCGGGCACTGGCGCTTGATCCCAAGCTGATCGTTGCGGATGAATCGGTCTCGGCGCTGGATGTTTCAATCAAGGCGCAGGTGATCAATCTGCTGCTCGACCTGCAGGCAAGCCTGAACCTCGCCTATCTCTTTATCTCGCACGATATCGCCGTGGTGGAACGGGTCAGCCATCGTATTGCCGTCATGTATCTCGGTGAGATCGTTGAGATTGGTTCGCGCGAAGCCATCTTTGAGAACCCGCAGCATCCCTATACGAAAAAGCTGATATCCGCTGTGCCTGTACCTGATCCATCGCGGCGCGGTATCAAGCGGCCTGTCTCCAATGACGAGATCAAAAGCCCGGTGCGCACACCCGATTTCGTTGTGCCTGTGAGGCAATACAATGAAGTCGCAGCCGGACATCTGGTTCAAGTGCAATAGGGATCACGGCAGTTGCCCGCCATGATCCCGTGGCGTTTACTTGGATTTCTTTGATCCGACCAGTTCGTCCCATTTGCGGAACGCGACGACCATCTTGTCTGGTTTCAACGGCAATTCGATGGGGTTGTTGGCGATCAGCCCGGCATATTCTTCCCGGCCAAACTGCTTGATGACATCCTGACTGTGTTGCGGGGCCATCGACAGGGGTACGTTTTTCACGGCAGGCCCGGGATAGAGATAACCTTCGTCATAGGAATAAGCCTGCGCCTTTGGCGTGAGCAGGAAGGCCATAAGGTCAAGGACAACTGCTGCCTTGTCATCAGCTATGCCCTTGGGCATGCACATGAAAAAGGCGTCTGAAACCCAATGGAAGCCTTTGAGGGTTCCGATCTTGGCGGTTTCAGGTACAATGCCAAGCGCACGCGGATTGATATCCCAGCCGGTGGTGCTGATGATGATATCACGCGATCCTTCGCCGAATTCCTTCATCGTGGCGCCAGTGCCCGCAGGGTAATAATCAATATACTGGCCAAGATCGGCGAGATAAGCCCATGTCTTGTCCCAGCCATTAACCGGGTCCTGCGGGTCCTTATCGCCGAGAATATAGGGCAGGCCCATCATGAACGTGCGACCCGGACCGGAATTGGTCGGGCGGGCATACATGAAACGTCCGGGATTTTCCCTGGCGTAGGCAAGCAGCTCTTCCGCGTTGGTCGGCACCTTTTTCACGCGCTCGGGATCATATTCGATCAGGGGACCGGAGGGGTAGTAGTTGACGACGACGCCAAATCCATCCCCTTGCGCCTTATGCAGGGCGAGCGCTGCCGGTTCGTAGTTTTCCTCGATGCCAGGAAATTTGTCGGCAAAATCCGGCAGGATTTTCAGCCATGTTTCATTGGCAAGCCCAGCGGCCAGGCCATCGCTGCCCGTAAGCACAATATCAATATCGACGCGGCCCGCGCTCTGCTGCGCCTTGAGCTTGCCAGCAAGTTCCGTGACCGGCGCTTTGGTGAAGATGATCCGCGATGCCCGTTCCGGATAGGTTTTCGCATATTCCTCAAACGCCGGCTGCATCAGCGCGAGCGCGCCGCCCACATCCATCACGGTAATCACAACAGGTGCTGCGGGCAGGGCGGGTGACTTTGCCCATGCCGGTATTGTGGTTGCCATGGCTGATGCGGTCATACCGCCAAGGAGCACCCGGCGATTTATTCGAAACTGGTCATTTCCCATTTGCATTCCCCTTTATTGTTTTTGGATATTTCAGTTGTAATGCTTGACCTCTGCGCCGATACGGACGCTGCGAACGATCATTGTCTCGGACCATTTAATCTCCGTATGCGGGAGGGTGATGTTGCGGGCGCGTAACACTGGCTCCAGTGCATCCAGCAATCGCGTCGAGGCCATTTCGACCGCCTGTTCGAAGCTTGCTATGCCCCAATGCACGAGATTGCGAACTGCGTCATCCAGACGGAGAGATGAACCAGCGAGGCCCACAGTACCGGGCAAACGGACAGTGCCATCTTCGGTGCGCTCAATGCGCATGCCTGCAAAGTCATAAGTACCGGTCGGGACTGCAGCGGCTGCAACGGCATCAGTCACCAAAGCGCAGCGTTCAAAACTTTTGGCGCGCATCAGAGACTTCAACGCTTTGGGCGGAAGATGAATGCCATCGGCGATGAAAGTGGCCAGAAGCCGGTCTTCAGCCAGTTGTGCAAAAAGCGGATTGTTGAGCTTTGCCATTGTCTGTGGCAGGCCGTTACCGAGATGGGTGGACATGGTTGTACCCGCTGTTGCTGCCGCCTCAACCATGGCGAAATCAGCCGATGAATGGCCAATCGCAACCAGAATATTTTGCGCCGTCATAGCCCTGATAAAGTCGAGACCGCCGGATATTTCAGGTGCGACGGTGATGAGAAGGATCGGCCTTTCGATCTTGCTCTGAAGGTGAGCAACCAGCGCCGGGTCCGCTGCTGTCATGGCACCAGCCGGGTGACACCCGGAAAAACCCTGTGCGGGATTAAGGAACGGACCTTCGAGGTGATATCCCGGACACATTGAAGGCCCGAGTTGGCTTGAATTCACGCACCGATCCAGCGCAGCAAAACGTGCCTCCAGTTCATTAGGATAGGCAGTAATAATCGTTGGCAGGCATGTGGTAACACCTGTCGCCCGCATTGCCTCCAATGCATGGTCGAGTGCTCCAGATGTCAGCTTGGTGGAGTTGAAATCCACGCCGGCAAAACCATTCACCTGAATATCGACAAGGCCGCCTGTGATCATGCAAGTCTCGACGCTGAATCTGGATCAAGCAAAAGGATTGTTTGCGAATGGCTCTGGATGATTGAAGCCGGAAAACGCGGATCAACCGGGCCTTCAAGCGCGTCCTTCACGGCCTGTGATTTGCGCTCATCAGGTACAGAAAGGATGATCAAGCGGCTTTTAAGAATTTGCCTGATGCTCATGGAGATTGCCTGCTGTGGCACTGCTTCCAGAGACGGAAACCAGCCTTCACCCATTTGCTGCCTGCGGCAGGCTTCATCCAGCGTGACGACGATATAGGGCTCCTCCGTATCGAAATCTGCGGGCGGATCGTTGAATGCCAGATGACAGTTCTCGCCGATACCGGCGAAGCACACATCAATATCGTGCCCGGCAATGATTTTGCTCAACCGCTGCGCCTCTGCCTGCGGATCAATCTCGGCATTCACTGGATAAAACGTAACCTTGCCGCCCAAGGGGGCAATAAATCGCTCCTGCAGATATTTGCGAAAACTCGCGGGATGCGTGATGTCCATGCCGACATATTCGTCAAGATGGAATGCAGTGACGAGCGACCAATCAATATCCTCAGCCGCAACGAGGTTTTGCAATAGCTCGAACTGGCTGGCGCCTGTCGCAACAATGATTGAAGCTTTGCCCTTCTGCTTGATTGCCTGCCGGATCGCGGCCGCTCCCAACTCGGCACCTGTCGCACCGAGTGTCCGTTTGTCCGATAAAATACGCGTATCAACCATGGGCTTTACCAACCTTCTTGCATATGCTTCTCACCGTGCTGGCCATTGTAAGCATAGCTATCCATGGCACTGCAAGGTATTTTAGAATAATATTGTTCAAAAATAAGATCGAGGCCATTCCCGCATGATTTTAACGATAGACGAAACGCACTATGACGACGCCCACCAGCGCGATTGTGCCCGCGTCATTGCTTTGATTTCAGATGGCAACCAGCACTCCCGGCCTGGTATTGCCGAAACGCTCGACATGACTTCGACCACCACATCGAAAGTGGTGAGTGATCTGATTGCGCGCGGCTTGCTGGTGGAAAAAGCCGGTGAAAAAAGCGGGCGGGGGCGGCCCGCGATCCAGATCGGTCTCAACGTCAAACGTTTTGGGGCAACGGTCATTCACGTATCGAGCCGATCACTGCGTGGCACTCTTGTTGATTTTGGCGGGCAGACGCTCGCACGCGAAAGTCTTGATATTCCATCCAGTGTGGACCGCGACCGGATGACAGCCGCAATGCAGGAACTGGTCCAGTTATTGGCAAGCAAATGCCCATCGGGGATGCAGCACATCGGCACATCCGTGTCCGTATCAGGTGTTGTTGATGTGAAAGCCAAGATTTGGCTGCTGACATCACGCTGGCCTGATCTCCGTGATTTTGACATTGCTGCGGCGCTCGCCCCTGTGACACCTGTGGTTCTCGTCTGCCGTCACCTCGATGCGGAACTCAATGCGCGCGTATTGCAGGACCCGGTTTATGGCACGGACAATACATTGCTGCTGCATTGGGGTTGGGGCATTGGTCTGGCCTATAGCGTCAATGGCGATCCGTTCATCCGTGCCGGCGGCCCGTTTGGCGAAATTGGCCATTGGCGCTTTAATCTGCTGGAAGACCGTCCTTGCGGTTGTGGCAATCATGGTTGTCTGGAGACTGCAGCGGCCTTATGGGCCCTGCTGCCACAGATGCGTGAAATCTGGCCGGATCTTTCGGAGGATGAAGAAGTGCTGGCGGGGCAGATGTCCGGCCTGCCATTGCTCGAACTCGCAGATATTCAGACGGGCTTACAACTGATGGCGCGATCCCTCGCCAATGTTTGCCGCCTGCTTTTTCCAAAACGGGTTATCGTGACCGGTCCTTTCATTGCCAACGCCGATGTTTGGAAAGCGTTTGAGAGCGCCTTTCAGGCGGAAGGGCTGATCGGAACACTCGAACTGCCCGTTCTGGTCGCTGACAAATCGAGCGAGGATTTTGCTATTCTTGGTGCTGTTCGTCCGCTGTTCAATCTGGGGCTTGAGACATTCATCCGATCGTGAGATGACACTGCCTGCGAATATCCGAATACGCACAATCGCCACGGCCCGTTGCCGGAAGAACCAAGCAGGACACCATACGGATCATGACACAGCAATTCATTGATCACCTTACGACCGAGCTGAAGGGCTTGAAGGAATCGGGACTTTACAAGTCCGAGCGCGTCATCACCTCCAAGCAGGCGGGGCAAATTCAGGTTTCCAGTGGTGCGAAGGTTCTGAATTTCTGTGCCAACAATTATCTTGGCCTTGCCAACAATGAAGAACTGGCAGAGGCCGGAAAGGCAGCGCTCGACCGTTATGGTTATGGCATGGCTTCGGTTCGTTTCATCTGCGGCACACAGGAAGAGCACAAGCAGCTTGAGTCGCGCATCTCCAGCTTTCTCGGTCTTGAAGACACGATCCTTTATTCCAGCTGTTTCGATGCCAATGGCGGTCTGTTTGAAACGCTGCTGGGCGAAGAAGATGCGATCATTTCCGATGCGCTCAACCATGCCTCCATTATTGATGGTGTCCGCCTGTCAAAGGCGAAGCGTTTCCGCTACGCCAATAATGATATGGCGGCACTCGAAGAAGAATTGAAGAAAGCCGAAGGCAGCCGGTTCAAGCTGATTGCCACGGATGGCGTATTCTCCATGGATGGCATTATCGCCAATCTTCAGGGCGTTTGCGATCTCGCTGAAAAATACGGCGCGATGGTCATGGTCGATGATAGCCATGCGGTTGGCTTCGTCGGTAAGAATGGCCGTGGTTCGGCTGAATATTGCGGCGTGGAAGGTCGGGTCGATATTATCACGGGCACGCTGGGCAAGGCTTTGGGCGGCGCTTCTGGTGGTTATACGTCGGGTAAGGCAGAGGTGGTGGATTGGCTGCGTCAGCGCTCGCGTCCCTATCTCTTCTCCAATACGCTTGCACCGGTTATTGCTGCCGCATCACTGAAAGTATTCGATCTGATCGATCAGGGTGCCGAGCTGCGCGCGCGTCTCAGCGCCAATGCCGCACATTTCCGCAAGGATATGACCAAGCTTGGCTTTACGCTTGCCGGTGCTGATCATCCGATCATTCCCGTGATGCTTGGCGATGCATCGCTGGCACAGGAAATGGCATCGCGCATGCTTGATAAAGGCGTCTATGTTGTCGGTTTTGCCTTCCCGGTCGTGCCGAAAGGTCAGGCGCGTATCCGCACGCAAATGTCTGCTGCCCATACAACTGAAGATGTCGCCCGCGCTATAGACGTCTTTGCGGAAGTCGGGCGTGATCTCGGCATCATCAAATAGGAAAAAACCATGTCGAATATGATGAAGGCACTGGTAAAGGCAAAAGCCGAACCTGGCATCTGGATGGAACACGTTCCTGTGCCGGAGCCGGGTCCCAATGACGTGCTGATCCGCGTGAAGAAATCCGCGATCTGCGGTACAGACGTTCACATCTACAATTGGGATCAGTGGGCGCAGGCGACGATACCCGTTCCCATGGTTGTCGGGCATGAATTTTGCGGTGAGATTGCCGATATTGGCTCAGCCGTTACGAAATACAAGGTTGGACAGCGGGTTTCCGGTGAAGGCCATATTGTCTGTGGTACGTGCCGCAATTGCCGGGCGGGCAGGGGACATCTTTGCCGCAACACGCTTGGCGTTGGCGTACACCGGCCGGGTTCATTCGGCGAATATGTCTGTATTCCCGAATACAATGTCGTGCCTATTCCGGATGATATTTCCGACGAGATCGCTGCGATTTTCGATCCGTTTGGCAATGCTGTCCATACCGCGCTCAGTTTTGATCTGGTTGGCGAGGATGTTCTTGTCACCGGTGCTGGACCTATCGGCATCATGGGCGCGCTGGTTGCCAAGCGCTCCGGCGCGCGCAAGGTTGTTATAACCGATATCAACCCCGTTCGTCTTGCACTCGCCAAGAAGCTTGGTATCGACCACGTCGTTGATGCCTCATCGCAGAACCTGACGGATGTGATGCGCCAGATCGGCATGACGGAAGGTTTTGATGTGGGGCTCGAGATGTCCGGTGCTGCTCCGGCGTTCCGCGATATGATCGACAAGATGAACAATGGTGGCAAGATTGCCATCCTTGGTATCGCACCGACCGGCTTTGAGATTGACTGGAACAAGGTCATCTTCAAGATGCTCAATCTGAAGGGTATCTACGGACGTGAGATGTTCGAAACCTGGTACAAGATGATTGCTTTTGTGCAAGGTGGGCTCGATCTCAGCGAGATCATTACCCACCGCCTGCCGATTGATGATTTTCAGTCCGGGTTCGATGCCATGCGCTCGGGAAATTCAGGCAAGGTTGTCCTGAGCTGGCACTGAAATAAGCGCCGTGTTTCGCAATGACGCCATTTCATGGCGTCATGATCGGCGCAACAATGCGCCGATCTATGTAGTTCATGGTGCATCCGGAGGTTTTTGCCCATGACCAAGATGCTCGCGACCGTTCATAGCCTTGAAGAGACGGAGATTGTCCTTCAATGCGGCGCTGACGTGATTGATGTGCCGGTATCTGATCCGGAGGCATTGCGACTCTATGCAGATGCGATTGGAGACAAGGCTCTTCTGTGTACAACACTGGCATGGGCAGCGCTCACAGCGCATGCGGCCGAACTGCGGGCGCTTGATATCGATTTTATCAAGCTTCCCATAGACGTTTCGGCACCTCCCGGCTCACTGCCTGATTTTGGCAAAACCAAGTGGATCGCCGTTGTTCATGCGGATATCACTGATGATCTGCCCGATGTTTCAGGGCTGGTGGCGCAGGGTTTCCATGCTGTTATGCTCGACACTGGCAATGGATCGCGACTGCTCAACCATCTGTCTCTTTCAAGCATCGACGCCTTTGTGCGCCAGTCCCATGCACTTTCAATGCCAGTTGGCGTGGCCGGTGCGCTGGAAACGCCTGACATTCCGAGGTTATTGAGTTTTCAACTCGATATACTGGGTTTTCGCGAAGCGCTTCTTGACCCGGCGAACTCAGGCGCAATCAGTGCGCAGGCAGCAATCAGAATACGCGAACTCATTCCGGAAGAACGCCAGACCAGTCTTGCTCCCGGTGTTGATTATCAGCTGCTGGCGGCGCGGGGCTATTTTCCCGATCCGGCGGAAGAAGGACTTGGCACCGACAAGATTTTTGTTCGCGATTTCGTATTGCCCGTTCATATCGGTGCTTACAGTTTCGAGCATGGCATCGCTCAGAAGGTGCGGTTCGATGTGACGGCCGAAGTCTTGCGGGTGACACGCAATCCTGAAGATATGCGCCACATCGTTTCCTACGATCTTATCCTGGATGGTATTCGCACGATTGTTGCGCGCGGGCATATTGAGCTATCGGAAACACTCGCGGAGCGTGTGGCAGCATTCATTCTGGAAAATCCGCGTGTGATGCGTGTGATCGTTCGCGCTGAAAAGCTTGAACTTGGACCCGGCGGTGTTGGCGTAGAGATCGAGCGAAAACGCGAGGCACAGATTGCTCCCGTCAAACCCGCATTGCCAACGGTGCCCGCATCGCAGCGTCGCCGCGATCATCAATAGACTGCCTCAGCCAGCCGCTGCCAGTGTTTCCGCAGCGGTTGGGTGGCCTGATACTGCCCGTTGGATGGCTTCTCTGGTTGCCTGATAATTATAGTCGTGGATCTTGGCATCATCCCGTGCTTGCCAATGGATGAAAACGCCAACGCAGATGAAAAGATTGTCTGCCTCGTTCTGCGGAATGATGCCGTCCGCGACGGAATCGCGAACTGCCTTGGCAATGCCGGATTGCGCTGGGCCGAATAGCTGGACGGCCTGTCCCGCGCCCCGGATCGTCACCTTATTATACATCACGGTGTTCGGCTTGCAGGGCAGATTCGGCGCGATCACTGCCAGAACAGAAGTGAAACCGTCCTTGTTGTTGGTGAGAGCATTGCAAAAAGCCGTTTCCACCGCACTGCCACGCGGGCCGATCAACAGGTCGATATGGGCAACTTCGTTGCCTTCGCCAACAAGAGATTCTCCAACCATGACCCTGTTAATGATTTGCATGCCGATTCCTCCATCTTGCGCAGCTATAGCCCAAGATGGAGAGATCAGGAAAGAAATGTATCAGGTGGTTTTGGCGGTTAGAGCGTAAGGTTGAGTGTCTTTAGCCGTTCAGCGACGTCGCGCTTGCGATCGGGATGAATAGCCAGAATGTTCGCGACACGTCCAGCCGGGAAAGCCGTGTCGATAGCCTGAGCCGTTGGCAATTGCCGCACAGAATCTTCCAGCACTTCCCAGACCTCGTAACCCCAGCCTGCCAACCGGTCAAAAATCCTGCCGGGGGTGGTCTTGGAGAGCGTGGCAAGCACTTCCCGGTTGACCTCGACAAGCATTGTCGGGTTCGATGCCGGAATGGTTTTGACAGCGCCAGCGAAAAACAGGCCCTCTGCACCTTCAATATCGATCTTGATGGAATCAGGCTTCAAACCTTTTGCCATCGCATCCAGTGTTTCCACTTTCGTGCTGCGCTCGGATTTTGTGTTTCCGGAACCAGCGATAAGACTGGTCGCTCCAGCATTCACCGTATGCTCGGCGGTGTTCAGTTCCATGGTTCCCGGTGCATCGGCAAGTGCCAGTTTGTGTACCGTGACGATTTTCGAAAGTTTGTTTTCGACGATTGACTTGCTGAACAGATTCCAGAGATGCGGCAAGGGCTCAAATGAAACGATCTTGCCGGAGAAATTAGGTTTGGTCGCAACGGAGAGCGAGTAGTATCCGACATTGCCGCCCACATCGAAAAACACGCCCTTGTCGGGTGTTACAGCCTTGATGATGTCGATATCAAATTTTTCGTACTGGCCATTAAAGATGCCAAACGTCATGTGATACTGACGCAAATCCAGATAAATCTTGAAGTTGTCCTTTGTTTCGTAGAGCACTTCAATGCTCTTGCGAACGAAGTTATTAAAAATAACCTCTGCATGTCTTTGATGGAACTCCGTAGAAGACAGGAATCTCCTTCGATGTTCGCCAAACGGAATATCCGAGATATTAAGCAGGTTCTCGGATATTATTTTTTGTTCTTCAGGGTTTGCTTCACGTCCAAGGATAAATTTGTAGCAATTTAAAATATCATTGTAACTCGTCATGACGCCTTCACATTCATTGGAATTCATCTGCTACATCAAGTGAAACTCAGTCTGTTACCGTGAAGTTTGCACGGCACCCGCTAACAATTCATCCAATACTTTAAAATGTCCATTCCAATCTTGTGATGTATGGCGCGATTTGTTGCGATATTCACTGGTATGGGCATCAACCGCAGCGCGCCAGCCAAGGCCATCGCTGGGATCAAGCAGTATCGCTTGATCGCCTGTAATTTCCCTGTGGGACGGGATGTCGGATGCGATGACCGGTGTACCGGTTGCCATGGCTTCTGCGACAGGCATGCCATACCCTTCGACAAAGGAAGGTGCCAGCAGGGCAGCGGCTCCCGCCATCAGATCGGCCAATGCAGCGTCCCCGAGGTCTGATACTTCGATCACCATATTGCGCAGTTGCGGGCATCGATCCAATGTCGCGAATACTTGTGCATTTTCCCATCCGCGTTTGCCCGCAATCACCAGACGCGGCGCGTCTGCTCCATCCCGTTCGACGAGCCAGCGCCACAATTGCAGCAGCAGGATGTGATTCTTGCGCGGTTCGATCGTGCCAACAATGACAAAATAGGGATTTCTTGTGCGCGGTGTTGCTGTTCGGCTCGCGTGGCGAAAGCTATTTTCGATACCCGGCGGGAGAATGGCAATGGGCGGCGCAGTGCGTCCGCGTTCTTCGGCAAATGAACGCAGTGAGCGGGCGGTTGTCTGGGAATTACAAAGCACCAGACCCGCATGACGCAAGACGGTATCCATCCTTCGCAGATGCCGTTGCGGTTCTCTTGCCCGGACGAATTCCGGATGGGTAACAGGAATAAGGTCGTGGACGTAAAAGACACCGCTTTGCCGCTTTGCGTCGAGCCAGGAAAAGGCTGCGGGCCTATCGAGATTTGTATGTGAGACATGCACAAAAGGTGCATTCCGTTCCATCGGGCCTGCCGGAAGAAATGTTCGCAAGGCCTTACCCGCTGCAAGGCTCCACTGCTTTACCTTGGTCGGTTGCGCGATATTGGAGGCGCCTTTAATATCACACCAGGATATGCGCCCATCAATGGCCGCATAAATCTTTTCAAGCTCCGTCGATTGCTTCGGGCTCAACGCCGTTCCTGACCACCGCGCTCTGAGATCGGTGATAAGCCCTGTTGCGCGGCCCTGATTGATCGCTATTGGTTTGTTGCGCCCCATTTCGACAAAGAAGGAACTGCGAGCCTTGGCCCAATGGGCATATTGCAGCTCAAAGCGATCGATACCCGTTGGTGTCGAGTAATGTGATCGACCAATTAGCCGGGAAATGTCCATTGAAATTGCGTTCATCATGCCCACCCCATCCGGTGCAATGACCGGCGTATAAGACTGCGTTTTTTGTTTCGTGCTGCGTGAATTTCGTCGATGACGTCTTCGACCTCGCAGGGCAGTCCGGTTTCGCCGGACAGATAATGCGGGTAGACAATGAGTACCCCCGCAATCAGCTCATCGAGCGAGAGCGTACGGCGCGGGCGAAGCGGGGTTACACCGTCATGGGTCAGGCCCCAGCCCGCATAGAACGGCAATCCGTAACACCAGACCTGACGTCTCCGGATCAAGGCTTCAAAGCCCAGCTGTGATGTTGCCACATGCACTTCATCGCTGGCGTCGAGAAGGGGATCAAGGGCCACGTCGCCGACAACCAGATCGGCAGTTTCGCCAAGAACCGTTGCATCGGAGAGCCCCTTGCGCTTCCCGGCAAGGAGATCCGGGTGTTCCTTGTAGACAAGGAAGGCATCCGGGCGTCGTTTTCTGACGATTTTTAGCAGTTCGATATTTGAAACGCCGTTGGTAAGACCGAACCGTAACGAGGCGTCATCGGGCACCTGTCCTGCAACCGTAATGATGGGGCGGCCTGCCGCCAGCGCATGATAGTCGGGTGATATCATGGACCGCAGATTGTATTTGGTGATCCCATGCTCGATAATCCGCTGGCGCAGACGTGCGGCTCTCTCCAGCAATGACTGATCAAAATGCGCTGTCCGGAGCAATTTCTCCAACCCGCTCTGGCGGATTGCATCGTAATAGACGGCCTCCCGGTCGATACACATCGATGAGGCGGGTGTCAGCGCCGAGCCAAGACCGGCTGATCTGATGAAGCCGTCTTCCATGCGAAGAACTGGTATCGCAGCCGATAGCTTTTCTTCCGATGCAAGCAGGGTCGCATTTTGGCCCCAGCGCACAAGGTAATCAGCTTTTGCCAGCTGTTTCTTATCAGGATTGCTGCCGCAAAAGGTAACGCTCGACCAAGGTCCTGCGAGCATGTGGCGAACGGTGGATCGCTTATGACGTGAGAAACCTGCGCAGAGATAATTGCCCTGCCGCTCAAGCGCGTGGCGACGCCAAGCCACAAGCCGGTCCACGGCTTTTTCGGCGGTTGTTGGCCGTTTCGTCACCGGGTCCACATAGAGCGGGTATTGCAGCAACGTTGCCGCAACAAAGGCATCAAGGCTGATTTTGCGCGTGCGACGATGCAATGCTCTGGTTGCAATCTCTCCTTCGGCCCAATCACGGGTGAGACCCCAGCCAGCGTAGAAGGGCACGCCAAACGTCGTCACGGGCACAGAGCGCAATATCGCATCGAAGCCGAACTGACTTGAAACCGTCCAGACTTCGTCCACCACATCAAGCAGCGCATGCGGTGAAACGCTCTCATTAATAAAGTGGACATTCGGTTGACCGGCAAGGTGGCTGAGATAGCCTCTGGCGTAGCCTGCAACACTATCCGGATGGCTTTTGACGAGGACGCTTGCACCGGGCACGGCACGAGCCTCGTTCCACATACGCAGAAAGGCGTGTTCGTCAGCACCAGCGCCCGGCACCGAGTAATCGCCCGCAACCTGATCAATGAGCAGGATGCGTCTGCCACGGCTTGCAGGCAGGGAAATCTTGTAATCCAGCAGGTGATTGTATTTTGTAAGCCGGTGTTCGATGATCAGTGCGTGCAGATTGCGTGCCCGCTCCAGATCTGGTTTCTCTGCGCCGCGCTGTAGTAATTCTTCCAGACGTGACGGCTTTGCTGCATCGAAATAGACGCCGAGATCGTCGGCAACCATGGAGACCGGCTGTGCGCCCGCTTTGCCGAGGCCGACGGACCGGAGAAAGCCATCTTCCAACGACCAGTAGGGAATATTGCGCATGAAAGCCAGTCGCTGGGCCATGCGTGCGAGAGGCTTTACACCCCAGCCCACAACACCGTCGGCCCGATTCCACATTAGCTCGGCCGATTTGATGGCAACCGCATCAAGGGCGGGCCCGATGAGGGGAAAACGAAGCCGTGTCGGCATGAATGCCAGAAGTTCTGAACCTTGCGGCGGCAACCAGCCGGTCTGTTTTGCTTTCTCGGCTAAAACACCGTCAAGGTTGATTTGAACTGTCTCGGGAAGCGGGAACGTTCTTGCAAAATTCATGGCAGTCAATTCGGAAGGTCAGGGGACAATGAGGAAAGTACGTCCTGTTGTTGCACGGCTCCTTTTTTCCCAATGGGACTTTCCGCCAGATGTTCAGATTCTGTCGAAGGGATATCGACAGAGATGACCTTCAAGTCAGCCTGAATGCGTCGCACGACGCGCTTGGTCGTGATGTCGATCAGGTTGCGTAGATAGAAGCTGCCATTAACAAGGCTTTCTTCATGCATCCGCTTGTTGAAGGCTTTGACTGCATCGCGCTTGGGCGGCATTGGCGAAAGCCAGAAATCGTCGATCCCGGCTGTTGCGTCCAAATCATTGCTATATCTGCCCCAGACGAGATCGCGTCTGTTATAGATGGCTTCGCCGAGGGAAAGCACCGGCTTGCCATGGTTCAGTGCGAGCAGGCCAGATGTGCTATTGACCGTCACCAGTCCGAGGGAATGGCGTATCAATAGGCCAATAGAACCATCATCGACGATATGCACCCGGTCCGCACAGCCGGCAATCCGGGCCAGCTCCATTGCAAATGGGCGATAGCTTTTATGTCCGCGATCCATTGGATGGACTTTGATCACGAGATGATGCGCCGGCGATGCAAATCGCTTGAATGAGCGGATGCTTTCGGTAATGAGCTTTTCCATCGTCCAGCCACGGCCATGCCGCAACAACTGCTGGTCATCGTGAACTTGCAGCGCGACCACGAAATACTGGTTTTCAAGGTTCTCGATCAAATTCAACATCATCTCGTTATTTGCCGGATAATGGCGAATCTTGCGGTAGAAATTCCGGGTCCAGAGAATGGACTCCGACAGGATTCCACGGCTTCGATGATGCACATTGCCGCGAAAGAACACGGCTCCCGCGGTCTTGGCCAGATAGTAGCGAATTGCGAACAGAGTCATGGCCCGAAACAGATTGCCCTTTACCGGCTCTACAGCTTCTGGTGCAGGATTCTCATGGTGCGCAGGCTGCGGCCTGCGCAGGGGTGAAAGGGCATTGTTTCCATCCCATTCGCAGGTAATGAAATTGGGGCGCACATAGCCTTCTTCAAAAGACGAAACAGGCACTCCAGCGCGTAAGGCAACCATGATTGCCTGACGGTGATAGGGGCGGCTGTCACCGAAAAGCACGATAGCTTCGGGCCGCCTGCTGCGAATGAACGTATCAAGCCAATCCGACCAGGCATCCATTGAGCCGCAGAAATTAAGCGTGCCGGGGCCATGGGAAAACAGCCAGTCGCCGCCGTTGAAGTTGATTTTGAGAACGTCAAAACCTTCAGCTTCAAACGAGGCGGCAAGCGTACGGAAAAACGGTCCTACAGGACCCTGTAATAAAAGAACAAGCGGTTTTTCTGAAGTAAAGCAGCGAATTGCACGTCCGCGGATCGGAAAAGGAACGATTATACCAGATTGCCCGGATTTCTCCCTCACAGGTCGTCAAGCCCCTTCGCAATCGGTTCCTGTTTGACGTTACGCCATCAGAACCCAAAACAAACGCAATTTCAGATAGTTATTTCACTCGGTTTTTTATGGCGCTATACTAAATCCGCCAGAACAAGTATATTTACGACAATAAGATAGGTATTTGTTTTTGTATGGTTGCTAACGTACATTTGTATTGTGATAACTTTAATTATATCAATAGTTCCATACAGTTATAATTGCAGAATGTTTAGTTTCACTATATCTTGTGACGTAGTAGACATCTCTGATGCGGTTGTGGAGATCAGTATGAGGTTGGCATTGCCAAGCAAACATTGCAGAATCTGCCCTTCGACCTGTGAGCGCGTGATTGCATGACGCGACTCAGTCCCAACGAAGAATTCCTCGACTACATGACGCTTGTTGACCTTGGTCAGTCCGAGGTTGGCGATGCACACAAAGGCAAGCGGCTTGATCGTCTGATTGCATTGTTGCGCCGACATGTGCTGCTTATCCTGATGGTCGTTCTCCCGACGACCCTTGCCACCATTTACTATGGCGTTATCGCATCACCCCAATATGCATCCGAGACGCGCTTTGTTGTGCGCAGTCCAAACAGAAACGCAGCGGGTATGCTCAGCGGATTTCTGCAAAGCACCGGCTTTGTTCGTGCGCAGGACGATAGCTATGTTGTGATGGAATATATTGAATCGCGCGCGGCCGTTGCCACGCTGGAAGAGAAGAGCGATTTGAGGGATTTGCTTGCCCGCCCCGAAGCGGATTTCCTCACCCGGTTTCCGCGTCCCTGGAGCGACACGACCGAAGAGGCTCTTTACAGGCACTATCGCAGGATCATGACTATTGATACGGACTCGAGTGGCGGCGTCACGACACTGGAAGTGCGTGCATCCCGTCCTGAGGACGCACAGAAACTCACCGAAGCGCTGCTTGTAGGCGCCGAAACGCTTATCAACCAGCTTAATGAACGCGCACGTCAGGATGCGATTCGGTATGCGAAGCTCGAGGTTACTGACAGCGAAAGCCGCATGGCAGACGTTCAGAAGTCATTGACCGGCTTCCGCAACAAGGTGGCGATGATCGATCCGAGTAAACAATCCGCTGTGATGCTCGATATGATTGCCAAATTGTCGGATGATGTGGCCAAGAGTAAGGCTCAATATACGGCACTCATTCAACAGGCTCCCCAAAGCCCGCAGATTCAGTCACTTCGCAGCAGCATTGACGCGATGGAAACGCAGATCAGTACGGAGCGGGCGCGCATTGTTGGCGGTGATGCCTCCATGGCTCCTCTCATCGCCCAGTATGAGCAACTGCTCCTGCAACGTGAACTCGGCATGAGAATGCTGGAATCCTCTGCCACATCGCTGGAGAATGCAAAGATCGAAGCGCAAAGACAGCAGCTTTACCTGGAGCGAATCGTCAATCCAAACCGACCGGATTACGCGCTATATCCAAAACGCCTCTATTCAATTCTGCTG
This sequence comes from Phyllobacterium sp. T1293, assembly GCF_020731415.2. NCBI lineage: Bacteria > Pseudomonadati > Pseudomonadota > Alphaproteobacteria > Hyphomicrobiales > Phyllobacteriaceae > Phyllobacterium > Phyllobacterium meliloti. The sequence goes on along the minus strand of NZ_CP088275.1, from coordinate 388,854 downwards.
ATCTTTGCACTGTGCTTTTCGGCATTCTGGATTGTTCGGTTCCTGATCAACCAGATTTATGATCACGCTGAAACATGACAAATCCTGGAACCATTGTTTTCAAAGACTCCGATGGGGTGCCGGCACAATTCACCACCAATGTTCCGGCTCAAGATGGGTTGTCGAAAAATGGTGTTGTCGGCGCTTACAATCTCGTCAAGGAATATCCAATTCATGGCGGAACCCGGCGGGTTCTTGATAATATCAATTTTGAAGTGCGCGCCGGTGAAAAGATTGCCATTCTTGGCCACAATGGCGCGGGCAAATCCACGTTGGTGAGATTGATCGCCGGAATTGAAATGCCGACATCTGGTCACGTGGCACGGTCCATGTCCTTGTCATGGCCAATCGCATTGAGTGGCGGCTTTGGCGGCTCAATGACCGGCTTTGATTGCATGCGGTTTCTATCGCGAATCTACAACAGGCCGTTTGACGAAATCCGTGATTGTGTGGAGACGTTCAGCGATCTCGGCAAATATCTGAAAATGCCGATCAAGACCTATTCCTCCGGTATGCGCGCGCGCTTATCCTTTGGCCTGTCTCTCGCAATCGATTTTGACTGCTACCTGATTGATGAAGTGATTGCCGTTGGCGACCAGCGCTTTCAGCGCCGGTCGTTCGATGAATTGTTCGTAAAACGGAAAAACCGGGCGATGATCATCGTTGGACATACCCTCGATATCATCGCCGATCAGTGCAAATCTGCCCTTGTGCTGAAAAATGGCCGGGGGCGAGTCTTCGACGACGTCAAATTTGCCTTTGATATTTACGCATCGCTATAAGTCGAGCAACACTCAAGCTCAGTCACGCCGGGCAATGAAGTGGTAAGCGTGAATACCCGTCGTTGAACGATCATGCAAAAGGTGGACATTGGTCATCTGGTTCTTGTGAAACAGTGCCATGACCGTGTTCGCATCATAATCATACATCTGGATATCGGGATGACCGTAATTGTCCCTGTCGATAAACACGGTTTCATTTTTGTAGTAGTCATTGCGGAAGTACATCATCCGGTCGTTATAATATTCTGCACGATTTGCCGTTTTGAAAAGCGGGATGTGCAATGACGCAATGCCGCCGCTCTTAACGCATTGCAAGAGATCGTTGATGATGAAGTAGCCACGGCGCGGTTCAATGTGCTGCAAAACAATATAGCTGTTGAGCCAGTCAACCTTGACCCCTTCCTTGACGAGAATTTCCGGGGTTTCCACGCAGCGGACATTGTTGAGCCCGTGACTGGCAACATTTTTCAACGTAATGGAGCGCATCGTTTCCGATATGTCGATGCCAATGGCGGTGGTGGCTTGCTCGGCGAGGGGTATAAGCAGTCGCCCGACCCCGCAGCCAAAATCAATGACCGATTCCACTGGTGTCGAAAAGTCAGGAATAAGGCCTTTGATTTTTGTAGTAAGGTTTGCAATGTCTGCGCGGCCAGTCGCAAAAAATGCATTCATATGTTTCTTTGTAAGTTTCTTCGGCCTGAATTCATCTTCCGTCAGTACAGCCCAATAAGCATTGTCTTGTGCCAATTTTTCCCAATCTTCATTCGTATCGCGCATAGGTATCCTCCACTGGCACTGTTTGGATTAGTTCACTAACGACAAGCTCCCTTGAGCCTATTCGAATTTGATATGTTTTCTAACATGTTCAACGAGGTAAAGGCCAACTGCCGTGGTGATCAGGCAGCAGGTGAAAATGTATGAGACGTCATAATGAGCCTTGATGGCATTACCAAATGTACCCGCGCGAAACATTTCGAAACAATGAACCGTTGGAACGTAGAGCGCGAGTTTCTGTACGCCATGCGGTAGCCAGGAAACCATGAAAAACATGCCAGAAATTGGCAGCATCAGATATTGAAAAGGTGGCACAAGTTTTTCGACAACCTCAAATATTTCCGAAAGGGCCGCCAGAATGAGGCCCGCCGCAAACGAAAACCAGGCCATGAACAGCCAGCCAGCCAGATTAAGGCCGATATCTTCAAATGGATCAATGAATCCGGCCAGATATGCGCCAGAATAAACGACAAGCAGTGCGAAGGTCGTACCGCCAATTTCAAGCAGCGCGCGCGCAATCAACGCATCTGCCAAACGGATCTGCCGATGATACATCAGGGGAATGTTGTGACGCAGACAAGATACCATGTGTGAGGAAATGTGACGCCACAGGGTGAGGGGCATATACCCGCTCAGCACGAAGGCAATGACCGTCAGCCCATGTGCCTCGTGCTTCATCAAAGTCCACAATAGCATGACACCGCATGTCAGAATCATGGGCTCCAGAATCAGCCATAGGAAGCCAATATTTTCACGTCCGTACCGCGTTATCATCTCGCGCATGACCAATGCGCCTAAAACACGCGCCTGTGCGCGCAGGCCTGTCATAAAAACTGAATTCCTATTAGATTTCGACGGAACAGCTTCCATTCAATGTCTTCTTTAAATTATAGTCACTAAGCGACAAAATGAACAATATACGTTCTTTTGATCAACGCAAGGATGATGCAAGTACTTCACAACTCATATATTTTAGACCTATACTCATTTTGCTTCTCTTGGAATGAGAATGATGCGTTGTCTGCTTTCGTATCAATTCCTTAAAGGATTAAGATCATAAATAGTCTGGCACCCAATTCTTTCGTTCCGGCCGCAAAGAAGACTAGACGAGGATTGATATCCAAGCTTTGGCGAATGCGCTTTGCTTTGATCATCATTGTCATTCCGGTTCTCTCTGTCAGCATTTATTATTTGTTTATAGCAGCGCCGATTTATGTTTCTCAGTCTTCCTTTGTTGTACGCGTTTCTGCGCCGCCTTCATCATCCAGTTTTGGCAATCTATTACAGAACAGCGGGATCACACGGTCGCAGGATGACACGTTTTCTGCACAGGAATATATCCGGTCTCGTGACGCCTTGCTGCGAATGAGTGATGATTTGCCAATACGAGGCTATTTCGACCGGCCTGAGGCAGATGTCTTCGCGCGATTTCCCGCACCCTGGCAGACGGGTTTGTTCGAAGAACTCTATAGATATTATTCGCAGCGGGTGCAGGTCATTCATAATGACACAACCGGTATAACCGTTCTCAAGACATCGGCTTTCCGGCCGGAAGATGCCTATGCGATGAATGTGAAACTGCTTGAACTTGGCAGCGACCGGCTTTCCAAAATGAACGAGCGGGCGAGGGGAGATGCAATCCGCTTCGCCACTGCTGAAGTTGGGAACGCCGAGCAACGGATGATCGATGCGCAGAAGGCAATTACCCTGTTCCGCAACAAGGAATTGATGATCGATCCCGGGCAAAATTCGGTATCGCTTGTCGAACTGATGAGCCGGCTGAGTGCTGAATTGGCGGCGTCGCGTGCGAATCTCGCCGAGACGAAGGAGACTGCACCTGATTCCAGTTCCATTCCCTTCATCACCAGCCGGATCAGCGCACTCGAAGAGCAATTGAAGCTCGAGCAGGGAAAAATTGCCGGAACAGATGGCTCCATCGCTCCGCGAATTGCCGATTATGAAGCGTTGATATTGCAAAGGGAATTTTCCAACAAAGCACTTCTTTCTGCACTCGACTCCCTCAAGACGGCAAGGGCGGATGCCAGGCGGCAGCAGCTCTATCTTGAGGTGGTGGTCCCCGCCAACCGTCCTGATAAGGCGGAACTACCAACGGAATTGAAGAACATCACCATCGTTCTGCTCGTTACGTCCATTGGATACCTGCTCGCCTGGTTGCTGCTTACGGCAATCCGTGATCACAGCAATTAGAGCCTTTCCGGCAGAACAAATCTATTCAAACTGGAAAGGCTGGAGCGTATCAACTGCCAGCCGGGCGGTTGTCAGGTCCGTTCATTCCAGAACATTGCCCTAAAAACAGGTATAAATCTCGCTGATGCATCCTTGAATTTCGCGCTCATATGGCGAGGTCGAGTCGACATATCCCATACGTTCAAACTGGAGATTGCGCGCTTTGATATAGAATGTCAGAGCTGATCGATAATCGCCGGTTATTTTGTGCAGATGGCCCAACTGAACTTCCACATCTTCCAAACTGTCGGGATTGAAAGCCGTCGCATAGTCGCGATATTGACCATAAAGCTTTGACGCCTCGTCAAAATCACCGTCTTCCTTCGTAACATTGGCATAAACGGCGATCATGTCGATCTGGCCATTTTCGACCACCAGTTCACGCAAAGCCGCGCGGGCTTTTGACCAATTGTTTTCTTCAACAAGGCGCATGGCGTCGCGCCGGTTCTGTTCAAGACCCGGCCTGCTGGAACCGTTGCGGGCGATATTCACATGCCGCGCGATCTCCAGATCATCAGGAGAAAGTTTGAGAGCCTTCTCATACCAGATGAAAGCTGTCTTCAGGTCGCCTTTTCGATTGAACAAATGGCCAAGTTGCACATGTATATCCACATCGCGCGGATGGAGACCTTGGTATTTGCGATAGGCCGTCTCGGCCTGATCATAATTCCCTGCCTCTTTTTCGCTATGTCCAAGCTGTACCAGCAGATCCGTTCTGGCAGGATTGTCAGCAACAGCTTGCCTGTAAAACGTGGCAGCGGTTTGCCAGTCTCCGCGGTTGCGCGCTGCATCCGCTTGAGCCACAGCCGTTCGCTTTGGTTCCAAGCCGCTTTCTGCCAGTTTAAGGGCTTGCTTCGCAGTCTGTCCGGAAAATGGTAGCCGGATCATGGTTTCACCTCGCGGATCATCGAGATATCCCGAATGCGAACCCATGAAACTTCATTACCCGTATCGATGACTTTTAAACGCAGTTCAACAAAGCGGTGTTCTGGGCGGATTTCGGTGGAAAGATTGCCAGCGAATGCTCCTGCTATCGTGACTTCCTGCAGGATATCCAGACCGGAATTAGCAACCAGCTGGATCGCAAGCTTAGCATTTAATTCTTGAATAAGGTCGATCTGAACGCGCCATGATCCGGCCTGCAGGCTGCGTTTGGGACCGGCAAAAAGCCAGCCAGGGCTTACTTTCCAGCCATCGTCCACGACGTTGATCGGTTGGCGCAACAAATCAGGACCGATCATCCAACCAGAGCCGGGAACTTCGCGAACGAAAATCAATGTCTCCTGACCATTCAGATCGTATGAAAGGCCAGCGGGTATGGTGCGCGCTTCGCTGTCGTCCACTTTACCGGACAAAGGGTCTGTCTCATCAAGCGTATCCCAAAGCGAGATGCGCCCATCACGCCGGGCAATGCCGACTATCTGTTTTACCGCCTGTTCACGCGTTCGCGTGCCGCGCCTCAGATCAAACTCGAAAGCAAGGCATTCTTTATCCGTTGGTTCGCGCCCAAGAATCTTGGAGAAACTGTACCGGAGGAATGCCACGTCGCTATCAGGTGCGAAACGGGTGAAGTTCTCGATCAGTGCAAATTGATCGGCCGGACGGCGCACAACCTGTGCCGAGAAATCGCCAATCTTCTCATTTGTCTGGGGGGATGCGGCCCGCAGAGCATCAATAACTTTCATTCTGTTGGTTCCATCGCGGATGGCCTGTGCCAGATTATGTCTTTGGTCAGCATTCAGATCAGTCTCGGCGAGATTGAACGCCGATGCCCAAGCGTCAACAAATGCGTCAGCTGGCAAGGAAAAGACATCCTTTGGCAAAGCTTGGAGAGGGATCTTATGCAGCTCGGCGATTGTCATATTTGCGCCCTAACATCTGTTCGATAATCACAACATGCCGCGCAGCAACGCGCGGATACGAATTCCACTGTGCTGCCTGACGGCGATCGGCATCACGCAGACCAAGAAGGTCCGGATTCTGCGCAAGGCTTACGAGCGCCTCAGCAACGCAATCCACATCGACGGACCGCACAACGTGACTGATTGGCCACATGTCGCGTAGTACCTGCGAGCGGGAGCATAGCAAGGGGCGGTCAGCAGTCATGGCTATCCGCGCTGCACCCGTCGCTGTTTCGGTCGACGCGCCGTAGAGAAAGCCGAGCAGGTCGCATCGGGAAAGTTCATTGCTCAACTCTGTTTCATCAATGAAATCAAATCTGGCCGTCGCAACATTATGCAGGTCGAAATGGTTCAACAGATTTTCGATCAGAACTCGTGATGCCCGCGATTCGTCGTTGGGAACCATGCAATTGAGGAGTTTGAGCCGCAGACGTGGTTCAAAGAGGCGCGCCTTTGCGAAACCTTGGACGAGAACGTCAATATTCTTGTGCGGCATCAAAAAGCCGAATGAGCCTACCGTGAATGTTGATGGATCAGGCTGCAGTGCGGCTTCTGACGCTTCGCGCACGCCATGAGGTACAACAACCGGATTCGGATGGCCTGCCTTGGCCAGAAGGCCGGCATCTTCTGCGGAATGAACAAACACGACATCAAAGCCTTTTGTCCATTCCAGATTCCCGCCACGAAGGGTTTCCTTGACACTGTGCATGGTAATGACGCGAAGTTTATGATTGACCTGCTGCAGCGTCTTCAGCAGCAATTCCATATCCGGCGTAGAAAAATGCCCCGGATGATGCTGCATCCACAGCACATCTCCCTTTGCGTTCTCGATTTCCGCGATAAACCGCGTCAATGAAGCAAGATCATAGCCCCAGGGCCGCGTTGTAATGGCAGCCGTTTCGGCAATCTGGCCAGCAGCGCTTTCCGGTAGCTCGTCGTCAACAAATCGACGCGCATAGATATGCGAAAAACGACCAGCGAGTGCCGGGGTCGAATAGAGGTGTCCCGAATAGGTCGCCAAGCCGCATTGCTGTTGCCAGGACGAGACAAGATCAATTGTCCAGGGCTGCCTGGAAGCAACCAACTGTTTCACAGGTTTGGCGATAGCCGCTAGGACCCTGCCGGCAACCGAGTTCCATCCGGTATGCTCGTCCAGAAACCTTTGCGCATTTTTGCTGCGCATGCGTGCCTCCTCCTCATTTGTAAGTGCTGCCCGCATTTGCGTTCCAAGATGTGCAACGGATGGTTCAGCCCACAGACTTAATGAGCCAGATACGTGTGCCACTGATGGCGCCATGTGGTAGTCAACCAGCCATGCGGTCTCGGGAGTGCAAAAATCCACCTGACCGCTGTACCCGGTCGTCACCACGGGTATTCCCAGCCGCATTGCCTCAGCCAATGGCAATCCAAATCCTTCACCTCTGCTCGGTGCGACAACGAGCGAGGCAGTGCGATACAAGCCAAGCAATTGCTCCGGGCTGCAATACTCTTCCATAAGAATAACGGGCGGCGCACTCTTCAACTGCTCGTCGAATTTGGCCATGACCGTTTTGAGGATATTGTCAGGATTGGGAAAGGTCTTGATGACCAATTCAATCGGTTCTTCCCTGGTAAACGTTTGGGCGTAGGCCTCGATAAGCACGTCAACGCCTTTGCGGGGAAAGCATGAAGAAACGTGCAAGATCCGAGCCTTGCCATTGGGGGGCAAGGGAGAATCATCCACAAGTCCGGAATGAGGTTTTATATGGTCTGTTCCGTTACCAACGACCTCGACCGGAATTGTAAGCCCTGATTGCTCAAACGCTTGTTTCACGAAGTTTGATGTGACCATCACGAGATCAAGATCGCGGTTAAAGCGCGAAATCAGATATTGTGGAACTTCGAGTTCTTCCCAAGCGAAATTGACGTAGGCATTGAATCTTCCGAGCATATCATGCGTAGCCGGAGGCCAGGTATTGCGCAGATGCACGTCGTAAGTTTCACCAGCCGGATACTGAGCGAGCAACCGACGCTTGACTTCGGGTACAGCATCAAGCCGAGCATCAGTCTGCCAGTCTGGCTCGGGCGTATAGAGAGAAATCTCAATGCCAGTAGCGATCAATGCCTGTGCGAGGAGGCGGTTAACAATGGCAAGGCTATAGTCGCCCTTGAAAACACCATCAAAAAAAATGCGCTTGCCCGCGAATTTTCCAAGCAAACTTCTCAAATCATACTTGTTTTCATCGAGCGTATAAGGTGAAGCCAATAGTTCACTACGCATTCATTGCTCTCCAAAGCATTTATAAAAACGATTTCATACTGAAAAGGGTGATTTGTAAATGGGATATATATTATCTTAACGAGAGATTATTATTGTGAATGGTTAAAATTATAGACCGCACCTGGATATTCAGGCGCGGCCTATACTATGTTTCAATATTAAGACGCTTTTGCTTCGTCTGTATTATATCCAAGAGCAACTTCGCGTTCTGCGAGAAGTGCGCGTGCGCTGTCGACCGCAGGCCCCCAATAAGCAAGAGGATAGCAAGCCTTAGCTTCCTTCGCTTTTACCGAAGTAAACTGCAGAACACCGGGCTCCAGGAATACATTTCTGTTTCCGAGATCCAGATAAGTTTCGGCTTGAGCACCTTCTGCCCAAATCACATCATGTTCTTCGAGCTCAACGTGGAAATAGTCGATTGGGCTAAGAATGATCTCCTGCGTAATGGTTGTGCCATTTATCAGGAGCTTTGCAGGGATGAGTGATCCATCGATAAACATGCAGTGATCCGGAGAGACGAAGAGATCCCGATGAGGAACATTCTCTGCTATAGCACCAGCACGGATACGCACAGGTAGCTCATCACGCGGTTTGTCCATTGCCTTGGGGTCAAGTCTGCGGCTGCCTGTCCATGTGACTGCTACAGTGCCATTATTCAGGCTAAGGATAAGATCGCCCTCTTTTAGATATTCTACCGGCACTTCACCTTCAGGTGTTGCAATCATTGTTCCGCGAACGAAGCAAGGAGTGACGAACGTGATGGTGTCGTTGGCATTGTTGAATGTGTATGTTGCACCGGCAGGAATTGTATAGGTTGCCAGTGTCAAAAGGTTCAATGGACCGCCGTGGAATGTAATGACATTGCCAGCTTGGGTCACGGAGCCTGCCCCCGTTACGGTTACTTGATCGCCTGCACTGGCGTTAACAATGCTTGGCGTGGAGCTCAACGAAAGGTTGAGTGTTGGTGGAATGTAAGTGAAATGTCCGGTGCCAGTTGATCCGAGGAAATCCACGGTAGTTGTCTGGAGGACATCGACACTCACTGCCGCAGCATTGATTGTAAGAGAACTGCCTGCGCCGACGTTGTAATTGAAAGTTGAACCGGCACCGATAGCCGCAAGTTGTGCATCCACGGTAAGGTCGGCGCCGTTGATTACCTGAAAGCTGGTGCTTGTAATACCTGTTACACCTGCGAACGAGGTAATATTAACGTCAACCCCATCAACAATCAAAGTAGCACTGGAAACCAGACCGAGGTTTACCGTATCACCATTGGTCGCGTTGCCAGAATTAATCGTTGTCGTTTGGTTTTGAAGAAGCTGAACATTTAGCAAGGCCATAGCAAATCCCTCTCTGTTAAGAGCTGAGTGTTTATTCTTGTATCTCTAGAATACGTTGTCAGAACTTGTAGTTCAGGCCGACGCGAACGCTGTGGAAGTCAGACGTCGCCTCGGTAGACAGCACATTGTCTCCAACAGTGCGGCTGCCCAGGTTGATGTACTGATATTCAAGCTTGGCAGTCAGGTGATCCGTAAAGGCATGTTCCACGCCAGCGCCAGCAACCCAGCCTGCCCGTGTCTTGCTTTCATCGATGTAGTTCACGCCATCGACATCAACCGAATATTTGACGTTGCCAAATGCAAGACCGCCTGTGCCGTAGATCATCGTGCGATCCCATGCGTAGCCAAGGCGCGGCCGAACCGTTCCAAACCAGTTAATCTTTGAATGGGCGTCAACGTCAGATCCCAGGAATCGCGTCGATAGATCATCATTGATATCGGCACCCTGGAAATCTGCTTCGAGGCCGAGAACGAAATTGTTCATCTGGTAGTTATAACCGATCTGCGCGCCGCCAAGGAAGCCGCTGTTTTCCAGCTTGCCGATGTTGCCAAGGAATACACCGCCACTGCGTAGGCCGACACGGTCATCGCCAGCGAAGCCATAGCCAGCGTTCACACCCGCATAAAAACCTGTCCAGGTAAATGCTGGTTCCGTGAACACTGCTTCTGGAGGAGCGGTATCGCTGACAGCATCTGCAGCGTAGGCATTGCCCGCCAATACTGTAGCTGCGAGGAACAAACCGATAGCACCAAATTTCTGCATGACTTCCACCTTAAAAAGACCAACTTTCAAAGGGAAGAGTGACATAGAATATATATACTGGATATACTTTAATTATCGAGAAATACCTAAATATAGTCGCTGAATGTCTATGTGTGGCGTATTATGTATTGCATTGGCGAAAGCTACATCATTCTGGGTAGTTAACGGTTTCTTTAGACGTTGCTATCGCATCTTGATCGTGTTCCAAAGCCACATCTGTAGCGTGTTCAGAATCAGGTGTGCTCAAATCGATAGGGCTTAATTCGACAGACCAATAGGCAATCGAACCTTCGATAGAGCCACTATCCGTAAAGAGGCGAATTTCGATTGGAGTCTTCGGGCTATCGATATGGAACGCCGCTTCAGCGGCAAAGGAACCAGTTCCTGACGGTTTCACGCGAATTTTGCTCAACAGCCCATCACTATGGACCTCAATCGTGAAGATTTGTCCGTAAACATTATGCTCAATACCGAGGGAAAACTTGGCGTTCCATTCACCTGAAGGAAGGTGAAAATAGGGGCCGTAGACCAGGCAGCGCGCCCGGCCGACAAGTTCAATCTCGCCCTCGGAAGGCTCCCCCCCTTTGTCCGCCAGCAGGAAGCTCTCCTGGGGCCATGTCAGTGACGAAACCTGATCCTTTATCAATTTGCCATCGAACGGTTGAACGACACTTCGGGCAATCTCCAGTAGATTTTCCGATACATTTGTCGGATTTGCTCCGGGAGTCGCATAAAAAGGATTGATTTGGGCTGATTTTTCCAAGGTCGGTATCTGGTCAACTTGTGTTGCCGAATCCACATTGTCCATGCCGAGTTGCTTCAGACACCGCACCATAGCTGATGACGTCAGGGAAATACGAAGCTGGCGGCATATCTGGGCTATTATACGATGAATTGGAACTGCACCGAGCTTCTCGCGATCCAAATTAATCAGGAAGGGATGCGCGCGCACTTGGGAGATGCACGCAATACTCGCGGATACTGAGCGGATAAGTCCAATGTCCTCCCGCGCAAGCTGGCGAGCGAGATAGGAAACGGAATCGACCGCGTTTTCGCTGAAAACCACATAAGGGGCATTTGTTTTCAATAAAAATGCTGACAATCCGGCATCCAGATAGTGCGATGTTATAATGACATTCTCACTGGTGCGGTTCTTCCACGCATTTTGGATGTCTTCCAGCGTTTCCACATGGAACATGCAATGATCGTCGAACACTTCGCTTGCGATGACGCTGAGGGCAAAATTGCCCCAGAACGACATGATACCTGGCATCCCCAACGCGACCAGAAGAGTCATCGGTATATTTACACTCCTCCATTGAAGAGGCCGTCATAAAGAGAATTGACAGCCTGAGAGTAGCGCGCCGGCGAAAAAAGTTCAGCCTGTTTCGGCCCCAATGTAGCGAGATGGTCACAAAGATCGCTGTCGCGGGCAAGTGCTTTAACGGCATTGCGCAAAGAATCTGTGTCATAGGGATCAATCAGCAGGGCGGCATCGCCGGCAATTTCGGGGACAGATCCTTCGGTGGACGTCAGAACCGGCGTTCCGAGCTGCATCGATTCAAGGACGGGAAGCCCGAAGCCCTCATACAAGGAAGGAAAGAGAACCGCACGCGCGCCGCGTACCAGACTGATGAGAAGAGAATAGGACACAAAATCAAAGCGATGGATGCGGCGGCCGGGGACAATCCGGTTTTCAGTCTGTGCATAGAAGCGAAACCGCTCGTCGTCGATCAAAAGCTGGGTCTGATCGCCCTTCCAGCCGGGGGCGCCAACGATGATCAACGGCAGATCAACCTTGGCTGAAAGATAAGCCTCTACCAGTCGCGAGAGATTTTTCTTTGGTTCAAAAGCTCCAAAAAACAGAAAATATTTTTTCCAGTCGAGATTGAAAATACCTGCAATTTCATCCGCTGCCACATCCTCAGGCTTATCGCGTAAATCGAGCGGCACGTGGACGGATTGATATGTATTGGTGACACGTTTTTCATCGACACCAAGAATCTTGACGATGTCCCGTTTGGATGTTTCGGAGACCGTAACGATGTGGTCTGCCGATTTTGTCAGATGCCGCAGAAGCTTGTAATGATATCGTTTATTGTCTTCTGTCAGGTAGGGCAGGCGCAGGGGTACGAGATCGTGAATGGTGCAGATATTCAGGCCTTTGCGCGCCCTGAGTGGTAATGGATAGGTGCAATGAAGAAGATCCGGGGCCTTGTCGAACGAAAGCGGCAGGCTTTTCCCGAAGGCCTTGAAGTGATGGCGGGCGAGGGCAAAAAGGTCGTTATTTGCATAGAGAAATTCTGATCCCATCAGATTTCCCTGCAATGACTTTACAATCACCGTGCCCGTTAGCGGTATGGGTGTTGGGGTGACACCCATTGGCGCCGCAATGCGCCGACGCATCCAGCGTCGCCCAAATGCAACAGGCGTAAGTTTTCGGTTTGCATTGTCATCAAAGAGGACCACTTCCCTAAGCGCCGGGTCTTTCGGGAGTTTTCCCTGAACGGAATGAATGATGCCGGTCTTGTATTCAAGTTCGCGTGCGGTTTGAATCAGGCCGCGGGTGTAAGTGGCAACGCCGGTTCCCTTTTGCATGGATAGATTCAGACCATCATACAATATGGTTTTTACCAACGGGCTTCCTTTCGGGATAAGGGCATTAAGTCGTTCACGTGTGAAATTCCCAGCTCACGTCGGCTCCTGTGCCGAGACTACAAGCAGCCAGTCCTCGCCAACGTTTTTTGTAAGAAGCTCCTGAGGTGACACGATATGTGTTTTCCCCTTGAAATCCAGTCGGCGCAATGTGCCATATACAGCTGTCAACCGGCTGATGAATTCCTCACTGTTTGCGTACCTCTCGACATTGAACTCCACCACGATCATCGGTTTGTGGCGGGCTATAGTTTCTTCCATGGCACCGAAAATACGCTGTTCGGCACCTTCCGCATCAATCTTGATGAAGTCGACGCGATCATATGATTTACAGAGCTGGTCGACTGTCGTCACCGGAACATCAATGATGGAACCAATCAACGGGTTCGCAACAAAGTGAGGTTCCACAACTGTTGCATTTTTTGGCTCGTGATGCGGCACGAACAAAGGTGCGGCACCTGTTCTTTCATCGCTGAGAATGCTTTGCTCGAAATGTGTCCGGCGTAAAAAGCCATTGAGATCGATGCTGCGTTTCAAAAAGTCCATGGCATGCGGGTTAGGCTCAACCGCTATGAGCTTTCCCGTAGCGCCAACAAGTTCCGCGAGCAGGACGGAATAATAACCGAAATTGGCGCCTACATCGACAACGACCATTCCCGCCTGAATGTTGCGTGCGCAAAATTGCGTCAGCCAGATTTCCCAGTAGCCGTCCAGAAGAAGATGTGATCCGAAACCACGATCGCGGGTATCAATGTAAAATTTGTAACGCCCGAGGATACGTACAATCGCAGTATAATCGCCCAGATATGCACTGTGTGCGAGATTTTGAACCGCTATTTCCAGGTCTTGGCGCTTGAAATTTGCAATCTCGTGGAGATGGAGCAACGACTGGGATGGCATGATGCATTCTCACTAGAGCTGTTCCTAAACAGGAAGCATAGGACAGTGATAGTTTCAGTTATGTTAGTATCCCACAAGACGGATGCTTAGAATGTAATCTCCTTAATTATGGTTTATCGCCCTGCAGCCGCTGCACTTATACCTATTGATGTGGCCGACATGGCAGGCGAAGCGATGCCCTGGAAGATTGCCATAACTTTTTGCCATTCGGCGCCGGAAGCATTGGCAATATAAATGACATCGCGGGGCTGCATCTCAAAGCGTTGCATGGCCAGTAATGTGCTCGTGTCCTTCATGTTGAAGCGATAAACGACAGGAACATACTCACCGGAGTTGAGCAGTGGATTGCCCGCAGCAAGGAACCTGCGCGCGACAGATGAGAGTTCATAGCGCAAGACGAAAACGCCATTGGCGTCGGCGCGATTGTCATTCAGGCCTGCCGCTTTCGCAAGTGCGTCAGCCATCGAGATACGGGACGCTTCAAATGGAATTTCAGCGTTGCGACCGGCGGCACCCAGCACGAGGATAGTGCGCGGTTCACGCACAACGGTAATGAGGTCCCCGGATTTTAGCCGGATATTCTCCGCGGGATTTTCGATAAGCACATCAAAGGGAATGCGGGCTGTGGTACCATTGCGTGTCAGCCTGATGATGCTCTCACTTGCCGCCGCCCTGATACCGCCGGAAGAGGCGATGGCATCCAGCACACGCTCTCCCGCGCCTGATAGGGAAATACGTGCGCCAGAAGCGACCTCTCCTGTCACTGTCACTGAGTTTGCCGTACTTCTCTGGATTGTCACGAGAGCCTGAGGCTGCACGGCTTTGCCTTCAAGTGCTGCTGCGATCTGGCGCTCTACTTCTGAAGGTGTCCGGCCTGCTACCGTAATGCGTCCTGCGTAGGGAACGGCAATGGTGCGGTCCCCCGAAACCGTTTGCGGGGGGATGGCCGTTGATCCGCCGGTCGACTGTTGCAGACCAGATGATGTGATGCTGCCACCAAAGAGACTGCCGGGAGGGGCTTCCCAAAGATTGACACCAACCACGTCACCGACAGCAATACGCAGATCGCTTGTTCGTGGTCCTGCACCAAAGCGATTGATCAGGCTCTCGCGAGGACGTGTCGCCGCATAAGAAAGAACGGCATCATTGACATCAACCATCGCATAATTGGTGCGGGTCTCGGTTTTCCGTTGCTCAATAACCTGCTTTGCTGAAGGGCCGGAACTGGGGAGGGCGCAGCCCGACAGAGAGAGTGCAATCGCCGTTGAAATAAGCAATCCTGCCGAGACTGATCTCTTTGGTCCAATATGCCGGAAAAGGAGATACTGTGGCACCGCGTCTATCGGGAGTGAAAGTCCAACTCGCATTCTCAGCATGTCTTACGCGCTCTTTTCATGGAATCTCATCATTGCCGATGGACTCATTCCATATGCATTCCGGTACAGGGACGAGAAGCGCCGGGATTTGAAAACTGAAGATGCATGGCCAGATCAGTTACGTTCCGGGCACTGCCGCTGACGATTGCATCATGTGCCGCCGACAATCTGTATTCGCACAGAATGTGCATGGGGCTGGTGTCACGATATTCCTTGAACATACGTTGCAGGGCACGCGAACTGCATCCGGCGGCGGCCGCAATGTCATCGAGCGTTATCGAATTATGAATGTTTTCTCGCATGAATGCTTCCGCACTCTGCAGATAGCGGGGCGAAATTCTACGTGAGGATTGATTGTTCAATGCGCTGACATTGTCAGGCTTGGTCATGAACAGTTTGGCAAGCAACAACCGTTCATATACGCCAGCGAGAACTTCCCGCCCGGAACTGGTAGCTGCAGCAATGTCTTCGCTGACATAGCAAAGCGTCTGATAGAGCGCAGAAGCGCTACCGGTACGGAAATCGTGCAACGGCGAGAATGCCAGTTCCTGAAAGTATGGCCGCCGCATCAACCGTTCAAAATGTTCACGCAGGGTCGGTACCGGTACAAGATATGTCACCCAGGTGCTGCCGGGATAAAATTTTGCCTTGACGCCAGGTCGATCAAACACACTGGTTGCGCTTCCAGCGGCAATATTTTGTACTTTCCGGTTTTTTGTATCGATAAGATCAATCGCGCCTTTGAGCATAAAAACGAAGCTCAATGTTGCGCCTACACCATTTGAAACAACTTCAAGACGGCCGCTTGTCTCGCCATACACAATAGATGTTTGCTGTAAGGTGCATATTTGACGCTTGAATCCATAACGGCCCTGCTCATCCGGGAAACTAGACCAGCGCCAGTTATCATCAATCTTCTCAATGTTACTGGATATGTCGTCACTTGAACTCGAAAGAGATCTGTATTCAGAACGTTCCATAGGATTTTTATACATTTCTCCCCCGAAAAAACCCAAATACCTTCAAGCAACTTCTAGAACGAAAGTCCATGATAAACTTTAGACATTCAAGGAATTCCAGATTACGAGAAACTTTGCAGAAATAGCAACTAAAGAAATATGTCTTCCAAGTTTTTTAGCTTATTTGATTAATGTGAAATTTAAAGACAAATTTATCTATCCCATACAATACAAAACAATTGTTTCACAAATGAGAGGTTTGAACATTATTTTCAACATGTATATTGACTAAAACGTTAGAAAACTGGCGTTTATAATAGATGTTTGTCGTGATGTGTATATTTTTACAGAAACGAATGAAGCGCACGACAGATAAAAGCCTGCCATCTTGTATGGATCGCGCGTTAATCAACGCAAGCCATAAAGAGGACAGGCCAATGGCAGCCAAAGGGCTGTATCGTGGATGAATCTGCTTTTCAGCAAGAGCAAGTGCTGCATTGCAACACTGATTCTCCTGATTGCTGCGAATTAGAGCTTGCCGTTTGGATTCAGGGGGGAGGCATCAACGGCGGCCTGAATAGTTCTCGATGTCACGGATGGCCGTGCTCGGTTAGCCGCATCAATCATCTCGTTGGTGGGGTCCCGCATAACGCTATACACTATGGGCAGCGCGGCTTTCGCATATTCCCGATACGTTTGGCGGACGAAATCCGGAATACTGTCCCAGCTTTGGCTGCCAGTATACTTCTGCGCATGGATCGCCTTTGCGATGGATTCTATAAGTTTTTCATGTGTATTCATAAATCGCATCTCACTTCGTTCGATCATTCCAAGGCAAAACCATTAGTTACTATGTAAACCATATATATAATTGAAGAGAGAAGGTTTTCAAATCAGAGTAAACATCTGAAATTAACTGCTTTGCTGCAAGAGATTTTCAGAATCGCTTTATGGGAAACGAATATATGGTTAGCGGGACTGGTTTTCATAGCAAATCTTATGTTCTCGGGGCATTTAAAAATTGTGTGATCGCAAACAGGCTGATAACCGGCGATTGCCGTGAATCTTAAGTGATTGTGTCAGCTATGTTCCGTTGAAAAGTGACGTTCAACGGCGCAGAATAAATATTGACCATTATGTTCATGTTTAATAACAGGATAACCAACCAAAGCGTTCTGCGCCGTTAAGCGGTGGAAGGACCAGTCCTTCGAGCCTCGCAAGATATGGAATAATGACAGCATTTCCCAATTCATCATTGGTCACGATTGGCGATACCACCTTTCACGACGTCGTTTCGAATCAGAATGGCCAGACTTACCGCATTTTCGTCTACCGCCCGGGCGGAGAGGCGCCAAAGGATGGATGGCCAATACTCTACATGACCGACGGCAATGCCGTCATCGGCACTGCTGTTGATGCGATGCGGGCACAGGCATGTTATCCCACGGGGACCAATGTGTGTTACGGTGTCATTGTTACGATCGGTTATCCGGTTGATGGGGCCTATGACCCGTTGAGGCGCTCATGGGACCTCGGGCCGCCACCTGGACAGAGCTATCCGCCATTTTACGAGAACAGCCCGGAAGTCAGAACCGGAGGTTCAGAAGAGTTTTTGACGTTTGTCGAAGACCAGATAAAGCCCATGATTGAGGCCGATATTCCGATCGATCGGAATCGCCAGGCGATTTTTGGCCACTCCTTTGGCGGGCTCTTCGTCCTCTACAGCCTCTTTACACGCCCGGCAGCCTTTACGACCTGGATTGCGGCAAGTGCTTCCATCTATTGGGAGAATTGCGCGATTAACGAATTTTTGCCTCGGTTTGAAGCGGCGCCTGCAACGCGGCCCGGTGCCGAACTCTTTCTTTCGTGCGGGGAGTATGAAACGGACAAACTGGCACCGTTCCAGCGAGGCGCTGCTGACGAGGCTGATCGGTTGACGCAAAAGAAGATCACGCGAAACAATGATTATTCCGTCGAACTTATGAACCGCTTGAACCGTTTGCCGGATAGTCCAATCCGGACAGAATTCGAGATTTATGCGGGTGAGAATCACATGTCGCTGCTGCCGGTCGCGGTCAATCGTGCGATTCAGACGGCCTTTGCAATTGTGAAACCACACCTGATATCGTAGTGCTACCAAGGGAAGGATGCAGGCGAGATGCTGCCATATGATCTTCTCTTGGATATGCCCGAAGCGAGCGCAACGCCCACTCGAGAACACCATCCGGCAATCGATATCTGGTGGTGGCCCCATACGAGTGGCCAGACCGATTGGGTCAAGATCAAGTCGCGCTTAACGCGTGAAGAACAGGACCGAGCGGCGGCTTTTCGATTTGAGAAAGATAGCATCGGTTTTATGGCCGGTCGCTATCTGCAGCGCAGCATATTGTCGTCTTACACAGGAATAGCTGCTGAGGATTTGCATATCGCGGTTGGAGAGCACGGCAAACCATACCTTGCAGACAAAACCGCATTGACGTTCAATCTGAGTAATACGGAAGGTCTATCAATCCTTGCGATCAGTCGAGATTGTACCGTTGTTGGTATAGATGCTGAAATACATTCTACGTTACTTGAAGAAGAGACGGCGCAACTCATCTGTTCTGCCAGCGAGCTTGCAACATTATCCGCGCTCCAGGGAGCAGAGCGTCAATCATTGCTGTTGACGTACTGGACCCTGAAGGAAAGTTTTTTGAAAGCTACGGGAGAGGGGCTGATCGTTGACCCGAACCGTCTGAATGTATGGCTCGAACACGGTACAAAGACCATTCACATTGAACAGAATCTATCAAGCGATGACACCGGTTGGCATCATCGTCTTTTTCGTTCGCCCGTCGGCCACTTGATCGCTGTTTCCGCACAATCGGAGCGGGCAGCGCTGGCATTTCGCCAGCACCGTTTTCCCGATCAGATTTGATGACCTAGTAATCTACGGCGATGGACTGACCGAGTGTCTCGTGACCACTCGACAGCCAGTTGACCTGCGAGTCATGCGGCTCCAGATCAAAGTGCTCTTGCCCGGTCAGCGTATTGATGATGTGGGCGCTGCGCCACGCCATCAGGCTGAGTTGTGAATCGGCAATACCGTGGCTATAGCGTCCGGCATTCTGGGCAAAAATGCGGTTCTGCTTCGGCCCATTCCAGTTGAGGCAATACTCGTCATTGAGTGCTGGACGGCTGTTCCTGTCGAACTGGATACGGTCCTGCAATCCGGATAGCGCTTCTGGCAGCTTGAACTGATAACCCGTCGCCAGAATGATCGCATCAGCGTGAGCAACCTCGACACCGCCATCGAAGCGGTTACGTACGATCAGACGATAGCCGTCCTTGTCCGCCTCGACCTGAATGACATCACGATTGGGCGAGAGCTTTGCCTCAATGTCACGGCCTTCGAGATAGCGCAGGCTGTAAAGTCGGCGATAGATTGAGTTGATAGTGGAATGCGAAAGGCCGTCGCTGGTGAGGATTGACGCTTTGAGTGCTTCCAGCTTCTGGTCATTGTTCAAATTGAGATAGGCGTAGACATACTCAGGCGAAAACACCTGATTGGAAAACGCGGTATCGTTGATTGGCTCAAAGTTATGCCGACGGCTGAACCAGTTGAGTTCCTTCAATCCCGCTTTCGCATTAAGCAGAGACTCGACAACTTCGCCACCGCTCTGGCCACCACCAATAACGGCGACCCGCTTAACATCGAGATCAGGCAGACGGAATTTGGCCTCCGAATTGTGGAAGCAGCGCTCGCCAAGGAATGGTGTTGCCCAGGACGGCACGAATGGGCTTGTTCCTGTTCCCAGAACAATGTTCTTGGCGGCGACGCTGCCATTGTCGAACTGTACAACAAACCGGTCCTTATCGTGCTTGACCTCGCGAACAGTGGCATCAAAGGAAACATTGTCGAGCTGTCCCGCCACCCATGCCAGATACTGCGCGAATTCGCGTCGGGGTACAGCGTCGTAATGGGCATTCAGAAAAGCGTAGAGGCGCTTGTGTGCCACGAGATAAGCTACAAAGGACCAGGGATTGGTCGGCATGACGGGGGTGACAAGATCCTTGAGGTAGGATGATTGCAGCTCGACATCGGGCAGCATCATGCCGGGGTGCCAGTCAAAACTGGCCCGGCGTTCGTAAAAATGCGCCTTTACCTGTCCCACACTATCAAGCAGGGCAGCAAGGCTCAGGTTGGAAGGTCCGACACCGATACCCGCCAGATCGAGGGTTTCGTTCGGCTGACGCAGATGATCATTGTTCGCAAACATGGCAGTCATCAGAATTCCTTTCCGTGATCTTGATTCCAAAGGGCCCTATCGGGCCTCGTCCAGCCGGTGGGAGAGACGGCTGTGGAATGCCTGTGATCCGATTACGTGCAGATGGTTGGTGCCAGAGATAATTTCCGCCGGATTGGCCCGCGGTGAGTAGCGCCGCCAGTCGATCAGGTTGAGACCCCGATTCAGGCTGTCATCGGCCGCCCATGAATGGATCGGCACATCATGCGGCTGCAGTTCGTGACGCCTGAAAATCAGAGCATTGTCGATGAGAATCCAGAACGTGTGTTCGCGGCTGCTGATGTCAGGACCGTCTGTTGGTAACTCATCCTTTTCGTCGCCAACAAAGCGCAGGAACTGCTCATA
The DNA here is from genome assembly GCF_020731415.2 of Phyllobacterium sp. T1293. Taxonomy (NCBI): domain Bacteria; kingdom Pseudomonadati; phylum Pseudomonadota; class Alphaproteobacteria; order Hyphomicrobiales; family Phyllobacteriaceae; genus Phyllobacterium; species Phyllobacterium meliloti. The sequence continues at coordinate 368,227 of NZ_CP088275.1, read as the reverse complement.
GGTGTCTTCATCCATGACGTTGAGCAGGCGGTCCCATTCACCGCGCATGGCTGTTCGTGACAACCATTCCTGTACCGTGGCGTGTAGCTGATCGCGTTCACCCGGCTTGAAGCGTGGCTTGGCGCCGATGGCGAATTCCGTGCCTAGATCGCAGACATCAACCATTGTGATCAGGCGCAGATCGATCTCATCGCCAAGCTTGCGCGCGGTTTCATAGGCAAGCAGACCACCCCATGACCAGCCGAGGAAATAGCAGGGCTGGCCTTTGCTTTCGCGCCGGATGTAATCCACATAGCCCTGAATGATATCGTCAACCGACGAGCCGATTTCCTTCTGTTCGGAGAGCGAATAGCAGATGAAACCGGTGGCGGGCTGATCGGCACCGAGATAGTCGACAAGCTTGACATATTCGCGCGTGCTGACCAGCAGACCGGGGAAGCAATAGAGAACCGGCTTGGTTCCCGATGCGCGCAGGACAATTACTTCACTGCCCGCCTGATCATTGCCGTTTTCAACAATTTGGGCAAACGAACGGATTGTCGGATTGTTGAAGAGATCGGCAATCGTTGTCCGGTTCTGCGGCTTGCGCTGGCGCAATGTTGAGAGAATACGGATGGCACCCAGCGAATTACCGCCAATCGCGAAGAAGTTGTCTTCAACGCTGATCGGGCTGATCTTCAGGATTTCCTGCCAGATATCGCGGATTTCTTCTTCGGAGGCATTTTCCGGTTCGATAATGTTCCGCTTCATCGGCGTCGGTGCTGGAAGTGCGAACCGATCGAGCTTGCTGTTCGGGTTGATTGGCATCGCCTTAAGCGGAACAATAGCTGAAGGCACCATATAGGCGGGAAGTATACGTTCCAGTGCCGAATGCATGTCAGCGACATCCAGTTCGATACCCTGCTTTGGCACGACATACGCAACCAACATTTTCTGTTTGGTTGCATCGTCATCCCGCAGCACAACCAAAGCTTCGCCAACGCCATCCAATTGAAGCAGTGCCGCTTCGATTTCGCCAAGCTCAATGCGATAGCCGCGCAGTTTGACCTGATGGTCAACTCGGCCAACAAATTCGACTGTGCCGTCTTCGCGCCAGCGTGTCAGATCGCCGGAACGGTAGAGGCGGCCACCTTCTTTGGAAAAGGGATCGGGGATGAAACGGTCAGCTGTCGTATCGGCCTTGCCGATATAGCCGCGCGCCATGCCTTCGCCCGCAATGAAGAGTTCGCCCGTTACGCCGATGGGGCAGGGGTTGAGATCGGGATCGACCACATAGACCCGGCGGTTGCCGACGGCGCGGCCGATTGGTGCATAGGTGCCTTCGAACTTTTGTCCGGCACGCACCTTCCACACCATCGGTGTCATGATGGTTTCTGTTGGCCCATAGCCATTGATCAGCCATTCGGATTTCAATGCCGTGGACAGAAGATCAAATGTCTGCTGGGCAAGGCCCTCGCCACCAAAGGAATAGAGGCGCATTGGCGGAGCGCTGTCGGTCAGATCAGCCCATTCCGCCAATTGCTGCAGATAGGTTGTTGGAATGCTGGCATTGTTGGCCCCATGCTTGCGCATGGCGGTCAGGGTTTCTTCGGGTGTCCACAATGGTTGATCAGGCAGAATGATGCTACCGCCTTCCATCAGCGGATTCATCCAGCGTTCGTGCCCGCCATCGGAGCTGAACGGCAGGAAAGGCAGCTCGCGCGAATCTTCGCTCATGCCGTAAACGCGCGAAGTGTTCTGCATGTGATGGGTCAGCGGTCCATGTTCGACTGCTACACCCTTTGGCAGACCAGTCGAGCCGGACGTGTACATGATGTAAGCAAGCTGATCCTTGTGAACTTTCACATCTGGAACGCTGTCCGGTTCGCCTGAAAGATCAAGCTTGTCCAGCTCCAGAATAACCGCATCAAGCCCTTCCGGAATGCGATCAAGCAGCCAGCTATGGGTCAGAATGACTTTTACGCCGCCATCGCGCAGGATGTGATGGTTGCGGCTGGTCGGATGATCAGGCTCGACGGGAATATAGGCGCCGCCAGCCTTGAGCGTGGCAAGAATGCCAACGATTGCTTCAGGAGAGCGTTTGACCGCAATTGCAACGCTAATATCAGCGCCAACGCCAAGTTTGATCAGCCGGTGCGCCAGTTTATTGGCGCTACGGTCAAGTTTGCTATGGCTCCAGATTTCATCGGCAAAGATGACGGCTGTTTTGTCAGGCGTCCGCTGTGCATGGGCAGCGATATGTTCATGCACGGCGCGGTCATCATTAATGCCGTCATCTTCATAGGGGGCGGAAAGAATAAGGAGTTCGTCATCGGTGATGAGTTCGATATCCTTGATGCGAACCTGCTCTCCAGCAATAGCCTGGGACAGGATGCGGCTGAAATGAACAGCCGCGCGCTCGATTAATGCGGGTTCATAAATATCTTCGGCATAGTCGAACAGACCGGCAAGTCCGCCCTGTGCGCTTGGCGTGAGAACCAATGCAAGTTCTGCGTCCGAGCGTGGGGCAATGGATGACGCATGATGGTCAGCCAAAGCCGAATGCACCACCGGCTGACGGAATTCAAACAGGGATTTGACGATGGCATCCTGTTCCCGCTCTTCATGCGTCTGAATTTCCTGAACAAGGCGTTCGAAGGGAACAAGATGGTCTGTTCCGGCGGCGATGGATGAGACCAACGCTTTGCACACATCAAGAAATACGGTCCGTGAGGTGAACTCAAATTTGAGCGGTAGAATCTGTTCTGTGCGTGCAATCGTTGGCCGGTCGATCTCATTGCCGGAGCCAAGCAATGTGCCATATTGCAGGGCATAGTTTCCGCTGTAGCGCGCCAGGAGAACGGCAAAGGCTGCAGAAAGCAGGTGTTCAGCTTTGAAGCCTTTCAATTGGGCATAGGATGCAATGCTGGTCCACAAATCAGCACCCAAAGCGAAAGAGGCATGCTTGCGCTTGGCACCGGCATACCCTGTTGCATTGAAACGGGTGGGCAGTGTCGTGGCATTATATTCTTCGCCAATCAGATCACGCCAATGGGTGAGTGCCGCCGAGAATTCCGGCTTGTCCAGCCACTCCTCTTCGCGCACGCCGCGTTGAAGAGTGTCCTTGGAAAGGGCTGGCAATTCCTTGCCTTCGACCAATGCAATGAGATCGTTGCGCAGGATCGCGAGCCCCGCTTCGTCACAGACAATCGGATGCAGGACGATGGTCGACACCAACTGGCCCTTGCTTCCAACAATCAGTTGATAGCGGGCGGAAACTCCATTCAGGAGATTGAAGGGACGGGCAACAAAACCGCCTTTCGCATCTTCGATTTCCGTCTGGGTTAAAGGATTGCTGTCGCTGCCGACAATCTCATTCGATGGAAGATCACCCGGAATGGAGAACTGCTCGATGCGGCCACCGGCAAAACGGCGGAAGCGAGTGCGCAGGGCACTATGGCGTTGTGCCAAGGTGCTCAATGCGGTCTGCAGTTGATCCAGATCAACCGTTTCATTCCATTGCAAGGAAAGAATCTGAAACGGGAAGACTGTGCTGTTGCCGATCTGCTCAAGTGACCAGATGCGCTTTTGTGCCAGTGTCAGCGGAAAGCTTTCGACAGCGCCATTGGCAATGTCCTCGATGGAAGCAGGCTCATTGGTATCAGGTTGAGCGAATAGTTTGTTCATATCGTCACCGATCTGTTGTCTGAAAAGGTTATCCGGCAATCACGCCATTGCCTGCCGCAAGGCGAGCGGCCGCGGGTCAACCCAGATTTTCTTGATTTCGCTCAGGCATTCCTCGCGGGTGCCGCTGAAGCTTTCCTTGTTCCAGCCAACCGGCAGAGCCTTATCGTTGGACCAGACGGAATAGCGGTGTTCCTGATCGCGAACGATGCTCCAGGTCTCTGGTGACGTGTCGACATTCGACATCATGCGGGCTCCTTGCAGAATAAAGACATGACCAAGAGACGGATGAGCCCGCGTCCGATTTAAGCGGAATAGGAGAAAATTTTTTTAAAGTTTTGGCTAAATCGAAAAGCGCCCCAGCCGTCTCTATGGAAATCACTTTGTCAAACGATGGCAGCGAACATGCTGCGGAGTGCGCCATGACTCTTGTTTCCAATATTTCCAAAGAAGCCAATGTTTCACGGTTTCCAACACCCGGCTCCTCGTGTTTTCTGAAATCAGCGGAGATGAAAACGCCGGGCCAATTGGTAATTGCAACCGGCGCCGGTCGCTATCTCGTTGACGTCGAATCCAGGGCGGACAGTGTCCGGCTACGTTTGCCTGACCTGAATGCGGATGAAACCGTACCGGTATTGGCCTCAGCCATCGAGTTCCTGTCGGCGCAGTCGCGGAATATCAATCTGGTTGAAATCAACAATGTGCAACCATCGGATTTCCCGCTTGGCCTGTATAATGGGAATTCGTTGACCGTTGATACGCGGGAGTTCTGGCAGTGGCCAATGCCGTGGATTGCCAATCCGCCCTATCCGCATCCGCAAGTGCATACACTCACCAATGGCCAATATCATCCCAAGCGACCGCGCAAGCCTGTCGGCATTGTCTACGAGCGTTACATTCCCTGGCTCGATCAGACGCTTTCCTTCCGCGCCGCTGATCCGGAGACTGATCTCGACCATTTCCACCGTTGGATGAATGATGAACAGGTCAATATGATCTGGGAAGATGGCGGCGACAAGGATAAGCACGCAGCCATTCTCGAGGAGCGGCTGCATGATCCGCATATCCTTGCCTTGATCGGTTGCTTTAACGGGGTTCCGTTTGGCTATTTTGAAGTCTATTGGGCCAAGGAAAATCGCCTCGGACCTTACTACGATGCGCAGGATTACGACCGGGGCTGGCATGTGGCCATTGGCGAGCCCGATTATCGCGGCAAGCAGTGGATTACCGCTTGGCTGCCATCACTGATGCACTTCATGTTTCTCGATGATCCGCGCACGCAGCGCATCGTTGGTGAGCCGCGTGCCAGCCACGAACAGCAAATCCGTAATCTCGATCGCTCCGGATTTTCCAAGGTGAAGCACTTCGATTTTCCGCATAAGCGCGCCATGCTGGTGATGCTGCTGCGCGAGCGCTTCTTTGATGACAGGCTTTGGGTTCCCGCACCATGAAGCCCGATGCAGGCGGGCCTTCAAAGCCCAAACGCGCTTATTTTGCGCCGGATGATCTGAACGATCCGGCGCTCACGCGTTTAATCTTCAGATTGGGTATGCCAGCAGTGGCTGGTCTATCTATCAATGCTGTTCATCACACCATTAACATGGTCTTTGTCGGGATGATCGGCAGCCATGAAATCGCTGCCATCACGGTTGTCCTGCCGATCCTGATGATGATCGGTGCGATCGGTGAGGGGCTTGGCGTAGGTGTTGCCACCGCTGTTGGGCGTGCGCTTGGCAGTAACAATCCACAGCGCGCCAATGTGACCGCCTCGACATTGATGGTTTTAGCCGTGCCGCTCGGAATTTTCCTGACGGTCGGTATTCTCTTGTTCCGGCGTGAGCTTCTCGGCCTGTTCGGTGCCAGCGGGGCTATCATGCCGCTTGCCGAGCACTATCTGATGATCGTTGCCTTCTCGGTAACGCTGACAATGCTGCAAATCCTGTCCGATTTCATTGCCATATCGGAAGGCAATACGCGCTTCAGCATGTGGACGCTGCTCGGGTGTTTTGCTCTCAATATTGTTCTCGATCCGATCATGATCTTTGGTTTCGGCTTCGGACTTGCCGGCGCAGCTTTGGCAACCATCCTGTCGCAGATTGCAGCACTTGGCGCCTATGCACTCTACTTCCGCAAGCGGGTTGGCACATTGCATTTGTCGGCGCGATTTGCCGCGTTCCGGGCGGATATACTGAAACCTGTATTCTCAATAGGTCTGCCCACAACCCTGACCAGCATGTTGAGCAGTATCAGCTTTGCCGTTCTGTTTACCTATGCGGGCTTTTACCGGGGTGATAGCGGCATTGCTGGTGTTGGTATTGCGCTGCGTGTTCTCACCCTGGGTATGCTGCCCATCATTGGTTTGTCGCTTGGCGGTCAGGCGGTGTTGAGTTTTGCCTGGGGTGCCAGGAATTCGACCCGATTGCTTGCGGCGTCGAACATGCTTCTGGCGCTGACATCGGCCTTTGCAGTGATTTACGGCCTTGGTGCTGTTCTCCTGCGATATCCCATTGCCGCCGTGTTTACGAGCGATATCGAAATCGCGCAAACGGCGGCACTGACCATTATCGTCACCCATGTTCCCTTCGTCTTTTTCGGAATACGTCAGATTCTCGTTGTGCTTCTGCAAGCACAGGGCAGGGCACGGCTGGCTGCCACTATCAGCATTGCCCAGAATGGTTATTTCCTGCTGCCACTGCTGTTTGTCCTGCCGCACCTGTTCGGTTTCAACGGGCTTCTTGCGAGCCTGTTTCTGGCTCCGGCACTAACTGCACTCCTGTCGGTAATTATCCTTTTCATTACGCTGCGCCAACTGCGCGGCACCACGACTGCATCATCTCTTCCCATCACAACTTTCAACAACACAGTGTCTGAGAGGGCATCATGAACAAAGCCATGCCACCCCACGAATTCGGCTCAATGGAAATGCCGGATGATCTGTTTTCACCCGTCGATACCGCCGCATTTAATGCGGTTTCTCCACCCATCTTCCAGACGTCGCTCTTCACTTACGATACTTATGAAGCGATGGAAGACGTATTTGCCGGTCGTTCGCGCAACTACATCTATTCGCGTGGCGATAACCCCACCGTGCGTGAGTTTGAACTGCTGACCGCTCGTCTTGAAGGCGCCGAGGATGGCCGTGGTTTCTCGAGTGGTACTGCCGCAATCACCGCAACGATCCTTAGCCTTGTCGAAGCCGGTGATCGTGTGGTTGCTGTTCAGCACCTTTACAATGATATTTATCGTCTCTTTGTAAAAATGCTCGCCCGGTTTGGCGTGACGGCGGATTTTGTTGATCCGTCCAATCTTGACGAAGTGCGGGCTGCCTTGCCGGGCGCCAAGCTGCTTTATCTGGAAAATCCGACATCGATGGTTTTCGAGTTGCAGGACATCGAAGCCTTGACGACGATGGCCAAGGAATATGGCGTGACAACGGTCATCGACAATTCCTGGGCAACGCCTCTGTTCCAGAAACCGATCCAGCACGGTGTCGATATTGTCATCCACGCCGCTTCGAAATATCTGGGCGGTCACAGCGATACGGTGGCGGGCGTTGTTGTCGGCCCGCGCGATCTGATCGCCAAGATCAACAGCTCGACCTATCCCTATATCGGCGCAAAGCTTTCACCCTTCGAGGCATGGCTGTTGTTGCGTGGTATGCGCACATTGAAGGTTCGGCTGAAGGAGCACATGCACAATGGTCTCGTGCTCGCCAAGCATCTGCAACAACACAACGATATTGAACTTGTCCGCCATCCGGCTTTTTCGGATCATCCGGGCAAGAAGACGCTGACGGGTTTCTCCGGCCTGTTTGCCTTTGACCTGAACCCGGACATCGATGTTGCGCGCTTCGTCAATGCGCTTCGCCATATTCGTCTTGGCGTCAGCTGGGGTGGGCCGGAAACACTTGTTGTTCCTGCCAAGGCCGCTTTGCAGATTCCTGACCGGATGACGTCGTTTGTTCGCTTCGGCGTTAATCCTCAGACGATCCGTTTCGCTGTCGGTTTGGAAGAGCCTGAAGTCATCTGGAACGATATCCAGCAGGCGCTCCATACCGCCAAGTTGTAGATGTGACACAGGCAAAACAAACTTGGTTGAGGCGGGTTGAAAAAGACGGATATTTCGTCAAACCCGCCTTGACTCCACTAAGATGACAAATGTAGTCATGTTTTCAATATGAGAATAATACTCATATTAAATATCAAATAGTCTCAGGGTTTTAGCAGGGGTGTGGTTCATGCGGGGTTGCAGGGCGATGATTTGGAACGGGGTCAATTCAGCGGCGCGCAAGCGTCAATATCGTACCGGTTTGCTGATGACCACATCGCTGGCAACATTATTCGCCGCCAATCTTGCTTTTGCACAGCAGGCGCCAGTCATTGAGCTGAACCCGATCATCATTAACACTGGTGACGACGCTACCGGTCCCGGCAATGGTTATCTTGCCAAGAACACCAATACCGGAACAAAGACAAGCACGCCGCTGCGGGAAATACCGCAATCCGTATCTGTTATCACACGCGAACAGATGGATGACCGGCCTTCGCAGCGCATTGAGGATACACTGGCGTATACGGCTGGTGTTACTGCCTCACCTTGGGGTGTTGATGATCGGTATACGCAGGTCAATATCCGTGGCTTTGATGCTGGCTCCAACTCCCTGTTCCGGGATGGTTTGCCGCAAAAGACGCTGGATTTCTCGGGTTTCAAAATTGAACCCTATGGGCTTGAACGTGTCGAAGTATTGAAAGGCCCGGCATCCGTTCTCTACGGGGAGAACGAGGTCGGCGGTGTTATCAACGCAACGACCAAGCGCCCGACAAAGGACCCGCTCTACAGTGCCTATGCCTCCTACGGATCGTTCAATACTTACGAGGTCGGGTTGGATGCAGGGGGCCCTCTTGATAAGGACGGTGTGTGGACATATCGCTTGACCGGCCTGTTCCGCGATGGGGAGCAAGAAAAGAAATTCTCCGAAAATGATCGGGTGTTTATCGCACCTGCTATTACGTGGTCGCCAAGCGCCGATACATCCTTAACGGTTCTGGCGAATTACCAATGGGACAAGTTAACACCCAATTACTTTGTTCCATTGGCAGGTGTTCAGTATCCTGCATCCTACGGCAAGCTTTCGCGTAGTTTTACAACGGCTGATCCGAATTTCGATCGGTTCCATGCCAATCATGGTTCCATCGGTTACGATTTTGAACATAACTTCAATGATGCGTGGACTGTGCGTCAGAAAGTACGTTACTCGGCTGAAGATACCGATTACCGTCACCTCTACTACAGCAACAGCATGATCGATGGCCGGTTAATACCAAGAACCGCTTTTACCGTGGATCAGAAAGCCACCGAGTTCAGTGTAGATAATAATGCTGAATATACATATGAAGCCGGTCGCTTGAAGAATACACTTGTGGTTGGGCTCGATTACAACCGGTATACGGTGGACGGAACGAAGGGTTTTGGTAACGGCCCGAACCTTGATATTCTTAATCCGGTCTACGGATTGGATATAGCCAACCCGCCAATCTATGAGAATTTGCGGCAGACGATCAGTCAGGTTGGGCTTTATGCTCAAACACATGCCAAGATTGATGACCATTGGTTGATTACGCTTGGTGGTCGCCAGGCCTGGATTGAAAACAAAACCAATAACCGGCTTGATAGTACGGCGAGCACATCCCAGTCCGATCGAGCATTTACCGGCCAGATTGGACTTGGTTATCTTTTTGACAACGGCCTTACCCCCTATGTCAGTTACTCCGAGTCCTTCAAAACAAATATTGGGGTTGATGCAAACGGCCAGACGTTCAAGCCGACAAAGGGTAGTCAGTATGAAGCAGGCGTAAAATATGAGCCTGACTTCTTCCCGGGCACGCTGACAGCTTCCGTATTCCAGATTACCAAGTCCAATATCACGACACCTGATCTGTCAAATCCAATGAATACAATTCAAACCGGTGAAGTCCGGCATCGTGGCTTTGAACTGGAGAGTATTGTCAATCTCTTCCACGGGTAAGCCTGACAGGAAGCTACACCTACCTCGACGCCGAAATTACATCAAGCAATACGGCTGGCGAGCAGGGGAACAGCCCTTCGCTGGTGCCCGAACATCAGGCGTCTTTGTGGGCAAAGTATAATTTCGACACCGGCGTGTTACAGGGCTTGAACGTTGGTGCAGGTGTTCGTTATGTCGGCAGCAGCTTCGGTGACAACGCAAACAAAATCAATATCGGCGCCTATACACTTGTGGATGCTGAACTGAGCTACGAGAAGAACGGTTGGAAGGGCTCTATCAAGGCGAGCAACCTTTTCGACAAAACTTACTATGGCAATTGTTCCGCGGATGCTGCCGGTGATCCAATGTGTATCTATGGCGAGGGTCGTGTGATCAAAGGCATCCTGTCAGCCAAATTCTAAGGTCAGTGATAAATGAACGGAACATCCTTTTCTCTCAGCGGTGTCGGTTTTGATATTGACGGAAGAACTTTACTTCATCCGCTGACTCTGGACGTTCCCAAAGGGGAGGTTGTCGGCATTCTGGGGCACAATGGTTCCGGAAAGTCGACGCTTCTGAAAATCCTCGCGCGTTTTCAGGCGCCGACACATGGGCAGGCTGACTATCAGGGTCAGCCTCTCGCATCGTTCCGCCCGAAAGATTATGCCAAAAAAGTCGCTTATCTGCCGCAGCAGACGCCCGATACGGATGGTATGACCGTGCGGGAGGTGGTGTCGCTGGGCCGGTACCCCTGGCATGGTGCGCTGGGGCGGTTTTCTCTGACTGACCGGACCAAGGTAAGCGAAGCGCTGGAACTCACCGGGCTGACGCCGTTTGCGGATCGTATCGTCGACACTTTGTCAGGCGGCGAGCGTCAGCGCGCCTTTTTGGCCATGCTCATTGCGCAGGATACGGAATGTCTTCTGCTCGATGAACCAATCTCGGCCCTCGACATCAACCATCAGATCGAAGTGATGAGTCTCATCCAGACGCTTGCGCATGAGCACAACCGTTCGGTTCTGATTGTCCTGCATGATATCAACATGGCGGCGCGCTACTGCGACCGGCTGATCGCCTTGTCGGGCGGCAAGCTTGTGGCGCATGATGCTACGGATGCGCTGATTACAGCCGACAAGCTCAATGCCATTTATGGTGTTCGCATGGGCATTTTCCGGCATCCGGAAACGCAATCGCCCATCAGCTACGTTCTCTGAGATTGGAATTCTTGTAATGGCTGCGCTGCGTCGACGTGATTTCCTATTCGGCTCGACCGCCGCGCTTGCATCATTCATGTCGGTCAGATCAGGGAAGGCGGCCGAACCGCGGGTCGTGTCGCTGGATTATGGTCTGGCGCAGACATTGATTGAATTTGGTGCCCCGCCGGTTGGCCTCATTGATACTCAGGGCTGGTACGACTGGGTGATGGAGCCGCCACTACCGGCGGGCATTGCAAATGTCGGTTCCAATTATGAAATCAATATGGAGATGCTGCAGCTTCTGCAGCCTGACCTGATTATTTCAACGCCTTACCTTGAGTGGATCAGGCCCCAGCTTGAGACGATCGCACCGGTTAAATCCTTTCCCATCCATGCGCTTGGGTCCTCGCCATATCCGCATATCGTGAGTGCAACACGGGAGCTTGGCCAGATTGTGGGCCGACCTCAGCAAGCACAGGATCTGATTGATCGAACCGAACGTGGGCTTGATGCAGCCAAAATTGCGACCCGCCGTCTCGCTGAGCAAAAGCTTGCTATCATAACTTTTCTCAACGCGCGTAACATCCGCGTTTATGGTCCGGGCGGCATTTTTCAGGATGTTTTCGACCGGCTTGAGCTGCAGAACGCCTGGACAAAACGCACCAATGAATGGGGTTTCGGCGATGCCGGCCTGGCTGACCTGATTACCATGGGCGACAGCCGCGTTTTTTACATGGACCCGGTCCCACCCGACGTGCTTGCCGGTTTGACGGGCAGCCCCTTATGGCAAGCCATGCCCTTTGTTCAAACGGGACACGCGCAGCGCATGGCAAGTGTGCTGATGTTCGGCGCGCTGCCCTCAGTCTCGCGCTTCGCGCGTCTTCTGGCCGAGGTTAAAGTGTAATGCTGCGTACATCCTCGTCACAACGCCTGATCTGGACCAGCATTCTTTGGTTGCTTGCATTTGGCATTGCAGCTCTCAATCTGTGGCCGATGATCAGCAGGCTTGGGGTTGGGGCTGTTTTTCTGCCGCCTTCGGCTAGCGATGGTCAGGCGGTCCTTCTGCACTATAGCCTTCTGCCGCGCCTTGCCATGTCTGTTGTCTGTGGCTTTGCGCTTGGGCTTTCAGGCACGCTTTTCCAGCATATATTGCGCAATCCGCTGGCGTCGCCCTCGACATTGGGGGTTGAAGCTGGAGCCCAACTGGCACTTGGCGTTGCGATATTGTGGTTTCCGGCACTCCTTGGCTGGAATCGTGATCTAACCACGGCAATTGGCGGTTTCACTGCAATGGCAATTGTTTTTACCGTGGCATGGCGTTTTCAGTTTCAGCCAGTGATTGTCATTCTGACTGGTCTCGTCATGGGCCTCTACTGCACGGCGATCGTGACCATTCTGGTTCTGATGAATGATCATTATCTTGCAGGTTTGTTTGTCTGGGGCGGCGGTTCGCTCAATCAGAACGATTGGTGCGATGTAAGCGCACTCTGGCCAAAAATTGCTGTCGTTACGCTCTTTGCCTTTCTTCTGGCGCGGCAACTGAATGTGTTGACGCTTGGTGATGCGGCGCAAGGCTTGGGTATGAAATTGCATACAACCCGCGCGCTCACCCTTGCGGTTGCCGTTGCATTGACGACGTTCACCGTCAGTGTTGTCGGCATTATCGGCTTTCTTGGTCTCGCATCGCCGGCCATTGCGCGTGCGATTGGCGCGCGGCGCATCAAGGACCGGCTCATCATAGCTCCACTTGTCGGTGCCGGTCTGCTTGTTCTCATCGACCAGCTCTTGCAGTTGCAGTCGGCAACCACGGGCATTGTGCTGCCAACCGGTGCCGTGACGGCGCTGATCGGCGTCCCGGCATTGTTGATCGTCATGTTGCGCCGCAAGGCTATTGGTCAACCCACCACCGCATCGCCATCGATCCGCAAGAGCCAGCACCCGGCATTGCTGCTATCCACACTCGCCGCGCTTTTGCTCGTTGCCTGTGTCGTCGCAATCTTTATCGGGCGAGGAATCGATTCTTCATGGGCTGTTCACACCGGCAAGGTGTTGGAATCCGTCTTGCCGTGGCGGCTGCCAAGACTGGTTGCTGCACTTTCGGCAGGAATAATGCTCGCTCTTGCGGGCAGTCTCCTGCAGCGGTTGACAGGCAATTCCATGGCCAGCCCTGAAGTGCTTGGCGTCAGTGCAGGTACTGCCTTCGGACTGCTTTGTGTCCTGTTTGTCGTTGCCCAGCCTGATTATGGTCACAGGCTGCTTGGTGGTTTTCTTGGTGCAGCCGCAGTCCTTGTCGCGCTGTTTGCGATGAGCTGGCACAAAGCGCAGTCGGGCAACCAGTTCCTCATTATTGGCGTCTCGTTGAGCGCATTTCTCACTGCACTAGTTTCGGTCATTCTCGCATCGGGTGATCCAAGAGCCATGTCACTGATCAGTTGGATGACGGGCTCCACCTACAGTGTCAGCAGTTCTACGGCGATCATCTCACTCATCTGCGCCCTAGTTGCCATGGCCACCGTTTCAGTCTTTCTCCGACCCCTGCAGCATTTTGCCTTGGGTGAAGCGTCGGCGCATTCGCACGGGGTCAACGTTCGAACATTCCGAATACTCATTCTTGGTTTTGCGGCTCTTCTGACGGCCATCGCCACACTTGTCGTCGGGCCACTGAGCTTTGTCGGCCTTATGGCGCCGCATCTGGCGCAGCGTATGGGGCTGACACGCGGCTTCCCACATCTTCTCGGTACGGCTCTGTTCGGGGCCCTGTTGATGGCCGTTGCAGATTTTATCGGACGCACCGCCTACTTCCCGTGGCAATTGCCAACGGGGTTGATCGCCACGCTTTTGGGTGGTCCGGTGTTTGCGCTGCTGCTTCTGCGACCGCGAAAAGCTGCTAGGCAGCTTTGAGTGATTGTTCGCAGTAGCGGTGCGCATCCTTGATCATGAAATTGACGAGGGTGCGTGAGACGCCAAGTTCTTCCGCGATATCTTTCTGCGGAACACCCCCAATACGATGACGGATGAATGCATCATGGGTGCGCTTCGGCAAGTCTTTGAGCGACGCCATCACCTTGTTCAACGCTTCCGCCATAACGATACAGTCCAGCGCGTTGACACATGGGGCCGGCACTGAATCAACACCATCCATCGGCATAAGATTGTTCTTCTCGTATTGCCGCTTGCGCGCCTCATCAAGCGCAAGATTATAGACCATCCGACAGGCATATCCGACAGGGCAGTGGATGCAACTCGTCTGCATTGTGCAAGCTTTCACAATAGCATCGTGAAATATATCTTCTGCTTGCGCGTGGGAGTGCAATACACTTTCGGCAATAACTATCAGTTTATTTTTGTATTTAACCAATGCGTCGATAAGAACATTTCCATCATGAAGACCTTGTTCTTTTGGCATGATCTTTATTCTTTTTGATATTGGATTTTATTTTCTTTTGAGCAAACGACAGCACGGCCAGATTTATTTCAAATATTGAAATAAACAGGCCCACAACCATTGCGCGAACAGCTATACAAGAACATGAGAAAAAGAGTCAAGTTAAAGAAAGCGCGATTTATAACAGCATTCGATAAGTCGTTGAAAATGATCAAATGAAATGGTTCCGGTGCGTCTGATCAAAAAGAATCTACCGGATATGTCATTGCCTGTGGTCGACCCGATTGCGACAGCCTGATAAGCCGGGCTGGCATAAAACTGACAATATGGACACATGATAATCATGAGCCGCCTAGACAGCTTCATTCGCCGCATGACGGCCCAGCGCGATATCCTCAATCATATTTCGGACAGTATCAGGGAATTGCCGGGGCCTTTGCTCGAACTTGGGTTGGGTAATGGTCGCACATATGACCATTTACGTGAGCGCTTTCCTGACAGGCGAATCATCGCGTTTGACAGAGCCTCCCATGCTTATAAAAGCTCCACTCCTGATCCGGAAAATATGGTGATTGGCGAAATCAAGGAAACGGCTCAAAGTTTTATAGGGATTGATGCGGCGCTCGTTCATGCGGATATCGGCACGGGTTATCCGGATGTTGACGCGATCACACTGACATGGTTGCCGCAACTGGCGGCAGGTTTGCTGGCACGTCACGGTATTGTTGCCAGTGGACTGGCACTTGATCATCAGGAACTCGAACTTCTGCCTCTGCCGCGCAGCGTCAAGCCGGGGCGCTACTTCCTGTATCGCCGCAGGTAATCAAGCGAAGAGCAGCACGTCAAATTGCCCCTGATCGACTGGAAGGGCGCTGACTTTCATCGCCAAAGGCTTGTCATTCAGAAAGGCGAGACAGTCGTCGTAGAACCCAGCCAGATAGCGTATGAAGGCTGCAGTCTCATCCTGCCCATAAAAGTTTGGTGAAAACTCGAGGTAGAGTGGAACCTTGCGCATCATCAATGTTTCCATCGAGCGGCAGGCCACCGGTTCATAACCTTCAATATCCATCCATATCAGCCCGATCTGATCGGGTGTAACGGCTGCCTCTGCGAGAATATTGTCAACACGGCGCACCGGAACAATGATTTTGGTGTCCGTCTTGCTCTGGCGGCTTGTGCTGCTTTTCCCGTGATTGCTGCAATGCTGAAAGAATTCGATTTCGCCATCGTGATCGCCCGCTGCGCAATTGACGGATGTCACCCGGTCTTCCATCGAATTCTGCGCAATGTTCGACTTCAACAATTGGAAATTACGCGGGTCGGGTTCTACGCTGATAATATGTGCGAAAGAACCGCTCAGGCTGAAATAGATCGTCTGGGTGCCGATATTGCCGCCCAGTTCAAGCAATATGGTGCCTTCGCGCAGAAGTTGCTTCTCCTTGAGGATCGATAGCAAACGGCTGACGTGATGCCGCTCAAAATGGCCCTTCCGGAAGATTTTCCTCCCGATATAGTCATTCGGCGAGAACGTCATAACATGATCACCACAATCAACGGTCATGGTAAGTACACGCGCATCCATTGCACTGATCATCAGTTCGCGGCCGTAGCGTGTATCGAAAAATTGTCCTGCCGCGCGGTTTCTGGCTTTTTGGAAGCCCCGACGCCATGCCTTTATATTTATCACCGTCCGCCCCAAACTCTTGTGATATAGCCACTCTCCGGTGAGGAGAATATCAGGCTCTGTCACACGAAGCGAACACTGCTTTCCTGTGGGACGATATAAACGCGCAGAGGCAGGGCGCGCCCGCGGATTGCTACCTCTCGCACTTCAAGGCCAGCCGTATCGGAACCGGCAAGCATAATTGCAGGTTCCGAAACCACGAGCGTTACATCAAACTCCTTGGCAACAGTTTCCAGTCGGCTCGCAACATTGACCGTATCGCCTATGGCCGTCAGGCTTTTGACTGCGCCATAACCCATCGCCCCGACAATTGCGGGGCCGGTATGGATGCCGATGGCAACGCGCAGGGGAATGCTGAGTTCACCAGCCAGTTCGTCATTGAGCCGCTCAATTTCCTTGACGATGATTGTCGCTGCCTTCAGCGCATTGCTACAGGCGTCAGCCGCTGAACCGTTCAAACCGAACAGAGCCATCGCACCGTCACCAATGAACTTGTCAAGCCGCCCGCCGGAGCGTTCGACGGCCTGACCAACAACAGCAAAATACCGGTTGAGCAGAAAAACGATGTCATAAGGCAACCGTGCTTCGGTTAGCATGGTGAAGCTGCGGATATCGCAAAACAGGATGGCTATTTCGCGTTCTCGTCCCGGACTTGTCTGCTGGCTGCCTGCCGGGACGATGCTTTCAAGGCTTGGCACAAGCAGTGGAACAACGCTGATACTGCTTGTGGGATGCAACTGGCACGCCAGCCGCACGCCATGGTCGGCACCGATACGGGTTAGCGTGGCCTGCTCGATCGGCTCTGCTGGAGGCAGCGTTTCAGCACCTTCCAGCACCTGAATGCGGCAGGTCGAACATCGCCCTTTGCCGCCGCATACGGCATAGTGCGGTATGCCACCGAGGCGGCTTGCTTCCAGCACACTGAAGCCAAGCGGTACGCGGACGCTTTGGCCATCGGCGTAACGGATCTCGATCTGGCTGGCCCTCTCGCGCCAGCGCCTGTAGACACGCAGGACAAGAACCAGTGCAAGCCCGCCGGCAAAGGCACCATACAGGCCAAGTTTGATGAGGAATTCATCCTCTTTAACCTCGGTGCGCTCAGCTGGAGAGGAGTAGCGCGTGGAATTGTAATTCTTGTGCCCCTGATAACCCGATGACGGATATTCACCATAACCGGATGCTGGGGACATATTGGCAATTGTCCGGCCGGTATTGGCAAAACCAAGCAGCGCAAGCACCGGCAAGAGTATGGCAACCGTCAGCAACACCGGCGCCGCACGTTGATACCATTGCCGGTAGCGCAACCAGAAATGTATGCCAATGCAACCATGACACCAGATGACGATCAGGGCGACGGTCTGTTTGATGCCATTGAAAGGGGAGGTGATCCAGAAGCCGCGAATGACGGTTTCATAGCTGTCATAGTAATTGGATATCTCATAGCGGATGCGGGTGCCGACCACATGTTCGATGATCAGAACGGGGATAAGCAATCCTAGTATGATCTGCAGCGCCTCGCCGAGCGGCATATGCAATGTGCGACGCATATAAAGTGATCGCATCACGAGCATGACGTGTGTGATCGCTGCGCCGTAGAAGATTACGGTTCCCACGGGATTACGCCAGATGAAAAGAAACCAGCGGCGACCTTCTTCAGCAGCGGAAAGTGAAATGAGATTGAGTGAATGATTGGCGAGATGCAAAGTCAGGAATGTGAGCATGATCAGGCCTGATGCCAGACGTGCCCGGCGCAAGAACCGCTCGGAAAGCATGGGTGCAGTCGCTGCTATTGTCATGAATGCTGGATCAATCCCCGCCCTTTAAAACATGGGACTTCCCATGTCATTCCCATCTTCGTCTGAATCTTATTCGAGCCCAGCTGATTTGGCGAGCCATAGGCACGGGATCAAGCGCAATGATGGCTTTTTGACAAACGGTTCTGTGATAGCCGATCAAAAGATTGTTAGTGTTGGGAGGCAAGAACCGGCTATAGATTTGCAGGAATCGGCGAGTTTTTGCTGAAATAGTTGAAACCACTGTGAAATACTGGATTGCTTGCGCATGCAGGTTGCCTTTTACGCCCCCTTGAAATCACCCCATCATCCGGTTCCATCGGGTGACCGGCAGATGGCTCGCCTGCTGATTGCTGCACTGCGCATGGCAGGCCATTCCGTCGATGTGGTGTCGGAACTGCGCAGCTTTACGAAACTGCCGAATTTTGAAGACCGGGAGCGTGTCGCGGTGTCCGCGCGACAGGAGGTCGAGCGTCTTTCCAGTCTTTGGCAGGCAAGCGGGAAACCTGATCTCTGGTTCTGTTATCATCTTTACTACAAAGCACCGGATTTGATTGGCCCAGTTTTAGCCGCCGCGTTGGATATTCCCTATGTGACGGCTGAAGCATCCTATTCACCGCGCCGCAATACTACCGGATGGGCGGAAACGCAGATATTGGTGGCTGAGGCAGTTCGCAATGCAGCGGTCAATATATGTTTTACACAGCGCGATATGACTGGACTTGCAACGAACATCCCGAGCGCCCGGCTGGAGCAGTTGAAGCCCTTCATCGATACGGCATCGTTTCATCCAGACCCTATTGCGCATAATCCCATTCGCCTTGTCACCGTGGCGATGATGCGGCCGGGCGACAAGCTTCATAGTTATGAGATGCTCGCGGCAGCCCTTGCACTGCTCAATAAAAGGCCGTGGACCTTGACGATTGTCGGTGATGGCCCTGTGGAGAATGAAATACGGGCGCTGTTTTCGGCATTTGGCGACCGGATAAGCTGGCTTGGCCAACGGAACGCGGATGAGATTTCCGCGTTGTTGAGTGAGGGAGGTATCTATGTCTGGCCCGGTTGCGGAGAGGCTTATGGTATCGCTTATCTGGAGGCGCAGGCGGCGGGTTTGCCCGTTATTGCACAGGCAACAGCAGGTGTTCCCGAAGTAGTGCAGAATGGTGTCACCGGTTTTCTGACGCCGGAGGGAAATGTACAGGCCTACGCCGATTCTATCGCCAGCCTGCTCGATGATAATGATGTGCTGGTCTCAATGGGCGCTGCAGCCCGGCGTTTTGTAATGGAAGAAAGATCGCTTGAGATCGCTGCGCGACAGCTGGAGGCACTGCTGCGAAACTTAATGGGAGGAAGCCGATGACGGAAGATCCAATCTGGCAACCCCTGCAAGCCGAGCTTGCACGCTGGATTCATGCCAACCGCAGCGCCAGATTCTGGTTGCGTGATGACGACACGGTTGAGCCAACGGCAGCGCTGGATCGGCTTCTCCAACTCGCTGATGATTTCAAGGTACCGACGGCACTTGCGGTGATTCCTGTTCATACCGGGGAGCCGTTGGTCAAACGGCTTGAAACCGAACGCTGGATATCTGTGCTGGCTCACGGTTGGTCACATGAAAATCATGCGGCAAAGGACAAGAAGAAACAGGAACTGGGCCCTGATCGGCCACGCGCGTTGATTCTTGAACAATTGCGCGATGGTTGCTCGCGTCTTGCAAAGCTGCATCCGTCACGGTTTGTGCCGGTTCTTGTGCCACCATGGAACCGGATTGACCCGGCGCTCCTGCCATATCTCGGTGATTGCGGATTCGAGGCGCTTTCGGTGTTTGGTGCAGCAAAACCGGCGGCAAATTCGCTGCCTGCAATCAACACTCATGTCGATCTTATGGATTGGCACGGAACAAGGGGGTGTCGTGACCATGCGGAACTCGTGGCCGCGATCGTGACGGAGCTACGGCAACGATTTGATGGAAGTGCAGAGCCAATCGGGATTTTGACGCACCATCTCGTTCATGATGAGTCGGCATGGATTTTCCTGAAGAAGCTTTTTCAGGTTGTGGCAAAGACGCCGGGCGGACGCTGGCTCTCCATAAGTGAACTGATGAAGAGCCAGAAGCCTAGAGATCGATGACCTGACTGTCGCGAGCCGCAAAAGTTCCGGCGAAGTGTTTTTTTGCCAGTGCTTCAAAGCGGTCAATTTCGTCATCCGTACGCGATGGCGCATGGTGAAACAGTGCGAGCTTGCCAATTTTACCCGCTGCCGCCAGTTTCACGCCCTGCTGCCAGGTGGAATGCCCGTAGCCGAAGCGCCGTGGCATTTCATCTTCCGTATAGGTGCAGTCATAAACAACGAGATCAGCGCCCTCGATCAGTCGCAGCACCACAGGATCAAGAACACCGGCTTCGTGTTCCGTATCGTAAATGAGCGCAAGCACTTTGCCTGCCCATTCAATGCGATACCCAATACAACCGCCGGGGTGGTTCAGACTATCTGTGCGGATCGTCATGCCCTCGCGCGGTGTCAGGACATCGCCTGATTTAAAATCGCGGAAGCCAAGGCTTGCCTTGCAGATGTCAGGCTCAACGGGAAACCATGGTGGTCGCATGAACTGCTTGACCATTTCGCGCGTGGTCATGATACCAGCAAGATGGCCGGACCAGAGGCGCACATTCATCATCGGATTATAGAGTGGGGCGAAATAGGGCAGGCCGATAATGTGGTCATAATGGCAATGGGTGAAGATAATATCGATCTTGTCGATACCTTCACCGGACAGCGCATCACCTGCCTGACGCAGGCCGGAGCCTCCGTCAAAGATCAATCTGTGTTCGCCGCAGCGTACTTCGATACATGACGTGTTTCCGCCATAACGTTCAAATTCGGGGCCGGATACTGGTACGCTGCCACGCGTTCCCCAGAATTTCACCCGAAATACATCTTCGCTCATACGTTTCTCACACCCAAGTCCCCGTTTTTTTGGTCATCGTAACCAAACTGCAGACGTTATGCGAGGCTTGGATTTTGTTTTATTGGCTAAGTGCGCAATAAAAGTCTGCCATTCAGTATATGTAGGCGATAGCGATTTGTTTTTTAAGCTTTATGACAATCGCTGATACAAATGTATAAAATCATTGGAACATCTGATTCATGCCCTCGGCCCAATTTCCGTCCATAGCAGTTATCGCAGACGCTCATTTTCATGATCTTTACGGCGATTATGACTTTGCCGGAGTGGCGGTTGGCGGCCTCAACATGACTGCGCGGCGCCTGACGGATACAGTGCGCTCCACCCGTGTTTTCAACGAAAGCTATTTTGCCCTGCGCACCGCCTTGGACAAGGTAGTGCAGCGCGGTATCAAGCATGTCATCTTACTTGGTGATTATTCCGATGACGGACAAGTCTCCACGCTTGGTGCGCTTCGACGATTGCTTGATGGGTACTCCGAAACGCATGGGCTTATATTTACGGCGGTGCCGGGAAACCACGACATTTTCGGCCCAAAGGGCAGGCACCACGCCAAGCGGTTGCTGAACCCGGACGGCACTTACACAATTGTAGCGAGCGACAGCGCTTTCATCGATGAAGATGCCGATGGCATGGTTGTGACAGACAAGATGTATTGTGAAGGATATCCGCAAGGATTGCAGATGCTGCCTGATCTTGGCTTTTTCCGGCGATCCAGCGACATCCATTGGGAGACGCCATTCGGTCAAGATGATGCTCCTGCCAAGCGGCTTTACCCTGTTCGATCCGCCGATGGCACCAATGAATATCAGCTCATGGACGCGTCATATCTGGTCGAACCGATTCCTGGCCTCTGGCTGCTGATGATCGATGCCAATGTCTTCGTGCCCCGGGATGGTGAATTCGAGCGTGGCGATTCCGGGGCGTTCGTTGACAGTACAAATGCTGGCTGGAACGGCATGCTGGATCACAAGCGTTTTGTCATCGCCTGGATGCAGGATGTTGCGACGCGGGCAAAAAATGAAGGTAAGATGCTGCTTACCTTCTCGCATTATCCAATGCTCGATGCTCTTGATGGTACGCATGATGATGAAGGGCATTTGATCGGCAATACCAGCGCCGTTAAACGGACGCCCTCGTCCGAAGTCGCCTCAACCATGATGGATGCCGGCATACGGATACACTTTAGCGGTCATCTTCATGTCAATGATACGGCAAGGGCAGAGAAGGGCTCATCCTGGTTGGTTAATATCGCGGTGCCTTCGCTCGTAGCTTTCCCGCCGGCCTTCAAGGTTGTGAGTTTTGAAGAGCGAGGTCTGCAAGTTGAAACGATCGGTATTGATGAGCAGATTATTGATCAAACCCTGAACGACCAGTATCGCACCGAAATCAGCCTGACTGGCAAGAGGGTCGGGACCATGCTGGATGCTGCGGATTACGGAGCATTCATCTCGGAACATGTCGATCAGTTGGTCGTGCATCGCTATTTGCGGCGCGAATGGCCGAAGGACATTGCCCGCATCCTGCCAATGCTTACCCTCGGTGATCTGCTTGCGCTCAGCCTCATCGAGCAGCCTGTTGATATCGACGCGACAATCATTCTTGTCCACGCCGAACGCGGGCGGACGGAAACCATCGCCAAGATACAGGCACTCCTTGCAGATACTGATACCGGACTTGAGCAGTTCGACAAGATTACAGCACAGGAGCTTCTGGGCGATTGGTATCGCCTGCGAATGGCAAGTGAAATGGCGCTGGATCGCATATCGGCGGCACGGTTGGAAATCTATCGGGTGTTGATCGATATTTTCGCTGGTTCCAATGCAATGACGACCGGCGGCGCACAGGCGCAGTTTGCCCTGATGTTGCGAATGATGGAATGCTATCTCTCAGGGCTGCCATCGCGCAATTTTATGATTGATCTTGCAACCGGCAGGATTGAAAAAGTTTAATGGATTAGGAAGCCCGGATCAGTGTTTGCTGCGCTCTTCCGAAAGTTCCGCGGTCGTGTGGCTTAGCCTGCTCGCCAGAACCCGCATGATTTCGATGGTCATCTCCGGATAGTCGCTCAGCAGCTTGAGGAAATGTTCCTTGCTGATGCGCAAGGCTTCGAGAGGTGTCGATGCGGTAACAGTTGCCGTGCGCTGTACGTCGCAGAGAATTGCGATCTCGCCCACGATGGAATCATGTTCGACTTCAGCCACCTTGATCAGCCCGTTGGGTGTATCAACGCTGACATCAGCCGTGCCGGAGAGAATAACATAGGCCGCATCGGCCATATCACCTTGACGGAACAGAGCCTGTTCAGCGCGGTAGCTGACACGATCCGACGTAAACGCCAGAAGCTTGAGCTTTGCTGGCGCCACACCCGAAAACAGCGGAATCCGCCGCAACATTTCGACTTCGTCTTTCAGAAGCATGAACGTCCATTACCCCCAAAGTGCTACTCTACCCAGAACGCAGAGTATTACGATACTAGCTCTTTGAATATACCGTTTTTCTCCAAAAGAGTCGCGTGTGTTCCGTCTTCAACCAAAGTACCACGGTCGAACACAAGGACGCGATCAAACAAGTTTGCCAGAGAAGAATTAGCCAACACCCAGATGATTGCAGGTGCGTGGCCCTCCACATGCAGGTCTTGCAGGATATTACGCATGATTTGATCCTGCACACGCTGATCGAGGGCAGGCAGCGGACGGTTGAAGATCACATAATCGGCGCGCTTGAGCAGGGCTCTGGCGACGTTCAGCTTCTGTCGCTGCACATTTGTGATCCGTTTGCCGCCTGAGCCGACATCGAAATCCAGACCGATCGACAGCACGCTGTCATAAAGACCGAGCTTATCGAAAAGATCTCGCAGGATAACGCGAATGCGCTCCGGCCCGTCTGCCTGGGTAAATCCAATCCTGCCGAAGAGAACATTGTCCATTAGATTGGCCGATGTGATGAACTTCTTGGCATCATAGCGTTCAACCACAGCTTTAAGATCATCCGGCAGGTTCTTGTGGAAACGAAGCCGCGCATCGACAATCTTAGCCATAAGCTCATCGGTCAAAAGACCAAAACGGTGTCTTGGCTCAACATAGGCAAAACTCAGGCGGATGATGCTCGACCGTTCATCCGGCGAAGCCGCATCGAAATCGCGTCCCTGCAGCTTTTGCAACAGCAATTGATAGGTCGGAATGTCATCCGCAGTCATGAACGTCAATTGCTGGAAGAATGGATGATCTGGTGGCAAATCCTCGAAAAGTTCAATCGCGTTGGCCGCGATTTCTAGGCCCATATTATAGAGATCGATGTTCAGGCCGCTGTCCCGCAACACGGAACGGAAATATGGATGGGCGGCAAGCTTCAGGTTGGTCATCATCGGGCGTTTCACCGTGCCGAAAAGCAGGTTCTCGCCGATGGTTGCCTGTGGGTTGTAGGCCTTCGGTTCAAACGGCACGACGAGCCCGTCGAGGTCCTCATCCTTGAGGCTTTTGCGCAAGGCCTGGCGCAATTCCACGATGCGGCTTGTAAGATCAGCATGCGTTGCAGTATCCACCTGCGAGCGAAGTGCCAGATCGACAATATCCTGCGAGATCATCACCGCTTCCAGCACGGGTCTTACCACGGTGAAGAGATCATGCGGGCCTGTGACACCCGCGGACTGGTAATCCACCCAATCGCTGTTGAGATCAAGATCTGGATTGCCCGCAAGACGGGCTTCATTGATGTTCCACTTGTATTTGGTTGCCTTCGCGCCTTCATACTCGACTTTGGTCAGGGGAGCATGTTTGAGGCCATAAAGAAGATTGTCGCGCAGTGTCCCATGGAAGAAATAGGCGTCCGAGGCAGCATAGGCGATACGGCGACCGGTGATGGATTCCGGCAGTTCGAGAATATCCTTGCCATCAATGGTGATGCGGCCGGAATCAGGCCACAGGAGACGGGCAAACGCCTCGGCAATCGCCTCACCACCGCTGCCGCTTGTGCCAACAATGGCAGCTGTTTCGCCAAGTTTGATTTCAAGTGAAACATGCTCGACGATGCGTGCGCCGCTATCGTCAGAAAGTGTGAGATTCACTGCATTGAGAGAGTGTTCGAGCTTGCCGACAGGTTCATGAACAACCGCCTGAATATGCGGGTCAACGAGCATATCGACATTGAACTGTTCAACAACCTGCGCATATTTAACCTGAACATCCTGACGCGACTGGTCCCAGTCGATCAGTTCCTTCAGTGGTCCCGGCAGATCCTTATAAGCATTGATGACAGCCACAAGCTGGCCAATATCGAGCCTTCCCTGCAACGCAAGAACACCGCCGATGGAATAGAACAGGAAGGGCGTAACCTGTGCGAGGAAGTTGTTGATGAATTTGACCAGGAATTTCCACTGATAAAGATCATAGCGGATGGAGAAGATAAGGCCGAGACGTGCTGCAATATCAGCGCGCTCGTAATTGGAGGTGTCATTACCGTGAATGGTGCCGATACCATCAACAATCTCGCCAACACGGCCGGAAAGTTCGCGGGCTGTTAACTGGCGCTGACGCCCAAGCTCGAGCAATCTTTTGCGCATGCGAGGAATGACGACGCCTTGCACGGCGACGATACCTGCGGCGATCATACCAAGCCAGAAATTCTGTAAAATGATGAAAACAAGCGCCGTAATGGCTTGCCCGCCGAGAAGGGCCGGCTGGACAAAAGCATCGCCCGTGAAGCCACCCATCGGCTCCACCTCGTCCTTGATCATCGTGGCAATTTCGGCTGATTTCACCCGCTTGAACTGGCTGGGCGGAAACCGCAAAACGCGATCAATCAATTCAAAGCGAATGCGGCGCAACATGCGTTCGCCAAGCCGGCCCTTATATGTGTTGATATAGAGCTTGAAGAGGCCATTGATGACGACGAGCAGCAGGAATACGAGGCTCAGGGCCATCAGCATCTGAAAGCGCGTCAGTTGCAGGCCTTCGAAAAACATCACTTTGCCGAAATAGGGCAGGGTGTACTGGATGCGCATGAAGGTCTGTGTCGCACCCTCCGCTTCAAATCCGGTGCCCTGTATGGGGCCGTTGACAATCTGTTTCGGCAAATCGAACGACAGGAAATAGGGGATCATCGAGGCCGCAACGACTGTCAATATCCATATTTGCTGGAACCGTGTGTTCGACCAGATGTAGCGTGTTAGACTTTTTTCCATGGGTAACCGTAAGCTGTCAAATAAGCTGAATTCTGAACAATTCTAATAGGTTGTGTTTGGGTGAGATCCTCCTTCTGAAACCATTAGGTGCAATGAATTGGAGGGCAAAAATAGATGGCAGCTGGTAAATTTTATGGGACTGGCAGGAATCCCCCGAACCTTTCAGCTACCCAGTTTACAACACAGGGTAGCTGAACGCTATATGCTTGCTCCCAATTGTATGGGGGCAAATTTGGCTATGGGTGTCAAACATTTAGATCAGGCGCTGCTTTGAACAGGATCTGGTGCCGGGATTGCACGCGCTTCCGCTGCGCTGTCATCCACAGGTAAGAGGAGACTGGATATAAAACTCGCTCCAGCAATGAATATGAACAGGAAAGCCAGCGGGGCCCATTGCACACCATATTTATGCACGAGCCAGACACCGATGACGGGTGTCAATCCGCTGAAAATGGCGCCGCTCAGGGAAGAACACAGCGAAATACCCGTGTAACGCAGATGCACGGGAAAGGCGCGCGTCAGGAACGGTGCCATGACAGCGTAATGAGCCGCGAGGAAGACAGTTGCTCCAAGGATAGCGATATAGATGTTGGTCAGATTGCCAGAAACGATCAGCATCATCATCGGAATGGCAAAGAGCAGAGCCGCACCGGCCATTGCCACCAGCAGGAAGCGTTCGCCATATCGCGTGGCGATGTAGGAACCGGCGGGGAAGGCGAACAGTTCGACCACCCCAACCCAGGAAATCAATACCAGCATATCGGAACGATTGATGCCGAGTGATGTGGTTGTAAATGTCATCATCAAGGTGGTGATGAAATAGAAGCCAGCGACACCCAGCAGGCATAACCCCATGCCAAGCAGCAAGGACATTTTCTTTGTACGGAATATTTCCTTGGCCGGGATAACGCTTTGAACAGATTTCTCCTTTAGCCGCTCCAGAAGTTCCGGACTTTCATTGATACCTGCGCGAATGATGAAAGCGAAGATGATCAGAACGCCGCTCAGGAGGAACGGCACGCGCCAGCCCCAGCTTAGAAAATCCTCCTGCGGCAGGTCGGAAACCGTACGGAACGCGAGCGTAGCAAGAATAAGACCAACGGGACTGCCATATTGTGGAGCAGACGCCAGAAAGGTTCGCCAGCGCGGTGGTGCATGTTCGGCTGCGATAAGAACGGCACCGCCCCATTCCCCGCCCACTGCAATGCCTTGAACGAGACGCAGCGCCACGAGAAGAACTGCAGCAGTCAGACCAATAGAGTGAAAGCTTGGCAAAAGACCAATCAGAACTGTTGCAACGCCCATCAACAGCAGAGTGATGATCAGGGATTTCTTGCGGCCAACCTTGTCACCAAAATGACCGAAGAGCAAAGCGCCGAAAGGGCGGGCCACGAAGCCAATCGCAAACGTGCCGAGAGATGCGAGGATGCCCATGATCGGGTCGGTGGATGCAAAGAACACATCGCCGAAAACCAGAGCCGCCGCTGTTCCGTAGATATAGAAATCATACCATTCGATCATGGTGCCGACGAAGGCTCCCAAGGCAGCCCGGATTGGTTGCCTCTCAATGGTTGCTTGTGTCATTCCCTCGTCCCCGCTCGTGAAAATGGTTTCGCCTACGACTTGTCCCGCGCTTCCCGATAAGCAGCCATGAAACGGGGCGCTGCTTCGGCAACGGCGCTCAGTGAATAGCCGCCTTCCTGAACAATCACGGTTGGCAGGTCGACCGCGCCCCATATGGTCCCGATTTCCGCATAGGCCTCCGTCGTCACCTTCAGTTTTGACAGAGGGTCGTTGTGGTGTGCGTCCCAGCCTGCTGATATCACCAATGCTGTTGATCCATGCTTGGCAACCGCATTGGCCAGCCTTCTGTTGGCCTCGATAAATGCATCATCTCCGCTGCCTTCGGACAAAGGCAGATTAAGATTGGCGCCTTGGCCCACACCGGCACCTGTCTCGTCCGCATAGCCACTGTAATGCGGATAGTAGTTTGAGGTATCGGTGTGTGTGGACCCAAAAAACACATCGTCGCGGCTATAGAAAATGGCCTGTGTGCCATCACCATGATGCGTGTCAAAATCAATGATCGCCACGCGGTCATGTCGCTGGCGCAGGCGTTGGGCGATAATTGCCGCGTTGTTGAAATAGCAAAAGCCCGCTGCGCGATCCGCATAGGCGTGATGTCCGGGCGGGCGGCAAAGCGCAAACGATGCCCGCGCACCATTCAAGACAGCATCGGCCGCGGCAATAGCTGTTTGTGCTGATGCATAGGCCGCCGCATAGGTGTGTTCCATCATCGCGCAGGAGAGCCCATTGATGTACCAGCCAGCCTGACCCAAAACGCCTGTTGGACGCGGGCGCGAACGTGCGGCCAGATCGTGGCCAGCGCCCTGATATGCACTGACATTCGGCAGCACTTCCGGCCCATGGTTTGGCAACTGCATGAACCTGTCATAGGCGGTTCGCAGGAAATCGACGTAGTGATCAGCATGCACAGCGTGGATGGGATCAAGCCCCGCATCGCCGGGCTCTTCCTGCGAAAATCCCAGTTTTGTCAAAGCATCGATCAATGTGTGGGCGCGTGCCGGATTTTCGAGTGGATCGGTAATCCGGCCATTGATCATATATTGTTTGGGCTGGTGTGCCATTTGCTGGCTGGCAAAGAACAGTTTCATGAATTCCGCTTCTTGATCAGGTTGCGGTGAGTCGTATTCAAAGCTTATTCGCTGTTGCGCGCAATGCAATCTGGAAGGTTCGATGCACCCTCAGCGTCACCAGTCCTGATGGCAAATGCTGTGGGCCCAGCCCACATTTTTCCGCTTCATTTCGGATAATTCCGGATCGTGTTGCACGGCGCAAAACATCGCTTTGTAGTGCGATCGGGAATGGAAGGAGCTGTATCCAATCAACCATGTGCAGGCAAAAACAAACAGAGCTATGGGGGCAACCCAGAGAAAGGTGCGGAAGGGATCGCGCGGCGTCATGCTCACCAGTTGCTGGATGGCCTGTCGGAAAATGACACTCCCAATTTATTGTGGTTCTTGACGTTCCGTCAATCGAAGATTCCATAATTATGGAAGAATATGGCTGCAAGAACGGCCAAGCCACATAACCAACGGCACCATTACGAAAAAGCCGACGAGATATGGCACCAAACTGGTGAGGTATGGCGCATATTCACTCATATTGTCCTGCTCGTCGTCGTGCATGAGGCAACACCTGCAGACACAAATCCAGCACAGGATTGATATACCAATTTCGCGTCCAAATCCAGTTGCTGTGTCTGGCATGCGCTTTTCAATATTATGCTTAACCAGAACTTAACGGGCTCAACCTAAAGTGCAGGCAACGGAAGTTTCCCTCTCTGACGATCATCTCGGGATTTCACGATGCGTTTGAACATAACAGTCCTTTCTGCCGCCTCTTTACTCTCAATCTTTGGAGGACCTGTTCTTGCTGCTGATCTTGGACAAGCCTATCCACCGGAGGCCCCTGTATATGCGCCGCTTGAACAAGCGTCAGGCTGGTATCTGCGCGGCGACGTGGCTTACAATTTTAAGTCCGACGTGAAAGCCAAAGTTGACTTTGTTGGCGGCAGTTCTCCAAGTGACTATGAAATGAAACGCGGATTTTCGCCGTTTATCGGCATTGGCTATCAGTTCAATGATTATCTGCGTGGCGATCTCACGGTCGGTTACAGCCAGCGCGATACAACCTATTTTGAAACCACTGCCGATCTCTGGGAAGCCATGGCGAACGCCTATGTGGACCTTGGAAAATATTACGGCATTACGCCCTATGTCGGTGGCGGCATCGGCTTTGCCAATGTCAATTACGACTTCCAGGGGCCTGTCTATCCGGGTCTCAAATCCGGTGACACCAATCGCTTTGAATGGGCGCTCATGGCCGGTGTTGCCATTGATGTGACGCCAAGGCTAAAATTGGATCTCGGCTATCGCTACGCGAACATTAACGGTGCCGACCTGTACAAGAACGGCGACGTGACTGTTAGCGATGACGGGATCAAAACGCATCAGATTCGCGCGGGTGTTCGCTTCAATACGTGGTAGGCAGTCAATAAACGTTGCTTGAGCGTGCCAGAGGAGTGACAAGCCAAGTCTCAAGCATGGCATTGGCCAGCGCACATAGGAATCCCATGTTTTCACGCTTTCATCACGTCGCAGTCATTTGCAGCGATTATGACCGGTCAAAGGCGTTCTATATTGAGAAGCTCGGTTACGAGATTATTGGTGAAAACTGGCGGTCGGATAGTCAGTCGTGGAAGTGCGATTTGAGGTCTGGCGATACCCAGATTGAGTTGTTTCATTTTCCGCACTCTCCGGCCCGTCCGTCGCGGCCTGAAGCGTGTGGCCTTCGGCATCTCGCATTTGCCGTTGAGTCCGTAGCCGATACCCTGTCCTTGTTGCAGGAACGTGGGGTGGAGACAGAACCTGTCCGGATTGATCCCTATACCAAGCGCGCCTTCACATTCTTTGCTGATCCCGATGGCCTTCCCATCGAGATCTATGAGGTCAGTTAGCGCTGTGGAACCGCGACGATCGCCTGACCGTCCACTTGTGCCGCTGCGGCCGTCCGGCTGGCAAATTCCTGCGATATCCAATCAATGAACACCCGCACGCGCGGCGAAAGCTGGCGATTGCGTGGATAGAGTAGGGACACCGGGGTTGGTGAAAGCGGAAAGTCCGGAAGAATGTGAACAAGCGTTCCAGCAGCAAGATCAGCTTCCGCATGATAGCGCGGGATCTGGATTAGTCCGAGCCCAAGTCGAGCCACGGTGACGAAGCTTTCCGCTGCATTCACCCAGACGGGTGCGGGCAGAGTGACATTGCGGATGTGGCCATTCACAAGGAATTCAAGCGGCAGAATCCCCCCTGTCGCGGTCGAGCGGAAGCCAATCATCTGATGCCCGTCGAGTCTGTCCGGATGCTCGGGCATGCCGAATTTCTCAATATAGCCTGATGAGGCCAATGTTATTTCTTCGAGCATCCCTACGCGTTTCGCTATCATATCACTGTCTGACAGATCGCCGACGCGCAGCACGCAATCGACACCTTCGCGCACAAGATCCACGAGCCGATCCCCTTCGCTCATATAGAATTGTATCTCCGGGTATTTTTGCAGGAATGCGGGCAGTCCGGGCAGCAGGAAGTGCCGGGCCAATGTTCCATGCACATCCACCCGCAGCGGCCCTTTCGGTTTTGCACCGGCAAATGCACCCTCGGCATCCTCAATATCGGCCAGAATGACCAGACAGCGCTGGTAATAGGCTTCGCCATCCAGCGTCGGACTGACGTGCCGCGTGGTCCGTTGCAAAAGGCCAATGCCCAGCCGCGCTTCCAACTGTTGGACTGCATTCGTCACGGTTGAACGCGGCAAGCCAACATCTTCTGCCGCCAGCGTAAAGCTGCGACGTTCTACAACGCGGGCGAAAACCCGCATGGCGTCCAATGTATCCATTATTCTTATATCCCGAATAGTGATGCCAACTATCGCATGATTATCCGGAAATACAAATAGTGCATGGTGCCTTCATCAACAGCGCTGCGGCGCGAACATGAAGGAGAAAGACCATGACACAACCACAAAAAAAGATCGCAATCGTGACTGGTGCATCGCGCGGTATCGGTGCTGCCATTGCACAGCGCCTCGGCTCCGACGGTTTCACAGTCGTCATCAACTATTCGGGCGATGCTGTACCAGCTGAGGCATTGGCGCGTCAGATCGAAGACAATGGCGGCATTGCTTTGACTGCCAAGGCAGATGTGAGCGATGCAGAGGCCGTTGCCCGAATGTTTGATGCGGCAGAAGCTGCTTTTGGCGGCGTGGATGTTCTCGTCAACAATGCCGGTATCCTGAAGGCGATCCCATTGGCCGAAACCAGTGACGCCGAATTTGACCGCCATTTTTCTATCAACGTCAAAGGCACATTCAACACGCTGCGTGAAGCAGCGAAACGCCTGAGGGATGGTGGCCGGATCGTCAATTTCTCCAGCACGACCCTTGCGCTGAACATGCCGGGTTACGCGGTTTATAACGGCACCAAGGCTGCGGTCGAAGCCTTCACCCATGTATTCGCCAAGGAATTGCGCGGTCGCAATATCACCGTCAATGCGGTGGCTCCCGGTCCTGTTGCAACGGAGCTGTTCCTCACGGGCAAGAGTGATGAGCTTGTCGCCCAGTTTGCCAAGATGCCGCCACTCGAGCGCCTGGGCCAGCCTGACGATATCGCACGCGCTGTTGCCTTCCTCGTCGGCCCCGACGCCGGCTGGATCAATGGCCAGATCGTCCGCGCCAATGGCGGCGTTGCCTGATTGAGCTTTTCTCACAAACAACATCAAGAAATTCAGAAGGAATATCATCATGAGCAGGCAAGTTATTGTTGTTACTGGCGCTTCCAGTGGTTTTGGCGCTCTTACAGCCCGTGCTTTGGCGCAGGCAGGCCACACGGTTTATGCCGGAATGCGCGCGACGGAGGGGCGAAATGCGCCGCAGGTTGCAGACGCAGCTGCCTTTGCCGCAGAACATGGCGTTGATCTGCGCTCGGTCGAACTGGACGTCGCTTCCGATGCTTCTGTGGAAGCAGGCATAGCCAAAATCATTGCCGAAGCGGGTCGTCTCGATGTGATCATGCACAATGCAGGTCATATGTCCTTTGGTCCCGCCGAGGCATTTACGCCGGAACAGTTCGCCGAACTTTACGACATCAATGTGCTGTCCACACAGCGCGTCAATCGTGCCGCGCTGCCCTATCTGCGCAAGCAGGGGAAGGGACTTGTTATCTGGGTCTCCTCATCAAGTACCCGCGGCGGCACACCGCCATATCTGTCGCCCTATTTCGCCGCCAAGGCAGCGATGGATTCCCTCGCCGTATCCTATGCGGCGGAACTCACCCGCTGGGGCATTGAGACGGCGATTATCGTCCCGGGCGCTTTTACAAAGGGCACCAACCATTTTGCCCATTCGGGTTCGCCCGCCGACAAGGGGCGCGCTGCGGAATACAATGAAGGTCCCTATGCCGGTGTTCCTGACATGGCACTAAAAGGCCTCGCTGCTCTGGAACCCGTCGATGCGGATGCCGGTGCCGTTGCAACGGCGATTGTCGATGTGATCGGCATGCCCTTCGGAACGCGCCCATTCCGCACCCATATTGATCCATCGCAGGACGGAGCCGAGATCGTCAACGGCGTCGCTGATCGTGTCCGGGCCGAATTGTTCCGTCGCATCGGTCTTGAAGACCTGCTGAAGTCAGCAAATACCAACACGTAAATCCAATTCACCGCTATCGGCCAGCCCTCAAAGGGTTGGCTGTCAGCCGGCAACCTCCAAAGGAGAACATCATGACTTCGCAACCAAAAGCCATACTGGCGCCTACCTCCATGCAGTTCAATATTCTCACTCTGGCTGCTGCCATTACAGCCGCCATAGCCGCCACCACTGCCGCCAGCGTCGGTTGGCCTGTCTGGGCAATGTTTATGGGCTGGGTCGCATTCTTCACCCGGGGGCACTCGGCGAAAGAAGCGCTATTCAGCTATCTGTGCCTCGCCATCGGCGTGGCATTCGGCATGGGCGCTGCGCTGGCAGTAGGCCAATTGGTGCCGCTGATCGGGCCATTTGCATTCGGTCTCGTGGTCTTTGTGGTTGCCATCATAGTGGTGTCGCTGCGCGCCGTTCCGCATCTGAACAATGTGCCGAGCTATTTCCTCGGGCTGATTACGTTCTTTGCAGCGCACCTTGAACCCGGTGTTCTCGTCTTCTCCGAACTGGCTGCGGTCAGCGGACTTGGTTCTTTTGCCGCATGGCTCGCCCACTCATGGCAAACGAAGATCATGCGCCGATAACGTTCATCAGACAGAAGGATGGAAAGCCGGAGCGTTCCCGGCTTTCCATATCAAAACTGTGTACCGCTCTCATAGCTCTGAGATATCGTGGTACTTGGCCAGCCTGTTGCCAACCTCCCAAAAATCCTGCTTGGATTTCTCCCTTCTTTTGGCACCTTCGGCAGAGAATGTACTGAGCACCGGTAAGCTGAAACCGAAGGGCTCGCATGGGCTGCCGCCGCGCTCCAGCCAGTATGCGTCCAGATTGGCGAGCATCATCCGCCGTCTTTTTCGCCGCCGCTGATTAATGGCATGTTTGATGTTCGACACAGCCATTATTTCGGATATTTTGCTCTTTGCGGCCATCCCCTGAAGCACCAGCAGAATAGCGTCCTTTGGGCGTAATCCATTCAAACATCGGGTGGCGGTTATCAGGGATTGCTTTGCCGTCTCCCCTTTGGGGCCTTGCATTCCGCCAATGACGATAGTTGGGCCGGAGTGATTGTGATCCGCAAAAATGAAACTTGCGGTCCATAGCGCATGATTGTCCCTTTCGCGCAGCAATTGAGCAGCAAAGACGCCTTCGTGACGCCCGCCGCAATGGTCGGCAAGCCTTAGTCTCACCCTGTATCGTTCATGACGGCCTTCAACCATTCCACCATCGACGGTCTCACCGCTCCAAAGAGTTCGCAAGTCATTGACGTGAAGCAATCGTCTCGAAAGCCGGAAATGATCCATCAGCAAATGCAGGCGGGCACGGTTGGAGGCGCGATGGACGAGGAATGTACCGACGGATTTTCTCAGCAAATCATCATTCGGGCGACCCAATGATAAATGGTTGGCATAAATGCTCAGGAATGAGAGCCATCGAATGGCAAGAATGGGATGGCAGGCAAAGCGCAGGCAGAAAACCGTTGATCGTTTAAGAGTAATGCGGGCACCCAGACTTAACGCTTGGCGCGTAATGGATTGGGAGTAACGATCATCGTTGAAATGTGCGCGAACGGTGTTTTCCTGGGCTCTTGCATTCTGCACAAAAGCCGATGCAGCGAGTCCAGTCTTGGGCATGTGAGATTCCGGCATGGAATGGTCCGGCTCCAGTTCATTCATGGATTCGCGATTGCGCAAATCTGGCGCTGTCATGGCCTAGTGAAAGGAGATTGCGCGGACGTTACCCGGCAATGTTCAATGGACAAATTGAAACGAACTCATCTCGCCCGATGTGATTTTGGGCTTTGTTCCGTGCAATCTAACTTGTATGGGTTGAAGTCGGGCCAGCCGCGCTGGCCTGAGTGGGAAATCATCAAAAAGAACAAAAGGGCGGACGTGCATCACGAAGTTTCTTTAATTGCCACGGTGGCAGTCAGTTTTGTTTTTGCAGCCGTGTTTGGATATCTCGCGGATCGTCTGCGCCTGCCTCCGCTGGTTGGATATCTGGTTGCCGGAATTCTGATGGGACCGTTTACGCCGGGTTTCATTGCGGATGGCGCTTTAGCATCACAGCTTGCGGAAATGGGCGTCATTCTCCTGATGTTCGGGGTCGGATTGCATTTCTCGGCCAAGGAGTTGCTGGCCGTTCGCGGCGTTGCGGTTCCCGGTGCCATTGCCCAGATCGTGCTCGCTACACTGCTTGGTGTTGGCTTGAGTGAACTATGGGGGTGGGGAATTGGCGCCGGTCTGGTTTTTGGCCTCAGTCTCTCCGTGGCCAGTACCGTTGTTTTGCTGAAAGCACTTGAAGAGCGCAATCTGGTCAATTCCGCGAACGGCCGTGTAGCGGTTGGTTGGCTTATCGTCGAGGATTTGGCGATGGTGCTTGCCTTGGTACTCCTACCGGCTTTGGCGCAGATTCTCGGAGCACAGGGA
Organism: Phyllobacterium sp. T1293; assembly: GCF_020731415.2. NCBI lineage: Bacteria > Pseudomonadati > Pseudomonadota > Alphaproteobacteria > Hyphomicrobiales > Phyllobacteriaceae > Phyllobacterium > Phyllobacterium meliloti. The sequence goes on along the minus strand of NZ_CP088275.1, from coordinate 332,654 downwards.
ACGGGCGCGGCGGCAGGTGCTGCGGGTGGAATGCCACTCGTGCTGACAATTGCCATAACCTTGCTGAAGGTCGGAGCTTTCGCGGTCATGGCGATCTTCCTTGGGCCGAAAGTGGTTCCCTGGTTGCTTACTCTGGTCGCCCGCACGGGCTCGCAAGAGCTGTTCACTCTCTCCGTTCTTGCTATCGCGCTTGGCATCGCGTTCGGGGCGACAGAGATTTTCGGCGTCTCATTCGCGCTGGGGGCTTTTTTTGCCGGTGTCGTCATGAGTGAGTCGAACCTCAGTCACAGGGCCGCCGCAGATTCGCTACCTCTACAAAATGCATTCTCGGTCCTCTTCTTTATTTCAGTTGGAATGCTGTTTGATCCGTCCATTCTCCTGCGGGAGCCTATGGCTGTGATAGCTGCGCTCGCGCTCATCATCTTTGGTAAATCGCTGATCGCGTTTTGCATCGTGCTTTTGCTTCGCTTCCCGGTCGGGATGGGACTGACCGTGGCAGCCAGCCTCGCGCAGATCGGGGAATTCTCGTTCATTCTGGCTGGTCTCGGTGTCACGCTGGGGCTTCTGCCGCGAGAAGGTCAGGATATTATTCTGGCCGGAGCAATCCTCTCGATCACGATCAATCCGCTTGTGTTTTGGGGCGCCGAGGTTTTGGAGAAAGGCTTCCACTACAAATGGCCGTCATTCTTTGCCAGTTACGGCAAAAAAAGGCATGACGTCCTTGCTCGCGAACTCGGTGATATCAGGGCATTGAGCGATGAAAGAAACAGGCAGCATCAACTCAAGATGCAGCAGCTGATCGATACTTTCCCGTTGTTCGCGCAAGTGGATGAACATTCACAGGAAGAACTCCTGCTGCTGTTCAAACCCAAATCGGCATCGCCGGGTGAGCGTATCATCCGCATCGGCGACAGAGGCGACGGGATGTACTTTATTGCGTCCGGAGCGGTGGAGGTCCAGCTTGACAGCGACCCCGTGCGCTTGGAGCCCGGAGCATTTTTTGGCGAGATGGCACTCCTCAGCGGCGGGCGCCGCACGGCAGATGTTGTCGCCATCGATTTCTGCGAATTTCTGGTGCTTGATCGCCGTGACTTCAACATGTTCATGTCGCGGCATCCGGCATTACGCACGGCCGTCAGCAATATGGCGCGTGAAAGGGCTGAAATGAACACTTTGCGCCGCAATCCGGATCAAACTGGGACAGCTTGATCGATCAAACTGGGACAGTCTGAAGGCCAGCGAGCCAGGTTATTGCTTCATCAGGCCTGCGCGCCAGGCAAGGGCAACCGCCTGGGTGCGGTCGGTCAAATCCAGCTTTGACATGATGCTTCCAAGGTGAGCCTTCACCGTCTTTTCGGTAATATTGAGCTGTGCTGAAATCTTCGCATTGCTGCCGCCTTCTGCAAGGCATCGCAAGACTTCAAGCTCGCGCACGGTCAGGTCTTCAAACTGGCTTGTCTGAGGATTGCGAATGGAATGCAGAAGACGCTGGGCCACCAAGGGATGGAGTGTTGGTGTGCCCTTACCAGCCGCGTGAATGGCATTGAGCAAATGTTCACCACGCATGGACTTGAGCAGAAAGGAATGGGCACCGGCTTCGATGGCCTTGAAGGCGAGCCGGTCATCATCGCTTGATGTCAATATCATGATGTGGGTATCGGGGCTCGCCTTGCGAATGATCCCAATCATGGCTTCGGCAGTGTCACCCATTCCCGGCATCATGAGATCGAGCAACAGGACGTCAGGCCGATGCTCCCGTACCATCAATATGGCTGTCTCGCCATTCTCCGCCTCAGCCAGAACGGTGAAGCCCGGATCAATTCGCAGCAAGCCACGAATGCCCTCGCGGACCACGGCGTGATCATCGGCTATGACTATGGTTGTGCTCATGCTTACATCGCCGCGGGTGGTTTGAAAGACACGTCAACGGATGTGCCTGACGGTTGGGACGTGATCGTTATGATCCCGCCCGGCAATGTGTTCGCACGCCAGCGCATGTTCGACAACCCCATGCCAAAAGGCGCGCTGCCAATATCAAATCCCTGACCGTCGTCGCTGATATTCCAGTGCCATCGGGGTCCCGGTTTGCACTCGATGCGAATAGCATGACATTGGGCATGCCGCAGCGCATTGGCAACGGCCTCATGCGTAATCATCAGCAATTCCTGCGCAGTTTCAGGGGCTGCATCGAATGCATCTCGTGCATTTTCCGGCCAATTGATGGACCATCGAATACCTGATCCCGATAGCAGATCGCCAACGCTGCGCAACAATGTTTCGTATAAGCCAAAATCAGCAATGGCAGGCAGGTTGAAGCCTGAAACAACGTTTTCAAGGTCCTGCTGCAGATGATCGGCAAGGCGCCGGGCAGATTCCACGGTTGGCAGCAAGGGTGCGTGTCCTTGCGCCTCATATTCCAGTTCCGTGAGTTTGAGGCCAAGGACGAAGCTGCGCTGCTTGGCGGTGTCATGCAGATCGCGCGCGATGCGGTTGCGCTCTACCGATATTGCCAGTGCTTTCTGCATATCAAAGCTCTTCGATATCGCATCCGCCATATTGTTGAAGCGCTCGACCAGCCGGCCGAATTCATCCTTTGAACCGTCTTTGATGCGCGCCCGCAAATCGCCATCGGCCCATTGATCGGCTGCGTTGGTTGCCCGTTTGATGCGGCGATAAAGCCGCCAGACAAATAAAGCGGCAACACTCGCGCCCATGGAGCCGATCAGGATGAACGTGCGGATGTAGTCGTACACGGTGGCGCTGGCAATTTCGTCGTAGAGCTGCCATTGCGACCAATAATGAAATCCTATGAGTGCCTGGGTATTGGCTGCATTGGGCAGGCTCACCGGAGTAACCATAGCCCAATCTTCGTCATCCCGGTAAACTGGGATGGGTTGGGGCGATTGCCGCGCCTCAGTCATGGCCTTTGTCAGAAGCGGAGTTGCCTCGGGGAGCGTTGCGCAGAGAAGCCCCTGACTATCAACGATCTGGACCTGCAATCGCCCGCTATAGAAATCGGAAAACATCACCCCGAAGTCGGAAACGCCTTTTATGCCAGCCTGAACGGTGTTCCAGAAAATCTTGCTCGCCAGCGCATTGCAAGCATTTCTGTCGCGTGGATCAACACCCGTGGCCAGAGCATTCAATTGTTGCCGGTCCAGCCCGTTGAGGAAGTCGCGAATACTGCTTTCATTGCGGCTGGAGGAAAACTGGCTCATCACCATACTGACCAGCAACAGCGCGGAAAACCCAACGATAACAAACATCAATACCAGCTTGACGAACAGGCCTCTCAAGCGAAGAGCGTTTAGCAATCCCAAGTTGTCATTCCTTGCCGGTTACTTATGCCGGCGTCTTGCTGGCCGGGCCCTTGTTCCATACCACTCGGCAGAACGAATGCCAGCTTTGCTTTCATATCGTGCCTTTGGCATCGTGCGGTGAGCCCCCGATGCTTGGCCGGGCCTGCGGATCGGTTGAGGCATTGCCTCGGATTGCTTTGGTGTCTCATCGATGCGAGGCGCCTTGCCTTGGAACAGTCCCGTCAAATGCAGCAGAGCGAGCGCGGTGTTGCGCAGCATGCTCCAGAATGAAGGTGATAGGATAGGAATGAGTACAAGCCCGAGCAAAAGCGACAAGGCAATATACTCAATGGAGAGCAGCGGAATCTGATAGCGCATGATCACCCAACCACCAATATGAGGTAAAGGGCATCTTGCTTGACGTGCGGCTCAGGCAATATCGGGTTCAGTTTGGACATGTTCTTCTTTCCATCATCACACGCTATCGAAGCGTATGGCTGGAAAGTAGGCCCATTTGAAACGTCGCGCATCGGGCGAAGGTCAGCCCGGCATCTACGACAAAAGTCGTACTTGTTATCCAGATGAACAGGCACCCGTCACGCATCTGATACGGCGTGACGGGCCTATTTTATAGGTTTATGGCGATTATCATCAAGCGCCGCCAAGACCCAAGGCTGCACGCAGTTCGGCTTTTGCAGATTCGTACTCAGCCTTGAAGTCATCATGCTTCATGATCGTAGCGGCAATGACGCTGCCAGAGATTCGGCCCATCTCCACATCAGAGCGATAGTGTATGCCACCAACGATCCGGTTGTTACCATATTCCCAGGCACGGGCCATGATCTCGGCCTTCTTCTCGGGAACCATGTTGGACAATTCAATGCCCATCAGAGTGCCAAGCGTCGTGTGACCGGATGGCCATGCACCCGAGTTGGAGGGTTTTACCGCCGGTTTGACAAGGTCGCTCAACTGATGCGGGCGAGGGCGCTTGAACACATCCTTTGCCGGATCAACCACCGCGCCTTCGGTCTCAACGATGCGATCGAAGAACGCTGCCAGTTTCGGCAATTTGTCCTTGTTGAAATCCGGGCCCATCACATCTGCGAAACGCCAGACATTTTCTTCCGCATCGGCTTGCGCGCGCGCAACCATTTCCGGTGTCCGTGTTACCTGTAACGCCAGAATCTCTCCCAATTCTGCCTTGGTCTGTGGAGAGTCATTGGCAGGCGGCGGTGGCAAAATCGTCAGGAGATCAATCTCCTTGTTATCGGTGAAAGGCTTTGCGTCGCCAGCATAGGCAGCGGTTAGGCCAACAAAAACAAATGCTGTCAGCAGGCTGAGAAATCTACGCATGAAATGGTCCTCGTTAGGGTGATCGCGGGAGATCAATCATGCGCTTGCCGGATGTCACGCCTGTGACACAATGGGGCGATCTGTGGCATATCCGGGCGGCAAGAAGACGCATGGAGAGACAAGCTGTTTCCGTTGTGCGGTCCGCCCACGAAAGATAATGAGAGGCGCTAGCTGTCAGATCGGACGCCATGATTCAATACATTGAAAAGTTTGTTGAACATCCAGCCTGGCCCGGTAGGACGGCTTGGATATTTGCACTCAGAACCAATGCTGCAGCGCTTGTCGCGCTCATGGCAGCCTTTGCATTGAACTTACAGCAACCGCAATGGGCAATGATGACGGTCTTTATCGTGTCGCAACCCATTGCCGGCATGGTCATCAGCAAAGGCCTGTTTCGTCTTGCTGGAACCTTGATCGGTGCGCTGGCCGCCATCGGGATAACCGCGGCGACGGGCGATATACAATGGCTGTTTGTGGTGTCAATCGCGCTCTGGGTGGCCCTATGCACCTTTGCGGCGTCGATGCTGCGCAATCCAGAATCCTACGGCGCTGCACTCGCGGGCTATACCGCCGTCATTATTGCTTTGCCCGCCTTTGGCCAGTCACATCTGCTGGTTGACGTGGCCTATGCCCGCTGTGCGGAAATCATGCTCGGCATTATCTGTGCCGGTATTGCCAGCCGTTTCTTTCAGCCGCAACTTGCCCGAACCGCGCTGGTTGAAGGGTTGGAAAATTGTATTGCGGATCTCGCGCGATACACCAGTGACGCTATTGCCGGTGGCGATTCTGTCCAATTGAAAACCGCCCACAGAAAGCTGATTGCCGATACGCAGGCACTGGCGGCGATGCGTGCCCATGCGCGGCTCGAAGCGCCAAGTCTCGTTACCCATGGGCGGCACTCGCGCCATACGGTGGGCCATCTTATGTCCTGCCTGTCCATTGTGAATATTCTCGTGGCACATCGTGTCTCATCCGATGAGACATGGCGAAATTTGCGCGACAAGCTTGGAAAACTGCTCGATGCCATGGCTGGTAATTTCAAACTCGATGCGACTGGGCTCTGGCTCGACAAACTCGATGCCTTCGCCGCAGAGGTTGCGGAACTGAAAGGCAAGCCGTGGGGCGATGACCGGATTGGCATGATGGCTCGCTTGACACTGCTCGGGGAATTTATTGACAGTCTGAAAGCAACTTTGGACGGACTTTCAGCCTTGGGAAGCCGTTCGCAATATATTTCTGGAAGCAGGAAGCCACCGGCTTTGCCTGTTTATCGCGATCACAATACGGCTCTTGTCAATGCCATCAGGGCAATTGTCGCGACAGCCCTGATGACCGCCTATTGGATGCAGACCAAGCACTCGGATGCCGCTGCGGCAGCAATCATCGTGGCGGTCGTGTGCAGCCTTTTTGCATCAATGCCCAATCCGCTTCAAACGAGTTGGGGTTTTTTCAGGGGCACCCTCTATGCCGTGCCATTTGCATTTATTCTCAGCCAGTTGGTCCTGCCGCATTTTCCGGGGCTGTTCTGGTTCGCTGTATTCATCATTCCGGTTCTGGTGCCAGCTGCGATCCTGATGGCCGATCCACGGCATGTCGGCCCAGCCACTGCTTTTTCCATCAACTTCATCGTCTTCCTGAAACCTCATGAAAAAATGGCGTTCGAACCTGCCATATTCATGGAAACCTCGCTTTCGGTGCTAATAGGTGTTCTGATCGGGATTCTGGTTTTCATTGTCGTTTTGCCGAAGCGGCCTCTTGTGACGGTGAACCGTATGATGAATGCACTGCGGACGGATATCATTCGGCTGTGTCTGCGTGACCGCGTGCCAAATGCCTCTGCGTTCAACAGCCTCGCTTATGATCGGATCAACCAGCTGATGCCGATCCTGCAAACAATGCGGGAGACAGGCGAGACATTGATGGATGATGCATTGTCTTCGGTGACATTAGGGGCAGAGATCATCCGGTTGCGCCGATTGTTACTGTGGGGACGGCTGGAACACGGCATAGCCGACCGCGTATCGGAAAACCTAACGCAGCTGGCAAAAATCATAAGCCTGCAGACACAGGACCCCGGCCTTGTGGCAGAATATGTTGTCTCAGCGCGATCACTTGCGGCAGATATTCCAGAGGGTTCGGACCGTCCGCTGGTATTGCAGGCCGCTGCATCGTTGCGTTTGATTGCAGTTATGATCGAGGATCACCCGTCTCTGGCTTTGGGAACGAAGCCCAGCGAAGGCAGAAAGGGCTTCTTCCGGTTGCCATCGCTCTGATACCTGTGTTTGCAGCGACCATTTATCTCAAGGGCAATAGCTTCACTTTCACTATTCGCCTAACATGATTTCAATGACTTATGATTCTGCAAATTACTCCCTGAAAGATCTGCTTCGGCCTATTGCGGCTGCGGAAGATGCCTTGGCGCGGCTGGACGAGCGGGTTGCGCGCAAGGGTGACTTTGGCGAATTGAGTAGCCGTCAGTCGAAGGACGGGTTGCTTCGTGAGAACGAAGGCTGGATCGCGCGCTCGCATTTCATGGAGGCCTGCAATGCGCTCTGGCTGGCAGGCGAACTCGTTCACGTGGAGGATCTGGTTCTCCACGACGCACGAATGGATATCAGAACGCCGACACATGAATTGACGCGCGCCCATGCGATCTTGCGAACGCGGCGCCAGATTGCCGCTAGCCCGCCGCAATGGGCATTGAGTCCCAAGGGCATAGCCAGTTTGCGCGGCCGCTGGGGTGCGGACGCACTTCTTGCACCTGTGCCAAGCGTACCGGTAAGGCGACCTGAACTCGAAATTGCCTCAGAAGCTGGATCTGAGGCGGAAAATGCCTTTGAAGAAGAATTGGCACGGCTGGATGCCTTGCTCAACCGTTCCGAACGCCTGTTGAACCAGCCTGCCGAGAAATCTCCACCGGAAGCGGATAGCAAGCAGCAGGTCAGGCGGAGGGCTTCACCCGCCGGGGATTTGACGCCTGATGGCGATCCCCTGGTTTATGATCCGGATTGGGATGAAGATGGCCGCATGGACCAATGGTTCGCAGTCATGGATCGGACCCGTGATCTGCCTCCTATGCTGGCAGCAGCCTTGCTTTGGGATGCCTGGGAAGAGATTGAACCCTTGCAACACCAGCATTGGCTCGGCCCCATGCTGGTCGCCGCAATGCTGCGTGAGCGTTTGAAGACACGGGCGCATTTGGCGGCATTCAATGCGGGTCTGCGAGCGATACCACGCGATCGCCGCCGTGCCCGTAATCCCAATACGCGCCTCACTGCCTTCCTTGAAGCTGCACAAACATCGGCGATTGCCAGTTTGAAAGAGATTGATCGCTTGAGCCTTGCCCGTGTCCAGATGGAGAGAAAGCTGAAGGACCGGCGCTCGACATCCAGTCTGCCGGGTATGATCGACCTGATCCTGTCGCGGCCTATGGTTTCAACATCATTGGTAGCAAAAGAGCTAAAAGTCTCGCCGCGTGGCGCTTTGAATCTGATTACCGAATTGGGCGTTCGCGAGATGACGGGCAGAGGACGTTACCGTGCCTGGGGTATTGTCTGACATCGCATTTTTGTGATCGGTACAAGAGCAGAAATTTCTCCTATTAATACTTGACTAAATTGGTCATCTTTTATTAGGGTCCCGGCGACCTGTCCTGCGATCCTCTTTATGGACGAGCGGCAGGAAGAAAGTGCCAGGAGAATGCCAATGTCCGCCACGCCGAATGTTCTGAGCAGCTCTGCTGCGGTTAAACTCTTGGCGCCCGGTGTCATGCTCGACAAGCTTTGCAATGTATTTGCCGAACATGCACATGTTGAGCGGGATGATCTGGAAGGGCGGATTCAGACGCCCTATGGCAAAGCGCATCTGACAATCGTTGGCGACGTACTTTCCCTTGATGTTGAAGCCGACGACGAAACCTCGCTTGCTTATGTACGCATGGTGCTGGCCGATAATATTCTGGACATTGCCGGTAATGAGAAGCCGCAATTATCCTGGGTAGGCGATGGCTTGACCAACTCGGAGCTTCCTTATTTCCGCGAAATGCGTGTGGTGAGTGCCCAAGACCTTACCCCGCATATGCGACGCATAAGATTACGTGGTGAGAATTTGGCCCGTTTTGCCATCGGCGGTCTGCATATCCGGCTCCTGTTCGTACCCGAGGGCAGGGCTCCGAAATGGCCAACCATGGGCCGCGATGGCCGACCCGTGTGGGCGGGCGGCGAAGATGCGCTGATCGCCCGCGTTTATACGATCCGCAATATCGATGTGGACCGGGGCGAAGTCGATATCGATATGGTCGTTCATCCCGGCGAGAATACGCCGGGTGCAACATGGGCGCTGAACGCCAAATCCGGTGATATTGTCGGCATGACCGGACCGGGCGGAGGCGGCATATTGGCCGCGCCGGAGCAATTGCTGATTGGCGATGAAACCGCCCTGCCAGCTATTGGCCGTATTCTGCAGAATTTGCACGCCCAGACCAAAGCAACGGTCATTCTTGAGGTTGATGGTCCTGATGACCGGCAGCCATTGCAATCGCCTGCGCAGGTTGATGTTCGCTGGATATATCGTCATGGCACACCGGCAGGAACAACCGGCAAGCTGGCCGGTATTGTTGAGGAACTGGATGCCTCCGCTCTTTCCGCTGATACCTTCGTGTGGGCCGGTTGCGAATTTAACGACTTCAAACGAATCCGCGCCCATCTGCGTAAAAAACTGAAACATGATCGCGAAAAACACCATGTGGTCGCCTATTGGCGGCGAGGCTTTGATGGTGACAACGCCCGGCGGAGCGATTGAAAAGCTCAAAAATGCAAAGCATTTAAAACCCGGGGTTGCAGAAGTTAATAGTTGATTATTATACTCAGGAATATTACAGCCGCTCCAACAGACCATGCGCCACGCATCGGAGCCTTGGATAATGGATGCATTATCGCGACGAGATGGCCGGGGTAGTGGAAGAAGCGAAAGACAAAAGCCATGCGGAAAAATACAGACAGGTTTTCACCAATGCAGAATGTTTCTGTAAAAATGAGGGCGGTAGTTATTACGTCCGGGCTTCTGTTGTCTTTGATTTCCCCTGTGATGGCACAGGAAACCGCTCCTCAGGCACCGCAACCTGCACAACAGAGCCCTGTTGAAGCCGCGCCCGTGCCTCAACTTGCCCCGGCACCCGCCACTCAAAGTGCTCCTGCGCCTGCTGTAACTCCTGCACCCTCACCAATTACCTCGACACCAGCAGCACCTGCCGCAGTAAACAAGGCCAACCTGCCACACAACCTGTCACCATGGGGCATGTTCATGGCCGCAGACTGGGTGGTGAAGGGTGTCATGATCGGCCTGGCCTTTGCTTCGCTTATCACCTGGACTGTCTGGCTTGCCAAGACGTTGGAACTTGCTGGTGCGCGTGTTCGCGCTTATCGCGCCCTCAATGCAATTGGCAATGCCCGCACGCTGCGCGATGCGGAACAGGCGCTTGAAGGGCGTGGTGGACCGGGCGTCCAACTGGTCAATGCGGCGCGCGAGGAAGTGCGCATGTCGCAGGAAGCGCGCAATTATGCCGGTACGGACGGCCTGAAAGAACGCGTTGCCTCGCGTCTGTCGCGTATCGAGGCGCAGGCAGGGCGCCGGATGAGCCGTGGCACAGGTGTCCTTGCAACAATCGGTTCAACCGCTCCTTTCGTTGGCCTTTTCGGCACGGTCTGGGGCATCATGAACTCCTTCATTGGCATTTCAGAGTCGCAGACAACCAATCTTGCCATCGTGGCTCCCGGTATCGCGGAAGCTCTTCTGGCCACGGCGATCGGGCTGGTCGCAGCCATCCCCGCAGTCGTGATCTACAACGTGTTTGCCCGGTCGATCACCGGTTACCGGCAATTGCTTGCTGATGCGTCGGCTGGCGTTGAGCGTCTTGTCAGCCGTGATATGGATTTTGCGCTTGTACCCCAGGTGCATCAGGCACGCCCTGCAGCGGCAGAATAAAGGTACAGATCATGGCTGGCGGTATCAGACACAATGTTTCTGACGACGATTTGCAGGAAAACCACGAGATCAATGTGACGCCGTTCATCGATGTCATGCTGGTTCTGCTGATCATTTTCATGGTGGCAGCGCCCTTGGCAACCGTCGATATCAATGTCGATCTGCCTGCATCAACAGCAGCCCCCGCTAACCGTCCTGACAAACCGCTTTATCTCACGTTGAAAGAAGATCACACCATCGCAATCGTCAATGACATGGTGACAAAGGAAACGCTTGGCGCGTTCCTTGATCAGAAGACGCAGGGCGACAGGGAAACACGCGTGTTCCTGCGCGCCGACCGCGCTGTGGATTATGGCGCGCTGATGGATCTGATGAATACCTTGCGCGCCAGTGGTTATCTCAAGATCGCGCTTGTCGGGCTTGAAAGCGCACCGTTGGCGCCAGCCACGCCTGCACCAATAGGAAGCGCGCAATAATGCCAGACAGGCCAGTAGCGCGCGTGGCAGGCCAGTTTCAAACGAACTGGCGTGAAATTGGCTTGTGGTCCGCAGCGGCCATCGTGGCAATTGGTGTTCATGCGGGAGCTGGCTGGTACGGATATAGCTACCAGTCAGACACAAGTGGCGGTGAAGTTGCTGCTGCCGTGATGATCGATATGGAGCCTTTGCCAGCGCCGGTCGTGCCTGAGGCTGTTGCTGAACTACCGCCTGTCGAACCGGAAAAGGTGACACCGGAGCCTGTTCAACAGGAAGCTGCTGCTCCCGAAATCCAACCGGAAAAGCCAGTTGAGCCGGAACCTCAACCAACGCCGGAGGAACAGGTTGTGCCAGAGGAAGTGCAGCCGGAGGAAACGGTTGAACTGCCGAAGGTTGAAGTGCCGCTTCCTGTTGTCAGACCGGAACCGAAGAAGCCGGATGAACCCAAGAAAGAGGTTCCGAAGAAAGTTGTCCGTAAGCCAGTAAAGACAGTGGTGGCGGACACCAGGAGCGATACTGTGGTGGAAGCAAAACAGCAGCCCAGCATATCGCGTGCGGATGCGCAGCGCGCCACTGAAAAGTGGGGAGACAAGGTCCGCAGCCACATATCTCGATATGTAAAAAGGGCTAAAGTTGATGCTCGAGGTAAGATGATCAGTGTCAGCATTGTGGTTGATCGTAACGGCGATATTGTCTCCGCGCGATTAGCCGTTGGCTCGGGCTCTTCAGAAAATGATCAACGTGTCCTTGATGCGGTCCGCAATTCTTCACCTACGCCATCGGCGCCATCTGATTTTGCAGCTTCGCGACAGCCTTTTACAGTACCCGTTCTTATCCAGTAATCGATTTGCCCCACCCCCCTAGCTGATGGGGTCGATCTGATCGGGCAACAAGGCAAGAGAGCTGAGTTCTGCCGGCGCTTTCTGTTGAATCACACGCTGCAGCCGTTGGTCTGCTGTTACGAACCGGTATTGCCGTTGTTTGGCCAGCGCCAGATAGATGCAGTCATAAGCGGGGTGGCCGAGCAATATTGCGAGCATTGCTGCTTCTTCCAGTAGCCCACGCATGGAGATCAGTTCAATATCCGCGCGTTGAAGCAGGCGCGCTGCCAGCTGCGCTTCGTCTGGAGCAAGTTCGTTTCGCTGTACTTTCTTCCAAAGAATGTTGGCACATTCAGCAACAAGCAGATCTGGAGCAGCAAACTTATAGCGTCCACGCAGTTTAAGGGCTTCCTCTGTACCCTCTTCTTCGACGACCCATTTGATGGCAATGCTGGCGTCGATAATAAGAGTGTCCATTAGCGTTCGTCGCGCCCTTCGCGCAGCAACACTTCCGAGGGTGTTTGTTGCCGTTTCGTTGTGAGTTTACGCAACTGTGCCGCTAGTTCATCGAACGAAGGTTCAACTTCTGTTTCCAGAGCCTGGCGCAAAATTTCGCGATGTTCCGCCTCAGTCGAGCGCCCGTGCCGCGCCGCGCGCAGCTTGAGCCTCGTGATCAGGTCGTCGTCGAGATTTCTGACGTGTAAATTTCCGGCCATCAATGCCTCCATTGATCTCAATGATAGCAAAGAGATCAAATGGGCTCAAGCGCTGATAATCATCTCGGCGGCCTTTTCGGCAATCATGATTGTCGGGGAATTGGTATTGCCCGACGTGATCGACGGCATGATCGAAGCATCTGATATACGCAGGCCTTTGATGCCGCGTACCCGCAATTGCGGATCGACCACGGACTCCTGATCTGCGCCCATACGGCAAGTGCCAACAGGATGAAAGATCGTCGTGCCAATGGCTCCCGCCGCTTCAATCAGTTCCGCCTCGTTTTGATATTGCGGGCCCGGCTTGAATTCTTCCGGCCGGTAGCGCTGCAACGGCTTCTGCGCCACGATGTTGCGGGTGATGCGGATTGAATCCGCTGCCACGCGGCGATCGCTATCCGTTGCAAGATAATTCGGACGGATAGCCGGATGTGCGCGGTGGTCAGGCGATTTGACATGAACCGAACCGCGGCTATCGGGCCTGAGATTACAGACACTGGCGGTAAAGGCAGGGAAGGGGTGAACATTTTCTCCGAACTTTTCCAGTGACAGCGGCTGTACGTGATATTGTAGATTTGCGGTCGCGAAAGACGGGTCCGAGCGGGTGAATACACCCAGTTGGCTTGGTGCCATCGACATAGGGCCAGACTGGTTAAAGAGATACTCCAAGGCGATGGATGCCTTGCCAAGCAAGCGATTGGCTTTTTCATTGAGTGTCGGAATACCACTGACCTTATAGGCGCAGCGCAGTTGCAGGTGGTCCTGAAGATTTTCGCCGACAGAGCGCCGTTCAAGAACGGGCGTGATCCCGGCATTCTGCAGGACGCCGCCGCGTCCGATGCCCGACAATTCAAGAATTTGTGGTGAGCCCACAGCTCCGGCAGCAAGGATCACTTCACGGCGGCAGTTGATCGTGTGGATCGTTCCCGCCTGTTCGATTTCCACGCCCTTGGCGGTCAGGTCATCGATAATAAGCTTGCGCACATGGGCGCCGGTCTCGACCCTGAGATTGGGCCGTTTCATAGCCGGACGAAGAAATGCCTTGGCGGTATTCCAGCGTATGCCGCGTTTCTGGTTCACCTTGAAGTAGGAACTGCCTTCATTGTCGCCGCGATTGAAGTCGTCGGTGCGCGGAATACCAGCTGCCTCGGCGGCATCACGAAAGGCATCGAGAATATCCCAATGCAGCCGCGCTTCTTCCACGCGCCATTCGCCACCCGATCCATGGAAATCATCGGCACCCAGATAATAATCCTCCGATTTACGGAAGTAGGGCAGAACATCGTCCCAGCCCCAACCGGTACAGCCATCCTGTCGCCATAGATCGTAGTCGCGCGCCTGACCGCGCATATAGATCATGCCGTTGATCGAAGAACAGCCGCCCAGCACTTTTCCGCGCGGATAGTTCAGGACACGTCCGTTGAGGCCCGGCTCCGCCTCGGTTGAAAAGCACCAGTCTGTACGCGGGTTGGAGATGCAGTAGAGATAACCGACCGGAATGTGAATCCACGGATAATTGTCCTTGCCACCCGCTTCGAGCAGCAGAACAGACACATTCGGGTCTTCCGACAGACGGTTGGCCAAGGTACAGCCTGCCGTGCCCGCCCCGACGATGATGTAGTCATAACTGGCTGTCATGTTAGTGCCCGGAGCTGCTCTCGAGTTTCTTGCCAAGGCGTGAAGCGTAGAGTTCACCGATGACGCCGCGCCGGAACACAAGCACGCAGACCATGAAGATGATGCCTGTGATGACGGTGACCGGAAATTCCGAAGTGGCGAGATAGTTTTCCAGTGCGGAGACAAATCCTGCACCGACGATCGGACCAACCAGCGTGCCAATGCCACCAAGCAGGGTCATCAGAACGACTTCACCGGACATCTGCCAGCTGACGTCGGTCAATGTCGCGAACTGAAAGACGATGGCTTTCAGCCCGCCCGCCAGACCTGTAAGGGCGGCGGACATGACGAAGGCTGCAAGCTTGTAGCGGGCAACCGAATAACCCAGCGATATGGCGCGGTTCTCATTTTCCCGAACGGATTTCAGGATCATGCCGAATGGCGAATTGATGATGCGCCAGATGATAAAGATGCCGATCAGAAACACGGCGAGCACAAAGAAATACATATTGAGCGGATCATTAAGATCGATGAAGCCAAGAAGCTTGCCGCGCGGCACGCCCTGAATGCCATCCTCGCCCTTGGTGAAGGATGCCTGCAGGCAGAAGAAAAAGAACATCTGCGAGAGGGCAAGCGTGATCATCGTAGAGTAAATACCCTGACGCCGAATGGCAAAGAAACCGATGATGAGGCCCAGAATACTAGCGCCGAAGACACCGAGCAGGATGCCAAGCTCAGGCGGGAAGCCCCATTCCTTGACCGAATGGGCGGTAAAATAGGCGGCTCCGCCAAAAAAGGCGGCGTGGCCAAAGGAGAGAATACCCGTATAGCCAAGCAGCAAATTGAAGGCGCAGGCAAAAAGCGCAAAGCACAACACCTTCATCAGGAAGACCGGGTAGAAGTGGAATGGTGCGAGAATAAGCAATGCAACGCCGATGAGGATCAGCACCATTTCAACAGTGAAGAACTTGCTTTTCTGAACGGAAGAAACTGTTGTATCGGTCATATCAGACCTCCTTGCCGAACAGGCCTGCCGGACGGACAAGCAGAACAATCGCCATGATGACGAAGATCACGATATTCGAGGCTTCCGGGTAGAACACCTTGGTCAAACCTTCGAAAATACCGAGCATATAGCCGGTGACGATGGCTCCAAGAATGGAGCCCATGCCACCCACCACGACGACAGCGAACACGACGATGATGAGGTTCGACCCCATCAATGGGCTCACCTGATAGATCGGTGCTGCCATAATACCGGCGAGACCGGCAAGGCCTGCGCCCAGACCATAGGTAAAGGTCAGAAGCAGTGGCACGTTGATGCCAAAAGCCCGCACGAGGGTTGGATTTTCCGTGGCAGCGCGCAGGTACGAGCCCAGCCGTGTCTTTTCGATCAGCAGCCATGTGCCGATGCAGACGGCAAGGGATGCAATCACCACCCAGGCACGATATTTCGGCAGGAACATGAAGCCGAGATTGTAACCACCGGCGAGCGCTGATGGCACCGCATAGGGTTGACCCGCTGCGCCGTAGTAATAGCGGAACGTGCCTTCAATCACGAGCGCAAGGCCGAAGGTGAAGAGCAGGCCATAGAGATGATCGAGATTATAGAGGCGCGAAAGTGCCACGCGCTCGACGATTGCGCCGGCAACGCCGACCACAATCGGTGCGAGGAGCAGGGCAGGCCAATAGCCGATACCCAGTTGTGCCAGCAGAAGATAACCGATGAAGGCCCCCAGCATGTACTGGGCGCCATGGGCGAAATTGATCACGCGCAACAGACCGAAGATGATCGCAAGCCCAAGGCTGAGCATGGCATAGAAGGAGCCGTTGATCAGACCGATGAGCAATTGTCCGAGAAAGGCCTGTAGCGGAACGCCGAAGATCATTGTCATGGATCAGACTCCCAGCGCTTCATTGAGCATGGTCATGCGGTCCGGCAGTTCCCGGACGTGGAAATTATCGATGATCTTGCCGTGGTCTACCACATAGAACCGGTCTGCAACCTTGCTGGCGAATCGGAAATTCTGCTCGACAAGCAGGATTGTCATGCCGCGTTGTTTCAGGGTGACAAGCACTTCGCCGATGCGCTGAACGATAACAGGCGCAAGACCTTCAGTCGGCTCGTCAAGCAGCAACAGCTTGACGCCGGTGCGCAGGATGCGGGCAATCGCCAGCATCTGCTGTTCACCGCCGGAAAGTTTTGTACCCGGACTGTTGCGCCGCTCTTTCAGATTGGGGAACAGGTCGTAAATCTCGGCGATGGACATGCCACCCTTGGCAACAATAGGGGGCAGGTTGAGATTTTCGTCGACGGACAGCGTTGCGAAGATGCCGCGTTCTTCCGGCACAAAACCGATGCCCGCATGGGCCGTACGGTGCAATGGCACGCGCATCATGTCTTTGCTGTTAAACGTGATGCTACCGGTACGTTTTCGAATGATGCCCATGATGGAACGCAGGGTCGTGGTTTTGCCCACACCGTTGCGGCCAAGAAGCGTGACGGTTTCGCCCTCGTGAATATCAAGATTGATGCCATGTAGTGCGTGGCCTTCGCCGTACCATGCGTGGAGATCGCGAACGGCGAGGAGAGGTTTGGTGTCACTCATGTTCGGTCCCCATATAGGCGACACGCACCCGTTCATCCTGGCTGACAGTCTGGTAGTCGCCGGAGATGAGGATTTCGCCGCGCTGCAAAACGGTGACCTTGTCGCAAAGGTCTGCAACGACCTTCAGATTGTGTTCCACCATGAGGATAGCCCTGTCGCGGGCAACTTCGCGGATAATGTCGGAAACGATGTGTACGTCCTCATGGCCCATACCGGCCATGGGTTCATCCAGCAGCAGCACCTTGGGATCGAGCGCCAGCGTGGTTGCAATTTCCAATACGCGTTTGCGGCCATAAGACAGGTCGGCGGCAAGTTTGTTGCGTGCGTCCTGCAGTCCCACAGCGCTGATCAGCTCCATGGCGCGGTCATTCAGACGGTTGAGCGCACTGGTTGGCAGCCAGAATTGGGTGGACAATCCACCGGGGCGCTGCAGGGCAACGCGCACATTGTCGAGGACTGTCAGATGCGGGAAAACCGCAGAAATCTGGAACGAGCGCACCAGCCCCATCCGGGCAACCTTGGCCGGGTCGGTTCTGGTGATATCGTGATCAAGCAGGGTGATTGTCCCGCTCGATGGTTGCAGAAATTTAGTCAACAGATTGAATACAGTGGTCTTTCCCGCCCCGTTCGGGCCGATCAGCGCATGCACTTTGGCATGATGAACATCCAGATCCACATTGTTGACGGCAATAAAGCCGCCAAAGTCCCGTCGCAGGCCACGGGCGGAGAGAACCACCCGGGACGCAGCGTTGTCGGCGTTGCCGGGAGAGGTCTGTCCTCCCCCGAAAGCCGTGCCTGTTAGCGAAGCCGTCATACGGATTACTTGGCCAGATCGCAGCCGCTTTCGGCTGGCTTCATGTAAGCTTCATCACCGGGAACCGTCGCAAGAACCTTATAATAATCCCATGGCTCCTTGCTTTCCGAGGGCTTCTTGACTTCCATCAGATAGACATCGCTGATCAGGCGGCCATTGGCACCAACCTTGGCACCCCGTCCGAAGACGTCGTCAACGGGCATTTCATGCATTGCTGCGGCGACCTTTACCGTATCGTCGGTTCCAGCTTTCTGGATAGCCTTCAGATATTGCATGACGCCGGAATAAGTGGCGGCCTGAATCATGTTTGGCATGCGGCCGGTGCGCTTGAAGAACTTGCGTCCGAACTCGCGCGACTGGTCATCGCGATCCCAGTAGAAGCTTTCCGTCAGCGTCAATCCCTGAGCTGCTTCAAGACCAAGACCATGTACTTCGGCAAGCGTGAAGAGCAGGGCTGCCAGACGCTGGCCACCGGATACGATACCGAATTCGGCTGCCTGCTTGATGGCATTGGCCGTATCAAGACCGGCATTGGCAAGGCCGATAACCTTCGCGCCCGATGACTGTGCCTGTAGCAGGAACGAGGAATAGTCGCTGTTTGCAAGCGGATGGCGCACGGAGCCAACAATCTTACCGCCCTTGGAGGTGACATATTTGCTTGTCTGCTCTTCCAATGAATAGCCAAAGGCATAATCGGCGGTCAGGAAAAACCATGTATCGCCGCCCTGCTTGACGAGCGCGCCGCCGGTACCAACTGCCAGAGCATGAGTGTCATAAGCCCAATGGAAGCCATAGGGTGAGCACTGCTTGCCGGTCAGTTCAGCAGTCGCCGCACCGGTTACAAGATCGATCTTCTTCTTTTCCTTGGAGATACCCTGCACGGCAAGCGCAACGGATGATGTGGTCAACTCCATGATCGAGTCGACCTGTTCGGTATCATACCATTGGCGGGCGATGTTGGAGGCAATATCAGGCTTGTTCTGATGGTCAGCCGTGATGATCTCGATCGGTGCATCCAGCACCTTGCCGCCAAAATCCTCGGCAGCCATCTTTGCCGCTTCATAGGACCACTTGCCACCGAAATCCGCATAGACGCCGGACTGATCGTTCAGGATGCCGATCTTGACCTTGCCGTCGGAAATCTCCGCGCTTGCCGCTGGCAAGACGGTTGCCGCCATAAGGGCTGCGGTTGCTATTGCCAATAATTTCATTCTGTTCTCCTCCCAAAGAAATGCCGCTCACAGGATCATCGTATGATGGACCGTCGCGGGCTTGATCGTCTCGATTGAAAATGACCCGGAGACATGACGCAGATATGTCTGCGCGCAACCGGTTCGGTTCTCCCTCCCTCAATCCGGTCAGCCATTCTCTCTGCCGGATAATTCTTGCCCCTATGATTGTCCCGTTTCTTCTGACGGGCAACCACTCTGTTAAAAAAACTGTAGCATTGACAAATAAGTACACAAACACCTATTTTCGAACAGAATAAGTACAAAAATGTACATTAAGGTAGGCCGTGCGGCAATATACGTGGGACGATCTTCAGTATTTTCTGGCCGTGGCGCGCACTGGCCAGCTTACGACAGCCGCCCGCCGTCTGCGCACCAATCATGTCACCGTTTCCCGCCGGATTGACCGGCTGGAGGAGGCACTTTCGGCGCGTCTGTTCGAGCGCAATCCGCGTGGATATATCCTCACGGCGCTGGGTGAAAAGCTGATTGAATCCGCTGAAATCATGGAGCGTGAAGCGGAACGCTTTCAGAATGAGGCATCCGGCGGCACGATTTCGCTGAGCGGTGTTGTGCGTCTCAGCATTCTCGAGGGCATTGCCAATTTCTTTCTGGCGGATCGGCTGCCGCGCATGGCGCAGGCCTATCCCAGCCTTTCCGTGGAGATGGTGACGATCCAGCAGATTGTTTCGCTTTCGCGCCGCGAGGCTGATTTATCGATAACATTGAATGCGACACGCACTGGCCCCTACCATCAGGAAAAGCTGATGCCGTATCGCCTGTTCATCTATGGCGCAAAGAGCTATCTGGCGAAACATCCGGCAATCCGGCAGCGGTCGGATCTCTCTGGCCACCGGTTCATTGGTTACATTGAGGATATGATTTTCACGCCGGGGCTCGATTATATGCGCGAGATTCTGCCGGGCCTGCGGCCTGCCTATCAAAGCTCAAGTATCTTTGCCCAATTGAGCGCGGCACGTTCCGGTTTCGGCCTTTGTATCCTGCCCTATTTCATCGCCTGCAATTACCCGGAGCTGGTGCCCGTTTTGGCAAAGGAGATGCATCTCAATCGCGATTACTGGCTGATCTGCCATGAGGATATCGTCAATACGCCGCGCATCCGCGTGCTCAGCGATTTCATCAGGTCGGAAGTGGGCAGCCAGACGGACATCTTCGGGGGCTACCCATTGCTCGGCTGAAAACGGGCAGCAGAAAGGCGCGGGGCGATTTGTGCCAGTGCATCCGGCAGCGATTCTTGGCGGATAAGCATTGCCGTGAATTGCGAGAGGGCCGGCGCCGTCTGGATACCATAGCCGCCCTGTCCGGCTAGCCAGAAGAACCCGTCAAGTTCAGCGTCAAAGCCCGCAACGGGGGTACGATCAGGCGCGAAGGTGCGAAGGCCAGCCCAGCTGCGCTCGACGCGATTTACAGGCACCGTCACCGCCTGTTCATAGCGATAGAGACCCTCAGCCAATATCATGTCATCGACATAGGCGTCGTGCGGTTCAACCGGAGTTTCATCACAAGGCGAGACGAACAGCCTCCCGCCGTCGGGCTTGAGATACCATGCTTCATTGGCGTCATCGACAAGCGGCCAGCCTCGGGTGTCATAGCCTTCAGGTGCTGGAAGAACTGCGATTGAGCGGCGCAACGGCGTAAGGCCAAGCGGCTTGCCGCCGAAAATACCCGCTATGACATCAGCCCAGGCACCCGCAGCATTGATAACAGTTTGAGCGCGGAATATCTGATCAGCCGTTTCGACGAGCCAGAAGCCGTTCGAACGTGTGGCGCGGATAACCTCCGCATTTGTGCGAAGGTCTACACCGAGGCCTGTGGCCTTGCGCAGCCAACCCTGGTGCAGGGCGTTCACATCGATGTCCTGTGCCTCAGCCTGATAGCAGGCTGCTTTGATGTAATCGCGATTAAGAATCGGAACCATTTCAACGGCGCGATCGGCACTGATTTCCTCGACGTTGACACCGTTCTTGAGCAGGTCTTCGCAATGTTCGATGCCGGTATCATCGGCAATAGTTAGAGAACCGCGTAGCGTTAGCAGCGGTTCAGGAAATAGCTTTGTATCGCGCTGCATGAACATTGGCGCGCTGGCGCGATTGAGCGCACGAATAACATCATTGCCGTAATTGGGCAGGAATATCGCAGCGGAGCGTCCTGTCGAATGATAGGCTGGCTGGCTCTCCCGTTCGAGAATGACGACCTTGTGGGTACTGGCCAACTCGGCGGCGGCTCCAACACCGGCAATGCCAGCGCCGATTATGAGAACGTCGGTATCAATTATGTCGGTCATTGCAGTGCGAGGTCTTTCAGATAGGGATTATTTTCGATGGAAGCGGCAAACATGTGCCTGTTTATATCGGCAAACAGCAGCTGTTCCCTCGTATCGGTAGAGGCCGCAATCAGGCTGCCATCAGGTGCCGCAATGCGTGACAGACCGGCAAAACTAAAGCGTCCGTCATCACCAGCATGATTGACATAGGCGACGAATATCTGGTTCTCGAAGGCGCGCACCTGAATCATATGGCCAGCGATGAATTTGCCGGATGGGCCCGCAGGAAGAGCTGTTGGCACAATGACCATCTGGGCACCAGCCTGTGCAAGGCGACGCACATTCTCAGGAAATTCCACATCGTAGCAGATGAGTATCCCGAGCTTTAACCCGGCTATCTGGATGATGCAGCTTGCTGGTTTTTCCGGGGTGAACAGGGCCCGCTCATAATCGCCATAGAGATGCGATTTGCGGTAAATTACGGGTTGCGCATCGCCGCAGACATAGGCTGCACTGTTATAAACACTATCGCCATCACGCTCGGCAAAGCCAGCGATGATCGCTATGGCATTTGCTTTGGATATTGCCTGTAACTGGCTGATCTGACTGCCATTTGCAGGTTCAGCCAATGCGGTGATTGCCTCGCCAGCACCATAGCCTGTCAGAGCAAGCTCCGGCACGACCAGAAGGTCGGCACCGGCTTTTGCTGCATCCATGGCGGCTTGTTCTATACGCGCAAGATTTGCGCCGACATCACCGCAAACCGCCTGCATCTGAAGTGCTGCAATGCGCATCATTTGTCATCCGTGGCCATGGCGCCGAGAAGCTTTGGCAGATCGCCGAATTTGGCAACCAGCGAGAAAATCACCGCCGCAGTCGCGACAAAGAGGATTGTGACCGACGCCATGGTCGGCGTGTAGCCATAACGCAGTGCATTGAAAATCTTGATAGGCAAGGTTTCCAGCGTGAAGCCCACGGTCATGTAGGCAACGATATATTCGTTGAGCGACAGCACGAAAGCAAAGGCATAGCCCGACACCAGATAGGGCAGGATTAATGGCAGGATCACCGTGCGAAAAATGGTGCGGTCATTGGCGCCCATCGTCGCGGCGGCTTCAACGAAAGAGCGATCAATAGCGGAAAAGCCAAGCGACAAGGTAACGAGCGGCAAGGTGACGAAGAAGATCGCATGGCCGATGACGGCGGTCCATGGCTGGCCGTAGAAACCTGTGGTGGCCCAGAACGTCAAAAGGCCAAGCGCGGTGATGACGGGTGGCAGCGTGAACGGCGCGATGCCAAGGACCTGAAAGATGTTGGCCCATGGCGCAATCCGCCGCCAGAGAAACCATGAAAGCGGTAGCGCGATCAGCACGGCCAAAGCCGCCGAAGTGGTGGCAAGCAGAACAGAGGCGAAAAGAGCGCTACGCCATTCCGGGTTGAGAAAAATCTCGCCATACCAGCCGAGCGAAAAACCTTGCGGCGGGAAGGCAAGGGTCTGCTTGGCATTGACCGATACGCCCGCGACCACAATCAATGGAAGCGCGAGAAAGAGGCCAATCGCAAAGAAGTAAAGACGACGGAGCCATGTGGTCATGCCTTTTCTCCCTTGCGTCCGATGAGCAGCGTCAGCGCCACAAGACCAAGTGTGACGAGTACCAGAAACACGGCCATGGCAGCGGCGAATGGCATGTTGGACTGATAGATCGCCTGATCGGTGATGAGGACTGAAAGCGTCCAGTGTTGCGGTCTGCCAAGAATCTGCGGCAACAGATAGGAACCGAGCGCAAAAATGAACACCATAATAAGCGTTGCCATGATCGTATTGCGCAGCGCTGGTACAAGCACATTGAAGAAGGCGCGCAGCGGCGAGGAGCCCAACGTTCGCGCCGCTTCCATCAGGGTCGGATCAAGCCTGACAAGGGCGGGGTAAAGCACCAGCACCGTATAGGGCAGGGCCTGATAGACCATGCCTGTCAACACCGCGCCGAAGCTGGGCGCAAGCGCCACGGCCTGTTTCATCAAACCAAGCTGTACGAGAATATTGGTGATCCCGGCTGTACGCGAGAACAGAGTGGACCACGCAAAGCCGATAATGACTTCCGACAGGGACAGCACGGAAAGCAGGGCAACGAGCCAGATCACCTGTAAGCGGCGTGGCAGCTTGGACAAGAGATAGGTAAAAGGTAGTGCAAGCACGACGCAGCACATGGCGACCGTAATTGCCAGCATGAGGGAAAACCCAAGAACGCCGCCAAAGAAAACGCTGAGAAAGCGCTCGTAATTGGAAAAGACGAAAGCGGGTGTATAGAAGCCACCCTGTTGGCGTTGGAAAAAGCTGACAGCGATCATCGTACCAAACGGCACGACAAAGAAGACGAGCAGCATACCGGCTGGGAAAAACAGCGGACCGTAATCGGCTACGGATTGCGGGGCTTCACGCTTCATTGCTTCAGCACCACGCAAACGTCAGGCGCAAGCACGATGCCAACCTGTTGTCCGGCGGTGACTTCAGGCCGGGCACGCGGTGTTGAAACGGCAACGATCTGCTTGCCGCCTGCTTCGACAAAAGTTTCAATTGTGCCGCCGAGATCGCGCACAAAGGTCACGGTGCCTTTGATCGCTCCATTATCAGGCGCGGTCAGATGAACATCTTCGGGGCGAACGGAAATCGTTGCCTTCTGCATACCGTTTGGAAGTATCAGGCCGGGAACCTTGTTTCCGAAAACGGTCGCTGCGCCGGAACTGTCAGCTGTGGTTTCGATGAGATTTGTCGAGCCGATAAAATCGGCGACGAACGTATCGGCGGGCTTGCGGTAAATTTCGATTGGCGAGGCGGCCTGCCGGATGTGGCCGCTATTCATCACGACGACCGTATCGGCCATGGTCATCGCTTCGCGTTGGTCGTGGGTGACGACAATGGTGGTAATGCCGAGCTTTTGCTGCAACTGCCGCAGTTCCACCTGCATTGCCTCGCGCAGCTTTGCATCAAGCGCTGAAAGCGGCTCATCCAGCAGAAACAGCTTTGGCGAAAGTGCAAGGGCGCGAGCTATGGCCACACGCTGGCGCTGCCCGCCCGATAGTTTCGAAACGGGTCGGTCTCCATAGCCGGGAAGGTGAATGAGGGCGAGAAGCTCATCAACACGCTTCTTCTGTTCTTCGCGGCTTTTGCCGCGAATGCGCAAGGGGTAGGCGATATTCTCACCAACGCTCAAATGGGGAAACAGGGCCAGCGACTGAAACACCATGCCGAGATTGCGCTTGTGCGTCGGGACCTTGGTAATGTCTTCGCCATCGAGCAGAATGGAACCGCCTGTGGGATCATCAAGGCCCGCAATCATGCGCAGCAGCGTGGTCTTGCCGCAGCCCGATGGTCCGAGCATGCAGACAAACGTACCGTGCGGCACGGAAAGCTGCACATTTTCTACGGCGGTAAATGAACCAAATTGCTTGGTTACATTGTTGAGAACCAGTCCGGACATCAAGCCCCCATTTCATTGGTCTTATTCAAGGGGAAACCCGGTTTGGAATAATCCGGGTTTCCCACCAATACAGTCTAGCAATCTGCAGCCACCGGCCGCCAGTTGCAATCAGCCGACAATCAGCTCGGTCCATTTCTGGTTGAGGAAATCGGCCTTGGTCGTCAAAAGATCGTAGCGCGGCAGGATCGGCTCGATATCCGATGACACTGCGGCGAATTCCTTGTCGTTCAGATCGAGCAGTTCGCGCTTCACCGTTGGCGCGGTTCCCACTTTGCGCGACAATGTCGCCTGAATGGCTGGCTGGCTCATATAATCGATGAAGATATGAGCTTCATCGACCTTCTTCGACGCGCGTGACACTGCCCAGCAACCGGAATCCTGAATGCCGCCTTCTTTCGGGAAAGTCGAGCGAACCGGATGCCCTTCGGATGCGGCAAGGCCCGTAACATCGTGATAATACTGGCCCATTGGAATTTCGCCTGATTTCAGCGCCTGTTCGAACTGCGCTTCATCGCGATACCAGAGGCGGACATTCGGCTTCACTTCGGCTAGTTTATCGAAGACCTTGAGGATACCTTCTTCGGTATCGAGGGCATTGGTGCCCCCAAAGAAGGTCTTGGCAGTCACTTCCAGAAGGAATGAGTTGGAAACGAGCGCCAGCAGACCGAGCTTGTCAGCATTTGCCGGGTCCCAAAGTGCCTGCCATGAGGTTGGCGCTTCCTTGTAAACGTCGGTATTGGTGACAAGGGTGATGTACCACGCAACGGCACCGATACCGGCGACACGCCCGTCAGGGTATTTGTTGATGAAACGGTCAATCAGGTTCTTGGAGTTTGGCAGCTTCGATACATCGAGGGGGGTCCACAGATTTGTCGACTGTCCCTTGATCATCGACACCTGCGACATCATCGAAATATCAGCCGGTGCGGCGCCAGCCTTGGCGGCCTGCTCAAGCTGAACCAGCCATGCTTCGCCTGTTGGTTCGGCGACGGACTCAACGGCTATGCCGGTTGCCTTGGTGAACTCAGGGAAAATGTTCTTGTCGAACGAATTCTTGAAATAGCCGCCATAGACGCCAATCTTCAGCGACTTGTCCTGCGCGCGCAACAGGGATGGCATGGCGAGCATGGCGGTACCCAGAGCCCCCGCACCAAGCACGGTCCGCCGGCTGATGCTTTTCTTGAGAATTGTATCCATAGTCCGATCTCCTTTTCTATTGCCAGTTTCTGGCTGATTCCCACTCTTTTTACCAACAGCCGCGCAAGCTCTAACGCTGTGCGGCACGAAGCTCCAATTTCTTAGTGTAGCGCGTCAGCGGATAGCACAGAACAAAATAGATCAGCGCGACCAGCCCGTAGACAGTGAAAGGTTCGAATGTTGCATTGTTGATGGCGTTCGAGGTGCGGACCAGTTCCTCAAATCCAATGATCGAAGTCAGTGCCGTGCTCTTGATCAGCTGCACCAGAAAACCCACCGTCGGCGCGCGTGTGATCGCGAAGGCTTGCGGGAGGATAATCAGGCGCAACTGCGCGACATAATGCAGGCCGAGACTGCTCCCGGCGTCCCACTGTCCGCTTGGCAGGGATTGCACGCCGCCGCGCCAGATTTCGGCAAGAAAGGCACTGGCACAGAGCGTCAGACCAAGCACCGCTGCCGTCCATGCCTCAATGCGAAAACCAAGGAGCGGCAGGCCGAAAAACAGCAGAAACAGCTGCATGAGCAACGGCGTTCCCTGAAACAGGCCGATATAATATTCAGCGCTGCGCCTTAGCCATTTCCGTTTTGAGATTCGGGCCAGGAGGATTGCCACACCGACAATAGCACCTCCAGTAAAGGCAACGATGGAAAGCAGTACCGTCCAGCGGGCGGCCAGCAGCAGATTGCGCGCTATGTCCCAGAAGGTGAATTCGATCATGCCATGCCTCCGGCAATCGACCGGCGTCCAGCGGCATAAAGCAGTCTGCGCAGTCCGATACTCAGCCCGAGATAAACGAGGGTCACGATAAAATAGGTCTCGAACGCGCGGAAAGTGCGTGCCTGAAGCATATCTGCTTCATAGGTCAATTCCCGCACAGCGATCTGCGATACCACGGCAGATTCCAGCATCATGATGACGATTTGGCTGGTCAGAGCAGGGAAGATGACCTTCAACGCCTGCGGCAGGATGACTTTGATGAAGATGATCCTTGGATGGAGGCCGAGCGCCTTTGCCGCTTCCGTCTGTCCTTTTGGCACGGCATCCAGACCAGCACCAACGATCTCGGTGCTGTAAGCCGCCATATTCAGGGTCATGGCAAGGATCGCCGCCGTCACCGGATCAAGGCGGATACCGAAACGTGGCAGCCCGAAGAAGATGAAGAACAGCTGCACCAGAAAGGGCGTGTTGCGGATCAGTTCGACGTAACCCGCAACGAGCTTGCGCAAGATCGCATGACGGCTGCGACGCCCGATGGCACCGAAGATGCTGAGCACCGTGCCAGCGACGGAGGTCACGACGATGAGGAAAACCGTCATGCCCGCGCCGCTGGCGATCATGCCGATCGCATCATTCAGCCAGCCGAAATCGAGCGCATAGCCCACCGGTCAGTCCTTGAGGTTCGCAGGATTGAGAGGTGTCTTGAGCCATGCTTCGGAGCTTTTGTTCAAAGAACCATCGCTAAGCATCTTGGCAACGGCATCGTTGATCGCCTGCTTGAGCCGGTCTTCTTTCTTGTTCAGGGCGATATGTGACGGCGAGGTCAGAAGCTGGAATTTCTGCTCCGGCGCAAGCGCTTCCTGACGGGCAAGAACCTGCGCGCCCACATCATTGCCGACCACCATGAGCTGGGTCTGGCCCGAAATGAAGGCCTGAATGACGGCATTATAGTTGTCAAAACGTTTTACATCGGCGGAGGCTGGAGCTGCGGCCGTTAGGGACGTGTCTTCGAGTGTGCCACGATTGACGGCTATGCTTTTGCCGGCAAGATCATCCTTGCCTTTCACTGCAAGCGCCTTTGGGCCGATGACCGCGATGTAATAGGGCGCATAGGGCGCAGCAAAATCAATGACCTGCTCGCGTTCCTTGCTGTAACCGACGCTCATGAGCAGATCGACGCGATGTTCGGTGAGATACGGAATACGGTTCTGGCCGGTGACGCTGACGGTCTTGAGCTTCACCTTCAACGCATCGGCAAGAGCCTGCGCCACATCGATATCATAACCCTTGAGGGTCATATCGGCGCTGGCTGAGGAAAAGGGTGGAAAGTCAGCGAAGACGCCAACATTGAGAACCCCCGCTTTGGTGATGTCATCGATGGCATCGGCCCGAGCTTTACCCGTAGTGACGCCAATTGTTGCGCCGCCCAGCAGCAAAAGCGCGGCAAAAGATGATTTGAGCGTAGTCTTGAATGTCATGTTGGTCCCCATTTTTATTGTTGACGGTGCGGAGTGTTTTCGCCGCACCGTTGTCAGGTGTAGGATTGCCGGTCAGTCGCGCGTGCCTGTTACAAACGGGCTGAATACCATCAGGCTCAGAATCTCGAAGAGCACCTGTGCGCCCGCATGGGCGGTGTTGGCTGTTGCATCATATTGCGGGGCAACTTCCACCACATCGCCGCCAACGATGTTGATACCTTTGAGACCACGGATCAGTTCGAGTACCTCGCGGGTGGTCAGGCCGCCCACTTCAGGCGTCCCTGTGCCCGGAGCAAAGCTTGGATCAACACTGTCAATATCAAAGGACAGATATGTCGGGCCATCACCGATGATTTTGCGGGCTTTCTCAATGATTGCGGGCATGCCGAGGCCAGTGACTTCTTCCGCATGGATGACGGTCATTCCGGATTCGTAAGAGAACTCCCACAGATACTCCGCCGACCCACGGATGCCGATCTGGATTGTGCGGGTGGGGTCGAGAACGCCGTCGAGCACCGCATTGCGGAATGGTCCGCCGTGGTGGAACTTTGTCTGGTCGAAGGCACCGCCCGTATCGCAATGCGCATCGATGTGGATCATGCCAACCGGGCGCTTTTTGCCGACCGCCTTGAGAATTGGATGGGTGATCGAATGATCGCCGCCAACGGCTAGCGGTACAACGCCCGCGTCGACGATCTGGTTAAAACGGCGCTCGATATCGTCATGGCTTTGTTCAAGCCGGTAACGGCTGGCGAACGGCACATCGCCGATATCGGCAACACGCAGATCGAAGACAGGCGCGCATTCAAGGACGTGATTGTAAGGGCCGATGCGCTCAATGGTGCGTAGTGCGCGTGGGCCAAAACGCGAGCCGGGGCGGTTGGTAACGCCGAGATCCATCGGGACGCCGACAATGGCAACCTGCAGATTTCCAAAATCAGGTGCAGCCGCATCCACCGGCATGTAAGGCGCAGTCAGAAAAGTCGGCACACCCGCATAGGGAGCAAGCCGTGTGCCGCTTTTGGAGAAAATCTTGTCTGCGACCTTGCGAAAGGTCGGGTCAAACAGTTCGCCGCCATGGCTTTCACCATATTTGGCACGCAAATCACTAAGCTTTTTCTCATCCCATGATGCCATGACGCTATCCCGCTATCTGAAAGCCGAGGGGACATAGGTGCGGATTGGCCCATTAGAGCGATCCAATCTGCTCCGCGTCTCTCTGTTCCCCTGGGCTTTTCGCCTCTATTCCCGGCATTATCGATACAAAAGCGATAGAAAAGCAATTGACATTGTTATAGGGTTTTATGTGAGAAAATCTCACATGACAAATATGCATTTGATGTCTATTGGAGTCTCCCATGACACTTGGCCGGTTGCCTCCGCTGAATCCTTTGCGCGCTTTCGAAGCGACGGCGCGGCATGGCTCCGTGACTGCGGCAGCCCGGGAACTCAACGTGACCCACGGCGCCATCAGCCACCAGATCAAGGCACTGGAAGCAACGCTTGACGTGCAACTGTTTGAACGCGGTGCGCAGCGGCTGAAACTGACGGCGCAAGGGGCTTTGCTCTTGCCAACGGTGTCGAAGGCGTTTGAGGATATTGCGACAGCAACGGCCTTGATGAAGCGCCCGACGACGAAGGGCGAACTCACTGTTACCTGCGTGCCCGCGCTGCTTTCCCTCTGGCTCATTCCCCGTTTGAACCAGTTCACCGAGCAATACCCGGATATCAGATTGACATTGAACGCCACGAACGAGGCGCATCATCTCCAATCGCCGGATGTGGATGTCTGTGTGCTTTATGGCGATGGCAAGTGGACCGATTGCTGGTCGCGTTTGTGGAGCACGCTGAAACTCTTTCCGGTGGCCAGCCCCACATTGCTCAACAGCCGTCCACTGCGCTCGGTGCGTGACCTGCGCAATCACGTTCTCCTGCATGGCGATGACGGACGCGAGTGGAATACGTGGCTGGCCGCTGCCGATGCCACTGATCTCGCGCGCGGCGCCCAGCACTTTATGAGCGATGCGCGGCTGTCAACGGAAGCGGCACTTTACGGGCAAGGGGTTTCGCTTGGCGATACGATTACCGCGAGCAATCTGATTGCCAAAGGTGAACTCATCGTTCCCTTTGACCTGACTGTTCCCGCCAATGATGCATTCTACGTCGCCTGCCGTAACGAGGTGCGCAACGCGCCTATCGTCAGGGTGTTTATCGACTGGCTCTTTGCTTCACTTGAGTCCGAAACGATCACCGAACCGCAGACGTCGGCGCGCCGTATCATCCGTCGGCGCAACGGCAAAATAAGCGCGCCCGAACGGTTGACGGCGCCCCCATCCATTCCCACAACACGGCCCAAACGGCTTGACCGCGCGCAAAAGCGCCGGGCCAAGACCGATATCCGATAGGACCATCATCCATGACCGCTGCTCTGCTGAACTCGCTCGTTACCCGTTTGTCACCGCCGCCAATCCCGGCGGTGCAGGCATGGGGCAAGTCCTATACGGGCGGCCACGGTCCGTTGATCGATCTGTCACAGGCGGTTCCCGGCTATCCGCCGCATCCCGACATGTTGCGCTGGCTGGGTGAGGCCGCATCGTCAGTTACTTTTGCCAATTATGGGCCGATCGAGGGTGAAACGGTTCTGCGTGATGCCTACGCTGCGCATATGTCGGAGCTTTATGGCTCGAAAATTGGTGGCCAGAACGTCCACATTACATCAGGCTGCAATCAGGCCTTTATCTGCGCTGCCATGGTCGTGGCAGCAGCGGGCGAGACGGTGCTTGTCACGGACCCATTTTATTTCAATCACGAAACCACCCTGTCGATGCTCGGCATTAAAACGGGCTTTGTCGGCTGCGATGCCGAACATGGCTTTGTGCCGACGGTAGAAGCCGTGGAAGAAGCATTGGTGCCGGGCGTGCGCGCTCTGGCCCTGGTCACTCCGAACAACCCTACGGGCGCGGTCTATTCTCCCGAACGGCTGAAGGCGATTTTTGATGTCTGCAAAAAGCGTGGTATCTGGCTCATTCTGGATGAAACCTATCGCGACTTTCTGGCAGAGGGTTCAGGCGCGCCGCACGATCTTTTCAATGTATCAGGCTGGGAAGACAATCTGATCCAGCTTTACAGTTTTTCCAAATCCTTCTGCATTCCCGGGCATAGGCTCGGAGCGATCACCGCCGGTGAAGCGGTTGTTACTGAGATCGCCAAAATCATGGATAATCTGCAAATCTGCGCGCCACGCGCGCCGCAAATCGCAGTGGCGCGGGCACTTCCGGCGTTGACTGATTGGCGCGCTGGCAACCGGCTCGAAATCGAGACACGGGCCAATGCGCTGCGTGAAACGATGACCAATCTGGGAGGTTGGGAACTGGCCGCTATTGGCGCTTACTTTGCTTTCGTCCGCCATCCCTTTGCGGATAAAACGTCGGTGGAAGTGGCCGAACAACTGGCCAAACAAGCGGGCATTCTGGCAATTCCCGGCGAATATTTCGGTGCGGGCCATACCCGGTTTCTACGCTTCGCTTTTGCCAATGCGGACGCTGCAACCATTCGCCAATTGCGTAGCCGGATGGTCGCTTTCAGTCTCTGAAAAAGAGAGGCTGGCATCAACGCCAGCCTCTTTACCTATTTTAGTAGCCTTTTGCCTCGCCTGAGCTGGCGCGGCTGTCGATGGCACCGTTGTAACGGGAGCCGTCACCCTTGGTGATTTCGGAAAGACTTTCGCCGCCAACGAGAATGCCCGCGGCCTGACCCCAGATCGACCAATCCTTGTCGATCTGAACGTCATGTCCCATCTCCGTCAAAACCTTTTGCGTATCGGCTGATAGCGCATAGGGTTCCATATAGACTTTGTCTGGCAGCCACTGATGATGAACGCGCGGTGCATCAATGGCTTCCTGAATGTTCATGCCATGATCGATCACATTGAGGATCGCTTCCAGCGTGATGGTGATGATGCGCGAGCCGCCGGGACTGCCGATAACCATGAACGGCTTGCCATCTTTCGAAATGATCGTTGGGCTCATCGAGGAGAGCGGCGTCTTCTTCGGGGCAATGGCATTGGCTTCACCTTGGACAAGACCGTAGAGATTAGGAACACCGGGCTTGGAAGTGAAATCGTCCATCTCATTGTTGAGAAGAATGCCGGTTCCGGGGGCAACGACACCCGCACCGAACGAGCCGTTCAGCGTGTAAGTGACGGCAACGGCATTGCCGTCATTGTCGATAATCGAATAGTGGGTGGTTTCTTTGCTCTCGCCAAAGCCCTTCGGCATCAGGTCTTTTGAGACGCCAGCCTTGAACGGGCTTATTTTCTCGCGAATTTCCTTGGCATAGGCCTTGTCGAGCAATTTCGACACAGGGTTTTCCACGAAATCAGGATCACCCAGCGCCGCGTTGCGGTCGATATAGGCATAGCGCATGGCTTCGACCATCGCGTGAATGGTCTCTGCGGAACCGTAGCCGAGATAGGAAAGCGGATAGCCTTCCAGAACGTTCAGGATTTCACAGATGATAACACCACCGGAGCTGGGTGGTGGCGAGGATACGATGTCATAGCCGCGGTAATTGCATTTGACCG
>NZ_CP088274.1:242500-397619 GCF_020731415.2 Phyllobacterium sp. T1293 | reverse complement strand
TCACCAAAGTGGCCAACCAGATTATAGTTGCCCTGACCATCGAGGCCATATCGGAGGCGCTGGTTCTGGCATCAAAAGCCGGAGCAGACCCTGCGCGGGTACGCGAGGCGCTGATGGGCGGGTTTGCATCGTCGCGCATTCTCGAACTGCATGGAGAGCGCATGATCAAGCGGACGTTTGAGCCTGGCTTTCGCATCTCGCTGCACCAGAAAGACCTCAACCTTGCGCTGCAGAGTGCAAAGACGCTTGGCGTATCTTTGCCGAACACAGCATCGACACAGGAACTGTTCAACAGCTGCGCGGCAAATGGCGATAGCGGTCTCGATCATTCTGGACTGGTCAAGGCACTCGAACGCATCGCCAACCACGAAGTCGCCTGAATAGGGCATTTGACATTATGGGGGCGGTTGCCAGAACCGACCCCAGAACCTTCCTTGCGTGGGCTCTTTGATGCCGCTGGTTTGAGGATCGTTCCTGTGTATTCTACTTCTTGAATTGTTCCAGATAGGCCAGCAGATTGGTGATGTCTGTATCGTCCTTCAAGCCGACAAATGCCATCTTCGTGCCCTTAACCTTTGCCTTTGGGTCATGCAGATAGTCACGCAAAGTGGCTTCGTCCCAGACCAATCCACCTTTTCCTGCGTCAGTCATCGCTGTGGAATAACTGAAGTCCGGATGTGTTCCTGCCGTTCTGCCAATCAGCCCGTTGAGCGACGGACCAACTTTGTTCTTATCCGTGTCGGCTATATGGCATATTGCACACTTCTTGAAGACCGTTGCGCCAGCTGTCGCATCACCCTCCTGGGCATTGGCCGCAGCCATGGATGAAATTGCAAAGATTGAGCCCATTACTAACGTAGCGTATCGCATGGCATTTCCTCATTCTTTCAAAGGGTGCCGCAGGCGAAGTTTGTCGCCAATTCCGTCCCATTGGCAGCCACTGTTTTTTTGAGATCGCTGCCTGGATTGCTCATGCGGCGACCGGCATTTGTACGCACTGAATCGTGATCTCCTGCTTTCTATAAGTCAATCGCAGTTGCAAATAATCCACCTCGGAGTAACGGCCGCATAATTCCTTCATACTTCAAGTAATCTTTGGGGGAGGATGGCCAATCGTGAAAGTTGATCTCTGGCAATGTGTCAATAAACAGGGTATGATTTCTGCAGTGCAGGTTTAGGTCCCATGGTCCGGTTCTTTGCATGGTGCCACTGGTGCCTTCCCGCTCCAAACGAGATTGGGAGATTTCTTCATGACGCAATTCCATGTGATAGCCGGTGCAAACGAAACGAACGTCTATCCTGACGTGCGTCGAATAAGTGTGGCGGACGTCTTTGCTTCACTTCGCGAAGGGCTCGCTGATTTCTGGGACAAACCTTCACATTACGTTTTTCTTTGTCTGATCTACCCGGTTGCAGGATTGGTTCTCATACGGTGGACATCGGGTGCCAATTTACTCCCGCTGCTCTTCCCGCTGATGTCCGGCTTTGCCTTGATCGGGCCTTTTGCCGCTCTTGGCCTTTATGAGATCAGCAGAAGACGCGAGCTGCATCTCGACACATCATGGTGGCATGCTTTGGAAGTGAAGCGCTCTCCAGCGATACCATCGATAATAGCGATGGGTATTCTGCTCCTTGCGCTGTTCGTTGCGTGGATTCTTACGGCACAGGCTCTTTACGTGAATCTTTTTGGTCCCGAGGCGCCGGAGTCGGTCAGCACGTTCATCAATCAGGTTTTCGGTACGCCTGAAGGCAGGCAGATGATCCTTCTTGGCAACGCGATCGGCTTTGTCTTTGCAGTCGTTGTTCTCTGTACGAGCGTCATCGCCTTTCCGCTTTTGCTGGACCGCGATGTTGGTGCGCTCTCGGCGATTGTCACGTCAGTGAAGGCAGTAATGGTTAATCCGCTTCAGATGGCCCTGTGGGGGATAATCGTCGCTGCACTTCTGCTGGTTGGATTCCTGACCCTGTTTGTTGGACTTGCGATCTTCATACCTGTGCTGGGACATGCGACCTGGCATCTCTATCGCAAGGTCGTTGTCTCTCCACCCAGCGCAAATGTTGAGATGCCGACAAAACGACGGTCTCGCAAATAGGCTGAATGCGACGAAAAGAACGCGGCACTTGGTGCCGCGTTTTTGTTTCTAGGGGCCAGTGCCGAAAAACGTCAATCGGCTGAAGAGCACGTAGTGCGCTTCGGAAACCATCATCGCAACAAAGACCAGCACCAATATGGGCGGGAGCAGCACGGCATAAAGCAGAGCCAGTCGCTCCCATGCCATGTGCATGAAAATTGCCACGATGAGTCCGGCTTTCAGGATCATGAAAAGCAGAATCAGCGACCACCGGAGAAAGCCGTGAATACCGATATAGTCGACCATGTAAGAGCAGATGCTGAGGACAAAAAGTAATCCCCAGACTACAAGGTAGAGCTTGATCGGGTGCTCCTGATGCGTCTCGTTGTGAATTGCTGGTCCTGTTGTGTCGGCTGAAGGATGTGTCATCGTACTAACCTCACCACAGATAGAAAAAAGCAAAGATGAATACCCAGACCAGATCGACGAAATGCCAGTAGAGACCGGTGATTTCGACGATCTCGTAATGGCCTTTTCTGCTGGTGAAAAAACCACGTTTTTCAGTGTCGAAATCTCCGCGCCAGACCTTGCGGGCAATGATAACAAGGAAGATGACGCCAATCGTGACGTGGGTTCCATGGAATCCTGTGATCATGAAAAAGGTCGAACCGAATTGCGCCGCGCCCCATGGATTCTCCCACGGACGCACCCCCTCCGTAATGAGCTTTGTCCATTCAAAGGCCTGCATGCCGACGAACATAAGCCCGAACAGAGCCGTCAGCAGCATGAGGATTGCGGTTTTACGCCGGTCACGCCGATAGCCGTAATTGACTGCCATCGCCATTGTTCCGCTGCTGCTGATAAGCACAAAAGTCATGATGGCGATCAGGATGAGGGGGACTTCCTGCCCGCCGATGTTCAGGGCAAAGACTTCACTGGGATTAGGCCATGCAACGGGCGTGGACATGCGCGCCGTCATATAGGCAAGCAGAAAACATCCGAAGACAAAAGTATCGCTGAGCAGAAATATCCACATCATGGCTTTGCCCCAGGAAACGTTCTTGAACGTCCGCTGGTCTGACGCCCAATCTGAAGCAAAGCCGCGCATGCCTTCTGGCAATGGGAGGGGCGCTTTGGCTTCAGTCTGTGTGACTTGAGACATCATTGATCTCCTATGCCAGCAGTTGCCGGCAGATATCGACAAAATCATTCGCCCAACCCGCGAACAGGGCAAAAAGAACCAGCCAGACCAACAGCATGAAATGCCAATACATCGCGCAGAGTTCGATACTGAGATGGACCTGTCGCGCTGGCTTGCCTTGCAATACTTTGACGGTTGTCCGGCCGAGAACCAGAAGTCCGCCGAGAATGTGCAAGCCATGCATGCCGGTGATCATATAAAAGAAGCTGTTGGCGGGATTGCCAGCGAGGAGATAACCGGCAGATACAAGTTCCCGCCAGGCGAAAACCTGCCCGACAAGAAAGCCGACACCTGTGACAAAACTCGCCAGAAGTGCGAATTTCATTGTCTCGTCATCGCCTTGCTGCGCCAGTGACTTTGCCAGTTCCAGCGTAATGCTGCTTACCACGAGTGCAGCCGTATTGACCCAGAGCACCCTTGGTATGGGGATAGCCCACCAATCGTCTGAGCCCATGCGTATGAAATAGGCGCTGATGAAGAGGGTGAATAATGCACCCACGACAGCGAGAAATACACCGAGACCAATCTTTTCGGTCGCTATCGATGACCGGGTGAAGTGGGAAAAGCTACTGACCTTTTCCGCTTCAAGCCAAGGTTTTGATGTCAGGCGCTGCTGTGCCATCCACCAGATAATGATGGATGCAAGCAATGCAAGAAAGATCAGGACCGCACTCATGTCGAATGCTCTTTGGACCGTCTTTCAGGGTCCGGCTGGTTTTGCGGGATGAAATCCTCCGGGGCGCCGGGAACACTGTAATCATAAGCCCAGCGATAAACGACTGGTAGATCCTTGCCCCAGTTGCCATGCGGTGGTGGGGTTGTGGGTGTCTGCCATTCGAGCGTTGTTGCCCGCCAGGGATTACCGCCCGATTCTTTGCCCCTGCGAAGGCTCCAGGCTGCGTTGAACAGGAACAGGATTTGAGCTGCACCCACGGTCCAAGCCATCAGCGTGATGAAAACATTCAGATCATGCGCCGATGTTGGATTAACAACTGTTTCGCCTAATTCGTAATAGCGTCGCGGCGCTCCCAGCAAGCCGAGATAGTGCATAGGAAAGAAGATCAGATAGGCACCCAGGAACGTTACCCAGAAATGTATCCTGCCCATGGTCTCATCCAACATCCGCCCGGTGATTTTTGGGTACCAGTGATAAATGGCTCCGAAGATCACCATGATTGGCGCAACGCCCATCACCATGTGAAAATGCGCAACTACAAACATCGTATCGGAAAGCGGGACGTCGACGACGACGTTGCCAAGAAACAATCCTGTCAGACCACCATTCACGAACGTGACGATGAAACCGAGCGCAAAAAGCATAGGTATTGTCAGGTGGATATCACCGCGCCAAAGGGTGAGTACCCAGTTATACACTTTGATGGCGGTTGGCACTGCAATGATTAGGGTTGTCGTGGCAAAGAAGAACCCGAACTTCGGGTTCATACCACTCACATACATATGGTGCGCCCATACCACAAAGCTCAAAGCACCGATCACCACGATTGCCCAGACCATCATGCGATAACCGAATATGTTCTTCCGGGCGTGGGTGCTGATCAGATCGGAGACAATACCGAAGGCCGGTAGAGCCACGATATAGACTTCGGGGTGGCCGAAGAACCAGAACAGATGCTGGAAGAGAATTGGACTACCGCCGCCGTGTTTGAGCTGTTCACCCATTTCAACGATTGCTGGCATGAAGAAACTGGTTCCGAGAATGCGATCGAACAGCATCATAACCGAGGCAACAAAGAGGGCAGGGAAGGCCAGCAATGCCATGACAGTAGCAGTAAAAATGCCCCAGATTGTCAGGGGCATGCGCATCAAGGTCATCCCGCGCGCGC
This sequence comes from Phyllobacterium sp. T1293, assembly GCF_020731415.2. Classification (NCBI taxonomy): domain Bacteria; kingdom Pseudomonadati; phylum Pseudomonadota; class Alphaproteobacteria; order Hyphomicrobiales; family Phyllobacteriaceae; genus Phyllobacterium; species Phyllobacterium meliloti. Next base: position 392,502 of record NZ_CP088274.1, on the reverse strand, counting down.
GGCCTTGCAATACGGTGACCACGTAGTTCAATCCACCCATGGTGAAGCCGATAATGAAAAGGATCAGCGAGGTCAGCATCAAGGTGATGCCCCAATCATTGCCACCCGGAGTGCCCGAGAGCACAGCCTGAGGTGGATAGAGCGTCCAGCCGGCGCCGGTTGGCCCTCCCGGCGCGAAAAAGCCGGCCACAAGAACAAGCACGGCGAGCAGATAAAGCCAGTAGCTCAACATGTTTGCATAGGGGAACACCATATCCCGTGCGCCCAGCATTAACGGGATCAGGTAATTGCCGAAGCCGCCCAGAAACAGTGCAGTCAGGAGGTAAATCACCATGATCATGCCGTGCATGGTGATAAACTGATAATAGTGTTCCGCATCGATGAAGGCGAAATAGCCGGGGAAAGCGAGTTGCAATCGCATCAGCCATGAGAGCACCAATGCTACCAGACCGATTGATATGGCCGTCAGTGAATATTGGATGGCTATGACCTTGGCGTCCTGGCTGAAGACATAGGTCGTCCACCAGCTATGCGAGTGGTAAAGCTCGACATCTTCGACTTCCGCTGCCGGAATGGTGTCGTTAATGCTGGATGGGATATTAGCCATCGAATGCCCTCCCTGTGGTTACTCTCCTCCCGAAGAGCTACGCCGCCTCACTGTGTCGTCTTAACTTCTCCCGACGCCATCATCTGCGTGAATGTGTGTTGTTGCCCCAGCCACGTCTGATAGTCGGCCTCGCTGTCGACCACGACGGTCCCGCGCATCTGGGGATGTCCGACGCCGCATAGTTCGGCGCAGAGAACTTCGAAGGTGCCAGTCCGTGTGGGTGTAAACCAGAAATAGGTGACCATGCCTGGAACCATGTCCATCTTGGCGCGGAATTCAGGTACGTAGAAATCATGCAGAACATCGATGGAGCGCAAGAGCATTTTGACCGGCTTGCCTACCGGCACATGCAGTTCGCCACCTTCGACGATAATATCATCCAGACCAGCTGCATCATTCTTTTTCACGCCTAAAGGATTATCGCCGCTAACGTCACGGGTGTCGGATGTTCCGAGCTGTCCATTGGCGCCAGGAAGGCGAAAGCTCCATTGCCATTGCTGGCCAACGACCTCGACATTGGTGGCGTCCTGCGGAATGGTGACGAATTGATTCCAGACAAACAGGCCCGGAGCCAGCATGGCGACGACGCCGATAGTGGTAACTGTGGCAAGCCAGAATTCCAGTTTTCGGTTTTCTGGCTCGTAATGGGCGCGGTTTCCCGGCTTGTGCCGAAAGCGGAAAACACAATAGGCAACAAACAGCACCACCGCGACAAATACAAAACCGGTAATCCAGAATGTAATGATGATTGTATTGTCGATGTAGTTCCAGTTGGACGCAATTGGCGTCCACCACCAAGGACTCAACAGATGAAAGAGAACTGAAGCAACCGCAATGACAACCAGAACAAGTACGACCGCCATTTCTTGTCCCCTCCCTGCCAGAATTGGCTGTGGACATGAATTCGCAACGCGCAGTGTTTTTAGAATAGCATTTCGTGCGGGAGAAATACAGGCAATCTAATTTTGGTGAACAGCTATCAGCAAGAATGGCGGATTCACATGGCCAGTTTATACTGCTTGCCAGAGGATTTGATCCTGTCGCGGCAGATAAGGACGCCCCGCGTCCTGAAATCTAACACCGATTGCTAGGCTTTGGGCCGGGGTGACGCCAAATGCAGGACGGCCGCAATAGCACCTTCAAGAATATCATCGGACAGTGCGGGATCATCGACAGCGCGTGCAAGTTGAAGCGATCCCACGACCAATGCAAACATAGCACGAGCTGTTTGATGGGCATCTTCTGGTTCGCGTCCGGGCAACTGCTGTGCAATCACTTCGATCACCGCATTGAATCGCGTGGTGTATGCATGCCTGATCTCGGGAGATTGCCTGCTGATCTCTGGCAGAAGTGCGGCGGATGGGCAGCCATGCCCCCGATCATCGCGATGGTTTGGGCTCAGATACTGCCGCAATACTGCTTCAAGCCCGTGTTGACTGACATTTTGCGATATGGCTTGGAGCTGTGCATCAAGAGTTTGTTCGACACATTCCCTCACCAAATCATTCTTCGATGAGAAGTGCGTGTAGAATGCGCCGTTTGTCAGACCGGCATCGGCCATGATCGCTGCGAGCCCCACCGCAGATACTCCCTGATCTCTGAACTGCTTCGCAGCCACCTCGGTGATCTGTTGCCGGGTGCTTTCCTTATGTCCTTTTTCATAGCGCATGCCGATCTCCCAATCCGGTTGGTTTATTGTATTGCATTATGATCGTAATGTGATATTATAGTCGTAATGCAATCTCAGTTCAAGCAGCTTTCCCCATTGCTGCACTTTGACCCCAAAAGGAGGGTTTTATCGTGATACGTCTACTTCTGGTCACAGCCGTCGCGGCTACTCTTGCTGCCTGCTCTACATCAGGCGGACCATCACACTTAGCAAGTTACAAGGCGAATACCGGGTACGCCTTCAAGACGGACATCGACAATGGGAAAGTTTCCTCAACGAGCAAAGTCAATGCACCAGCAAATGGTCCCCGCCTCGGTTTCACCGGCTTCTCGGGCACGCAGATAATTGGTGGTATAAACTGAGTGAGTTAGCAGTGTCCTGTAAACGAAAGACTCTGTACATTCCCAATTAATAATCGAGAGGTGGACAGATTGGGCATGAAAGCGGCTCACTCCCCGATTGCCTCGAGGCTGGAAGGCAAAAGGCTCAAATATTTTCAATACAAATTTGAAAATGTTTGACGTGAAAATATATGTCGTTCAGTTGACTCAAGCATGTAGAACCGGCGACAGAATTACGCAACGGTTAGACATTTATTGAACAAGCTGAGGAGTCACGCATGTCCCGAAATACATATTATGCACCCCATGGCGGACATCCTCAGCAAAACCAGCTGCTTACAGGGCGGGCTGTTTTCACCGAGGCATATGCGGTTATTCCTGGTGGCGTGATGCAGGATATTGTCACCAGCGCTTTGCCATTTTGGGACAAAACCCGTTGCTGGATCATCGCCCGGCCTCTCTCCGGTTTTGCCGAGACGTTCTCACAATACATTATGGAAGTTGCGCCGGGGGGAGGCAGCACGCGTCCTGAGTTGGATAAAGGTGCCGAAGGTGTACTCTTCATTGTGGAAGGCGAGTTGCAGCTGACGCTCGCTGGTGAGATTCACGTCATGCGGCCGGGAGGCTATGCATTTATTCCACCGGCGACGGATTGGTCAGTTCTGAACGTGACGAGTGCTTTCGTGCGCTTCCATTGGATTCGCAAATCCTATGAGGCTGTCGATGGCATCGATATTCCAACACCACTGGTTCTTAATGAACACGATATCGAGCCTTCTGTGATGCCTGATACGGAAGGCCGGTGGGCAACCACCCGCTTTGTGGACCCGGCGGACATGCGCCACGATATGCATGTCACCATTGTCACGCTTCAACCAGGAGCCGTCATTCCGTTTGCTGAGACACATGTGATGGAACATGGTCTCTATGTGCTTGAAGGCAAGGCGGTTTATCGCCTTAATCAGGATTGGGTCGAGGTCGAGGCCGGTGACTTCATGTGGCTGCGTGCCTTCTGCCCACAGGCGTGCTACGCAGGGGGACCTAAGCCATTCCGCTATCTGCTCTATAAGGACGTCAACCGTCACATGAAACTTACGTTTCATCGGAACGCCTGAAGCGGCCCTGCATCAATAAAATATTGAAGCTGTTTCGCCGATGCTTGCGGAAATCAGAGCCTAGCATCGCCGCGGCGGAAGACGCACAATCAATGTGGCAGTGGCAACACTGAGGAGGGACTGGCCGTGGAGGAGTATGCGCCAGTTTTCTCTTGATTACAGACGTTTGTAAACTCAAAACAGGCAGCCACGCGACTCGCCAAATCAGGCAGTCATGCAGCAACCGGAGACTCGGCGTGAGCCAGGGGAGGAATTATGCTCGAAAAGCTTTTCAAGCTGAGAGAACACAACACAACGGCGCGCATTGAGATGCTCGCCGGACTGACGACATTCCTGACGATGTCGTACATCATCTTTGTCAATCCAGAAATCCTGTCATCGACGGGTATGGACCGCAATGCGATCTTCGTTGCGACCTGTATTGCAGCAGCCCTCGGCTCGCTGGTCATGGCGCTCGTGGCCAACTGGCCCATCGGCATGGCGCCGGGAATGGGGCTCAATGCCTTCTTCGCCTTCACCGTGGTGGCTGCGATGGGTTTCACCTGGCAGCAGGCGCTGGGTGCTGTCTTCATTTCAGGATGTATTTTCCTCGTGCTCACCGTTACGGGCGTGCGCAGCTGGCTTGTCGCCGGAATTCCCAAATCGCTGCGCAGTTCCATTGCGGCGGGCATCGGGCTTTTCCTTGCATTCATTGCACTGAAAAACTCAGGGATCATTCTCGCAAACCCTGCAACATTTATCGGATTGGGTCATCTGGGTAGTACGCCTGCCTTGTTCGCAATTCTGGGTTTCTTCATCATCGCTGTTCTTGATGCGCTTAAAATACGCGGTGCTATCCTGATCGGCATTCTCGTGGTCACGGTTTTGTCCATGCTTATCGGAGCGAGCGAGTTCAAGGGCGTATTCTCTGCGCCGCCAAGTCTCGCTCCGACATTCCTGCAACTCGATATTATGGGCGCGCTCCACACTGGTTTGTTGCAGGTTATTCTTGTGTTTGTCCTTGTCGAAGTGTTCGATGCGACGGGTACGCTGATCGGCGTGAGCAAACGGGCCGGCCTCATTGAAGAGGGTAAACCCAATCGTCTGGGCCGCGCTCTGTTTGCCGACAGTACGGCAATTGTTGCTGGCTCCCTGCTTGGTACCAGCAGCACGACAGCCTATGTGGAAAGCGCATCCGGCGTTCAGGCCGGAGGACGAACAGGATTGACAGCACTCACCATCGCCGTCCTGTTTCTGGCCGCGCTCTTCATCGCACCTCTGGCCGGTTCTGTTCCGGGTTATGCGACGGCACCGGCCTTGCTGTATGTTGCCGGTCTCATGATGCGCGAGCTTATAGACATCGAATGGGCTGACATTACGGAAGCAACGCCGGCAGCACTGACCGCATTGATGATCCCGTTCACCTATTCGATCGCCAATGGTCTGGCATTCGGCTTCATCAGTTACGTGGTGCTGAAAACCTTCACGGGCCGGGTCAAGGACGTGCATGTGGCGACTTGGCTTGTCGCGATCCTCTTCGTCGTCCGCTTCGTACTGTTCCCCGTATAAATCAATATTCGGCCATGGCCACTGTGCCATGGCCGAATGATTGTCGTTCTCGTTACAGACAAAGGAAATGTTTCCAATGACTCAGGAAAGCTCCGCAGCCGGAATTATCGACGCATTGCTCGATGCTATGGAACATCAGATTATTCCGATGACCGAAGAGGGCGTGGCGGCAGGCAACAAGATCTTCGGCGCCGCAGTGCTGCGAAAATCAGACCTGTCGGTTGTGCTGGCAGAAACCAACAACGAAACGGAGAACCCACTCTGGCATGGTGAGGTTCATACGTTGAAGCGGTTCTATGAGGTGAATGAAGACAAACGGCCTGATCCCAAGGAGTTGATCTTTCTGTCGACCCACGAACCTTGTTCCATGTGCCTTTCAGCCATCACCTGGGCTGGGTTCGACAATTTCTATTACTTTTTCAGCCATGAGGATTCCCGCGACGCTTTCGCCATCCCGCATGATCTGAAGATATTAAAGGAAGTCTTCACGTTGGAACCGGGCGGTTACAACAAGGAGAATGCATTCTGGAAGAGCTATGCGATCCACGCATTGATTGCGGCGCAGGCCGAACCGGAGCGGAGCAGATTGCAGGCGCGCGCTGCCAAGATCAGTGAAAAATATGCTGATCTCTCCGATCAGTATCAGTCGAGCAAAGACCAGAACTCGATCCCTTTGAACTGATGATCTGGCTGACGCTTGCTTTGAAGCGTCAGCCGTCAATCGTCAGCGGATAATGAATGGCTCGCTGTAGAAATATTCCTGCAGATTGATGCCGTCACCACCGCGATCCACCACGATAAAATCAGAGATGCCGCCAAGCGGCGTCAGGATTCCGTGCCATATATTGCGATGGATATTCACGCCCTGTCCCGGCTGAGTTACAAAGGCGATGGGGTTTCCAGCGCCTGCCGCCTCGTTGGGGGCTACAACAACCAGAAATGGATTTGCAGACCGGGGCATGAAGGCCTGACTGCCAAGAGGGTGCCGTTCTACCATGGCGAGCTTCAGCGGCAATTCATAAGGTTTGCCGCGCAGCAGGCTGATCATGACGCGGGCATTTTCGCCCGATGTTTCGACCTTCGCCAGATCATGATAGCGGTCGCACATGCCGTGGTTGATGGGAAAACTCGATGATCCATCGACCTCAATCACGTCCCCGAATGGCGCGAAATCCTCGCGGGACAGGGGTTGAACCAAAATCTCGCGCAGGGATTGTGACATGTTCACTCCTCAATTTGGCAGCAAAGCTTGCAGACGAAGCAGGGCGATCCTCTCCACCTGTTGGCAGGCTGTGTTGAATTCGGTCTGTTGGTCGTTCTTGATCCGCGTCCGGAAGGCAGCAAGAATGGCATCCTTGCTGTGATCCTTGACGGCGATAATGAAGGGGAAGCCAAAGGTCTCGACATAGAGCCCATTCAATGCTTCGAACTGCGCGCGTTCCGCGTCGGTCAGTGCATCGAGACCGGCGGATGCCTGTTCCTGTGTGGAGCTTTCGGTAAGTCTTTTTGCCTGCGCCAGTTTTCCGGCCAGATCCGGGTGCGCCTTGAGAACCGCAAGGCGTTCCTCCTGTGTAGCGCTACGGAACACGCTGGTCAGTGCGCCGTGAAGCCCCGGAGCATTGTCGTGGCCATGGGAAAGTTCGGAGGCAAAGGCACGTTGAGCGATCCACTGCGAATGTTCGAATACGCCGCCGAAGCGCTCGACAAATGCCGCTTCCGTCAGGGCCGACGGGTGGGGGTGAGATGTCCGACAGGGATGGGTTGTTGCCCAGTGCCGGGCAATGTCGATACGGCGGGCCAGCCAGATGTGGCTATGGCTCTGCACATAATCGATAAAGCGGGCAATGGCGGCTGTTCGTCCCGGTCTGCCGGCAAGACGGCAATGCAGGCCGATGCTCATCATTTTTGGAAATCCCGCTTCGCCTTCGGCATAAAGCGTGTCGAAACTGTCTTTGAGGTAGGCGAAGAATTGCTCGCCGGAATTGAAGCCCTGCGGCGTGGCAAAGCGCATATCATTGGCGTCAAGCGTATAGGGGATGATCAGCTGGGGCCGATCGTTCGTTTCGTGCCAATAGGGCAGATCGTCGGCGTATGAATCGGAAACATAATCAAAGCCGCCTTCTTCGGTGGCAAGGTCCACGGTGTTGACGGAGCAGCGGCCAGTATACCAGCCTCTTGGGCGTTCGCCCGTGATGGCCGTATGTATACGGATGGCCTCGCGCATATGCTCACGCTCGGCGTCTTTTGTGTAGTCCTTGTATTCGATCCATTTGAGCCCGTGCGATGCGATCTCCCAGTTGGCATCCAGCATAGCTCGGACCTGTGCTGGCGAGCGCTGCAAGGCCGTGGCCACACCATAGACTGTCAGGGGGACATTCTTGCCGGTAAACAGGCGATGCAGGCGCCAGAAACCGGCACGGGCACCATATTCGTAAATGGACTCCATGTTCCAGTGACGCTGGCCTTCCCAGGCCTGTGCTCCGACGATCTCCGAGAGGAAGGCTTCGGAAGCGGCATCACCGTGCAGCACACAATTCTCGCCGCCTTCCTCATAATTGAGAACAAACTGGACCGCGATTTTGGCACCATCAGGCCAATTGGCCTGCGGCGGGGTTTCTCCATATCCATGCAAGTCCCGGGGATATCTCATGGCAGCCACCTGTCCTCCACTATGCTGGTCCGATCCCCTGAATAATCAAATAAGCGGCAATCCATTCCCCCAGAAAATTTTGAAAGTCCTGTTATCAAGCGCCGCCTACTCCGCAGTGTCCGGGCCGGGCAAACTAAGCGATGCAAAAGTGGAAAGTCCGCCTTGGGAGGAGGAACGCTCATGAGTCTTCAGAACGAAACATCAGGCCGTCTGACGACGCATGTGCTTGATACTGCAAGCGGAAAGCCTGCTGCCAATCTGCAAATCGATCTTCTTCGTCTTGAAAGTGACCGGTTTTCGACGCTGCTCAGCACGCGTACCAACCAGGATGGACGCTGTGATGCGCCGCTTCTGGCTGGAGCGGAGATGCGTTCCGGTACCTACGAGTTGCGTTTCCATGTCGGCGCCTATCTCGGGCAACAGCAATCTGGAGATCGGGTGCCGTTTCTCGATGTGGTGCCGATCCGCTTTGGCATCGGGGACGAGGACGCTCACTACCATGTGCCTTTGCTCGTTGCGCCCTATGGCTACTCAACCTATCGCGGGAGCTGATCAATCATGCAAGTCGAGACCCGTAATAGCGTCCGTTTTCTGCTCAATGATAAGCTGGTTGAACTCAGCGACTTGCCTGCGACCCAAACGCTGCTTGATTTCCTGCGGATTGAGCGTCGGCTGCGTGGCACGAAAGAAGGATGTGCCGAGGGCGATTGCGGCGCCTGTACGGTTCTGGTGGGGCGCTTGACCGACGGTCAGCTTACCTATGAATCCGTCAATGCCTGTATCCGTTTTGTCGGATCGCTCGATGCCTGCCACATCGTCACCGTTGAGGCGCTTGCCGGAACTGATGGCACCTTGCACCCGGTGCAGAAGGCCATGGTTGATACGCATGCCTCGCAATGCGGTTTTTGCACGCCGGGTTTTGTCATGTCGCTCTATGGTCTGTGGATGCATAATCCCAATCCGGCTGTGCGAGACATTGAAAAAGCACTGCAGGGCAATCTCTGCCGCTGCACCGGCTATGCCGCAATCATCCGGGCAGCCGAGAGTGTATCGGCACGCGGGAATGCGAACAATGATCCTCTGGTTGCTGAGCGCGCGCGCGTCATTGAACAGCTTCAAACGTTGAAGGACGGCAAGCGCGTTGAGGTGGGTGTCGGCAAAGAGCGGCTCATTCTTCCCGCCAATGTCGATGACTTCGCCACCTTTATGGAAGCCAACCCCGGCGCCACCATTGTTGCCGGTTCCACCGATGTCGGGCTTTGGGTGACCAAGTTCATGCGGGAGATCGGACCCGTTGTCTTCACCTCTCATCTGGACGAATTGCGCCTCATCTCAATGGATGACGAAGGTCTGAAGCTGGGAGCAGGCGTCAGCTATACCGATGCCTATCCTGTGATCACCAGGATCTTCCCCGATCTGACCGAATTGTGGAATCGCATCGGCGGCGAACAGGTGCGCAATATGGGAACCATTGGCGGCAATGTTGCCAATGGATCACCCATCGGTGATACACCGCCCGCGCTGATCGGGCTTGGCGCAAGCCTCCTTCTGCGCAAGGGGCAGAACCGCCGTTCCGTGTTGATCGAAAAGTTCTTTATCGAATACGGCAAGCAGGACCGTTTACCGGGAGAGTTCGTCGAAGCAATCCATATTCCGTACCTCAAACAGGGGGAACTATTCGCCGTTTACAAAATATCGAAGCGGCTGGATGAAGATATTTCATCGGTTTGCGGTGCTTTCAAAGTTACTCTGGATTCACACGGCACAGTCGAGGCAGCTGTGATTGCCTTTGGCGGCATGGCGGGCACACCAAAACGTGCCGCTGCGGTTGAGCAGGCGCTGATTGGTTCCCCATGGCACGACGAGACAATTGAACAGGCCATGGCGGCATTTGCCATGGATTTTACGCCGTTGACCGATTGGCGCGCTTCGGCGGATTACCGGCTGCTAACCGCAAGAAACCTCTTGCGCCGCTTCTATCTGGAAACCACTGGCGAAGAGAATATCAGGCTGAACCGCTACACAGCGGCTGTCGGCTAGGAGGGTATCATGAACTCAATCCAGCCGATTGCGCGGATTAAAGGCGGTGTCCATGAGCATCAGCCGCATGAATCCGGACACAAGCATGTTTCCGGTTCCGCCGAATATATCGACGATATGCCGGAACCCACCGATACGTTGCATGCCTATCTTGGCCTGTCGCAACGCGCCCACGCGGAAATCGTCTCGATTGATTTCGAAGCGGTCAGTGCATGCGCGGGGGTTATCGGTGTTCTGACGGTCGATGACATTCCCGGCCATAATGATGTAAGCCCGGCTGGCAAGCATGACGATCCGGTGTTTGCGGTGGGAAAGGTGGAATTTCACGGCCAGCCATTGTTTGCCGTGATTGCCGAGACACGGCAGGCGGCGCGTTATGCCGCTTCGAAGGTCAAGGTGGAATATCGTGACCTTGGTCACGCTATTGATGTGCTTGAGGCCGAAAAGGCGGGGTATCCGCTGGTTGTTGATCCGCTTAAACTTGAGCGCGGTGATATTGCAACCGGGCTTGCGCAGGCGAAGAACCGCCTGAGTGGTGAAATGCGCATTGGCGGTCAGGATCACTTCTATCTCGAAGGACACATTGCCTTTGCCATACCGGGTGAAGACGATGAGATAACGGTTTTCTCTTCAACCCAGCATCCAAGCGAAACCCAACATATGGTTGGCCATGTGCTGGGCGTCCCCTCCAATGCGGTGACGGTGAATGTGCGGCGCATGGGCGGCGGTTTTGGTGGCAAGGAAACCCAGGCCAATCTCTTTGCAGCCGTTGCAGCGGTTGCTGCCAAAAAGTACCGGCGGGCGGTGAAGATTAGACCGGACCGTGACGACGATATGGTCGCCACAGGCAAACGGCACGATTTTCATGTGGCCTATGATCTTGGTTTTGACGATGAAGGCAGGATTGAAGCGGTAGACGCAACTTTTTCCGCCCGCTGCGGTTTTTCCGCCGATCTCTCCGGTCCGGTAACAGACCGGGCGCTGTTCCATGCCGACAATTGCTATTTCTATCCCAATGTCCGACTACGCTCGCGTCCGCTGAAAACCAATACGGTATCCAACACGGCATTCCGTGGTTTTGGCGGGCCGCAAGGAATGGTCGGTGGTGAGCGGATGATCGAGGACATCGCCTACGCGTTGGGCAAAGATCCGTTGGAAATTCGCAAAGCCAATTTCTATGGCGATGAAGGTCGGAACCTCACGCCCTACCATCAGACCGTTGAAGACAATATCATTCCGCAGATTGTGGCGGAGCTTGAGGCCTCGTCTGATTATGCGGCGCGGAGGGAAGCCGTTCTTGCGTTCAATCGGAAAAGCCGGATTATCAAGCGCGGGATCGCACTAACACCGGTCAAATTCGGCATCTCCTTCACCAAGACCGAATATAATCAGGCCGGGGCGCTGGTCCATGTCTATACCGATGGATCGATACATCTGAACCATGGTGGCACTGAAATGGGGCAGGGGCTCTACACCAAGGTGGCGCAGGTGATTGCCGATGAATTTCAAGTCGATCTTGACCGCATAAAGGTCACAGCTACAACAACCGCGAAAGTACCCAACACTTCGGCGACTGCAGCATCATCGGGTTCCGATCTCAACGGAATGGCGGCAGCCAATGCCGCACAGCAGATCAAGGCGCGGTTGGTGGATTTTGCCGTTGAGCACTACGGCGTTGCCAAGGACGAAGTGTTCTTTGAGCCCAATACGGTCCGGGTTGGCGACCTGCTGGTTCCATTCCCCGACTTTATCAAGGCTGCCTATGGCGCACGCGTGCAGCTTTCGGCAGCGGGCTTCTACAAGACACCCAAAATCCACTGGAACCGCTCGGAGGGCCGGGGGCGACCATTTTACTATTTTGCCTATGGTGCCTCAGTGTCTGAGGTCAGCATCGATACGCTGACCGGCGAATATCAGGTTGATCGAACTGACATCCTGCATGATGTCGGCAAGTCGCTTAACCCATCGCTTGATCTCGGTCAGGTCGAAGGCGCTTTCGTTCAGGGTATGGGCTGGCTCACCACAGAGGAACTCTGGTGGGATGCCAAGGGACGCCTGCGCACCCATGCACCATCCACCTATAAAATCCCGCTGGCTTCGGATCGTCCACGTCAATTCAATGTGAACCTGGCAAGCTGGTCGGTCAATCGAGAGGAGACAATCCGCCGCTCCAAGGCGGTTGGTGAGCCGCCATTCATGCTGGCGATTTCCGTTCTGGAGGCGATCTCCATGGCCGTTGCCAGTGTTGCAGATTACCACATTGCGCCGAGACTGGATGCACCGGCAACGCCAGAGCGTGTGCTGATGGCTGTCGAGCGGTTGCGTGCCGCGCGAAGCGGGAAGTGATGGTCTCATGCCGTCGAACCGCGATGATATCAGGGACTTTCTCAATCGGCGCAAACATGTGGTGCTGGTCGAGATAAAAGCTGCCAATGGCTCAACACCGCGCGAGGCGGGCGCGTGGATGCTGGTTGCGGTCGACTGTATTTTCGGCACGATCGGCGGCGGACAGCTCGAATTCATGGCCATTGACCACGCCCGCAAACTGCTCAATCAGGGCGAGGCAGATGGTGACGATATTTCCATCCCGCTTGGGCCTGAGATCGGGCAGTGCTGCGGCGGGCGGGTTGCCCTTGGCTTCAAGCGGCTGGACCGGCAATTGCGGGCGACACTTGTTGAGAAGGTCGATGTTGAGATCGCACAACGTCCGCATGTCTATGTCTTCGGCGCCGGTCATGTCGGTGACGCTTTGGCCATGGCCTTATCGCTGGCACCGCTGCGCATTGTTCTTGTGGACACGCGCGAGATCGAGCTTTCCGCCACGCGGGTTCCGGGCATCGAGACCTGTCTGACGGCCATGCCCGAGATGGTTGTGCGCGATGCCCCGGCAGGCAGTTCCTTTGTTGTCCTCACCCATGACCACGCGCTTGATTTTCTGATCACCGCCGAAGCACTGGCGCGGGGTGATGCCGCCTATGTCGGCATGATCGGCTCGAAGACCAAAAAGGCTACATTCCGCAATTGGCTTGAGCGCGAGATTGGCCGCCCGGAAATCTTTGATAGGCTCGTCTGTCCCGTGGGGGGAACTGCGGTCAAGGATAAACGTCCGTCTGTCATCGCTACGCTTGCTGCTGCTGAGATCATGACCTCAGCGCTCAACCACCAGTTTGGCCAGGACAACTTTTCAAAGCAAAAACTACAGCTTCACGCCTGATCTATCATTTACTCAAGCATGGCGCTGATCAGGCGCTGGCAGCGTTCGGTCATGAAATCGATCATCAGGCGAACCTTTGGGTCCTGAAACCGCTTGTGCGGATAGATCGCCGCAAGCTGGATACTGACGGGCGGCGTGTTTTGTAGAATTGGCACTAACGTCCCGTCATTCACATGGCTTTTAACCTCGAACAGCGGCTTGTTGATAATCCCCCTGCCATCAAGCGCCCAACGGGTCAGTACATCGCCGTCATCGGAATCATACGGGCCGCTGACCTCAAGCTTGCGTGGACCATCAGGCGTTTGCAGCGTCCAGTAATATTCCTTGGAGCCGGGATAGCGCAAAAGCAGGCAATCATGATGAGCCGATATGAGCTCATCCGGTGTTTCCGGGACACCGCGCTTTGCCAGATAATCAGGCGACGCACAGATCACCCGCTCGCAATTCATGATACCGCGCATACGCAGATTGGAGTCTTCAAGAATGCCAAGCTTGAAGGCCACATCCACGCCCTCGCTCATAATATCGATATTGTGATCCGACAGCCGCAATCGCACTTCGATATCAGGATATTTGTCATGAAATTCCGGGACACCGGAGGCAATCAGCCGTCGTCCTATCCCGAGGGGCGCTGTGATGCGGATTGCTCCTTTCGGCTTTTGCGAGAGGTCGGCAATGGCAGCTTCGGCTTCATTGATCGCCTCAATGATCTTGACCGCCCCCTCGTAGAAGACGCGGCCATGTTCCGTTGGGGTCAGCTTCCGGGTTGTGCGATTGAACAGCCGGACGCCGAGATAGCGCTCGAGTTCCTTGATGCGATTGCTGGCGACAGCCGGAGACGCCCGCTGGTCCCGGCCGGCGGCAGAAAGGTTCCCCAGTTCGACGACGCGAACGAAAACACGAAGATTATCGAAATATGACATGGTTCCCACCACTGTCTTACACTGTTCATTGGTCTAGCATTTTATAGTTTTTTTTGAAAGAGATGGGCGATTTATGGCGTTTTCCTGCGGCTGAAGCTTTGGCACATACTCTTTTACATAAAAGGGAGAGCCGCATGTATGAATATGCCATAGCCTGGGAGTGGCTGAATTTCGCCGTCCGCTGGTTGCACGTTATCACTGGCATCGCGTGGATCGGCTCGTCATTTTATTTTGTCGCCCTTGATTTGGGGTTGCGGCAACGGCCTGATCTTCCCGTCGGCGCCCATGGCGAGGAATGGCAGGTCCATGGCGGTGGCTTCTATCACATCCAGAAATATCTGGTTGCGCCGGCACAGATGCCTGAGCATCTCACATGGTTCAAATGGGAATCCTATGCGACGTGGCTGTCGGGTTTTGCCATGCTCTGGATTGTCTATTATGCCGGTGCGGATCTCTATCTGATTGACCCGCATGTGCTTGATGTGTCGCGTCCCGTGGCGATTGCTATTTCGCTTGCCTCGATTTTTGGCGGCTGGGTTGTCTACGACACAATTTGCAAGTCCCCGTTGGGACGCAATGATACGCGGCTGATGGTGCTTCTCTATTTCATCTTGGTTGGTATGGCCTGGGGCTATACCCAGCTGTTTACCGGGCGCGCTGCTTTCCTGCATCTGGGTGCGTTCACCGCAACGATCATGTCGGCCAATGTGTTCATGATCATCATCCCCAATCAGAAGAAAGTGGTAGCGGACCTGATTGCTGGCAAGACGCCTGATCCGAAACTCGGCAAGCAGGCCAAGCAACGGTCGACCCACAACAACTATCTGACGCTGCCCGTGCTGTTCCTGATGTTGTCGAACCATTATCCGCTGGCGTTTGGTACCCAGTACAATTGGATCATCGCGTCTCTGGTGTTCCTGATGGGTGTTACGATCCGTCATTGGTTCAACACCCGCCATGCCCGCAAAGGCGATCCGACATGGACATGGCTGGTCACGGCAATCCTGTTCATTATCATCATGTGGCTGTCGACGGCGCCGAAAATCCTGTCGGGCAATCCGGTGGAAAAAGTATCGGCAGTGCAGCAGCCCTTCATCGCCTCGGCGGAGTTTCCGAAGGTCCGCGATACAGTGCTGGGGCGTTGCTCCATGTGTCACGCGAAGGAGCCGGGCTGGGAAGGCCTCATCGCACCGCCAAAGGGCGTGATGCTGGAGACGGATAGCCAGATTGCGGCCCATGCCCGCGAAATTTATCTTCAGGCAGGACGCTCCCATGCGATGCCACCGGCCAATATTACGGCGATTTCTGACGAGGAACGGCAATTGCTTGCCAAATGGTACGAAACCACAGTCAAGGGAGGAACAATCCAATGAGCCAATTGCTGTTACGCGGCCGCGTGCTGACCTTTACAGATGAGCCAAAGAGCATCGATGATCATGCGGCCTATTCCTATTTCGAAGATGGTGCTGTTCTCGTCAAGGATGGTAAAATTGCCGATGTGGGCGACTATGCAGAGCTTGCGCGTGGCACCGGACCGCAGGTAGAAATCATTGATCATCGCCCGCATCTGATCCTTCCAGGCTTTATCGACACGCATCTGCACTTTCCGCAGACACAAGCGATTGCCTCCTATGGCGCGCAACTGCTGGAATGGCTCAACACCTACATCTTTGTTGAAGAGCAGAAATTCTCATCCACAGTTCATGCGGATTTCATCGCCGGACGGTTCATGGATGAGCTTTTGCGCAATGGCACGACATCGGCCATGGCCTATTGCTCAGTGCATCGCGAAAGCGTGGATGCCTATTTCTCGGCGGCAGAAAAACGCAATATGCTGATGATCGGCGGCAAGGTCATGATGGACCGCAATGCGCCTGAGGGGCTACGCGATACACCGCAATCGGGTTATGACGACACCAAAGATTTGATCGCCAAATGGCATGGCCGTGGCCGCGCGCACTATGCAATCAGCCCGCGCTTTGCCATCACGTCAACACCGGAGCAGATGGAGATCAGCCGGACTTTGGTGCGTGAACATCCTGATTGTTATGTGCAGACGCATCTGTCGGAAAATCGCGATGAAGTCGCCTATGCGACCTCACTCTATCCGTCAGCCAAAGACTATACCGATATCTATGCGAACTATGATCTGCTGGGTTCCAAGATGCTGCTCGGACATTGTGTTTTTCTTTCGGATCGGGAAATTTCGGCACTCGCAGAGACCAAATCCGTGGCGGTTTTCTGCCCGACTTCCAATCTCTTCCTTGGCAGCGGTCTGTTCGACCGTGACCGCTTCAAAAAGCTTGGCGCGCGCTTCTCTGTAGCGACGGATGTGGGCGGCGGGACGAGTTTTTCCATGCTGGAAACAATGGCTGAGGCCTATAAGGTTCTGCATGTGCAGGGGCAACGCCTCTCACCCTTTGCATCCTATTACATGATGACACTCGGCAATGCGCGGGCGATTGGCCTTGAAGACCGGATTGGTTCGCTGCATGTGGGAGCCGATGCCGATATCACCATTCTTGATAGCCGGGCGAAACCTGCGATGGAATTGCGCATGCAAACGGCAACAACCCTTGCAGAGGAATTATTCATTCTTCAAACGATGGGGGACGATCGCTCGGTGAGTGAAGTTTATGTGGCGGGCAAACCTATGAAGAGCGGGCTCAATACGGCTGTAGCGCCCAATGCTGCTGCGAAGCTCGTTGCCGACCTACAGCCCGCCTGACGATAGGCGTTCAAGAGAGCCAGTCGTCGCTGATTGTGAGGATGACCTTGCCAATATTGGCATTCGATTCCATCAATGCATGGGCGCGGCTGGCCTCAACCAGTGGAAAGCGGGCGTGGATAAGCGGGCGACATTGGCCGCTAGCGAGAAGCGGCCAAACATTGGCTTTAAGTGCCGCAGCAATCCGAGCCTTTGCTTCGAGTGACTGAGCGCGCAGGGTTGACCCCGTATGGGTCAGGCGCTTCATCATCAGGCGCATGAAGTCAACCTCGACCTTGGAGCCTTGCAGAAATGCAATGTTGACAATGCGTCCGCCGATGGCCGCAGCTTGATAGTTCTGTTCAATGTAAGCGCCGCCAACCATATCAAGAATGACGTTAGCGCCTTTGCTATCGGTCACCTTCTTGACCTCTGCCACCCAATCGGTGCTGCGATAATTAATGGCTGTATCTGCTCCAAGGTCGCGGCAGGCAGCGCATTTCTCATCCGTTCCAGCCGTTACGATCACTTGAGCGCCAAATGCCTTGGCAAGCATGATTGCCGTGGTTCCGATACCTGAAGCGCCGCCATGGACCAGCAAGGTTTCACCCTGCTTTAGCCCCCCAAGTTCGAAAACATTGTGCCAGACGGTGAAGAATGTTTCCGGCAAAGCAGCCGCTTCAACGGGTGAAAACCCTTCGGGGGCAGGGAGCGCGCTGTTTCCGTCAACAGTCACATATTCAGCATAGCCCCCACCCGGCGCGAGCGCGCAGACCCTGTCTCCGATTTTCCACCTGTCGATACCGCTTCCCAGTGCCGCGATAGTGCCGGAAACCTCAAGCCCGGGCAGGTCAGTGGCACCCTTCGGAGGGGGATAAGCACCGAGACGTTGAAATATATCGGGCCGGTTGACCCCGGCCGCGGCGACACGAATGAGGATTTCATTTTCCGCAGGGGCGGGAACGGGACGCTGTTCAGGCTTGAGTACTTCAGGCCCGCCCGGTTGGCTGATAGCGATGACGGTCATGTTTTGAGGTAGGTTCGTCATCACATCTCCGGATCAGGACAGGAAACAGGCCGAGGCACTTTGTTAGTCGAAGATGCCTTCGCTGTGCTTCTCCACATAGGCCGCAAGGCCAAGCGTATGATCACGGCAGAGCTTTTCAGCCAACTCCGTATCACGCTTCTCCAGCGCAGTGATAATCGCCAGATGATCCTTGATTGACTGAGACGCACGATCATCACGACCGATGGTGATTTTCCGGATTCCGCGCACATGCAGGAGGATGTTCTCTGTTGTTTCCCGCAGAATCTTTGAATCGGTCATCTGGATCAAAGTCTGGTGAAACTGCAGGTTGGCTTCGGAATATTCACCAGGATAGTCTGCAGGCTTGTGGTCTTCGTGAAAATCCTCAAAGAGCTTGCGTAACCGCGCGATTTCCTTGCCGCTGGCATTGAGTGAAACCAGCCGGGCCGCCATACCCTCAAGGGCAGCCCACATCTGGATCATTTCGATCACTTCGCGCTTGGTCTTGCGCAGGACCATAATGCCGCGCCGGGGGATGGATTTGACAAACCCCTGTTGCTCCAGCATTGCAATTGCTTCACGGATGGGCGTGCGGCTGACCCCAAGCCGGTCTGCAAGCTGCCGCTCGTCGAGCCATTTTTCTTCCGTCGTTCCGTAGATATCCATATTGGCGATGGCCTGCTTCAGCGCAGCATATATCCGCGTTTTGAAGTTCGGCTCTGCTGCGAACGGTTCAAGGACGAGATTGGGGGTGGCTTCATCGGCCATTGGCCAACGCATCTGGGTTCTAGGGCTCACGTCCGGTGATCTCCATGTTTATTTGGAATGTATAATACCATATCTAGTTCTTTGAAGTCATTTTTCGAATTTTTGCAACCATTACTCGTCGGAAACACTGTTTGGAGCCGGGTTTGGTACTGGAATAAGAGTCTGTCACCTGACACGCGCGGAATGTTCGTGCCGCGCATGTTCATTTTAAATCGCGAGGATTTTATCTGGCGTTTGATGCGCGTTGATAACGCTGATCACCGTTCAGAAGTTCCACCAGCGTGGTACCGAGACGCGCCGGAGTAGAAGCGATCCAGAGACCGGCTGCCTCCATGGCGGCAAGTTTGTCTTCAGCTCCGCCCTTGCCGCCGGAGATGATAGCGCCCGCATGGCCCATGCGCCGGCCGGGAGGAGCCGTCCGGCCCGCTATAAATCCCACGGTTGGTTTCGAGCGTCCACGTTTTGCCTCATCGGCAAGAAACTGCGCGGCATCCTCCTCAGCCGTGCCGCCAATTTCGCCGATCATGACGATGGATTCTGTTGCGGGGTCGGCAAGGAACATCTCCAGCACATCGATAAATTCGGTCCCTTTGATGGGATCGCCGCCAATGCCCACTGCCGTTGTCTGCCCAAGGCCCTGTTGCGATGTCTGGAAGACTGCCTCATAGGTCAACGTGCCCGAACGTGACACGATACCGACAGATCCTTTGCGAAAGATGGACCCCGGCATGATCCCGATCTTGCATTCATCGACGGTCATGATGCCGGGGCAGTTTGGACCGATCAAGCGCGATTTTGAACCAGATAAGGCGCGTTTGACGCGCTGCATATCGAGAACCGGAATCCCCTCGGTAATGCAGACAATCAGCGGGATTTCCGCCTGAATGGCCTCGCAGATTGCATCTGCCGCACCGAAAGGTGGGACATAGATCACCGACGCATCGGCGCTGGTCGCCTCGCGCGCTTCGGCCACCGTGTCGAATACAGGCAGGCCAAGATGTGTTGTGCCACCCTTGCCGGGAGAAGTGCCCCCAACCATTCTGGTGCCATATTTGATCGCCTGCTCGCTATGAAAGGTCCCGGTCTTGCCGGTAAACCCCTGACAGAGAAGCCGGGTGTCCTTGTTGATTAAAATCGACATTAGTTTGAACCTCCAACAGCATTGACGATCTTCTGCGCAGCGTCGTCGAGATCGTCGGCAGGGATCACATTCAGCCCTGACGTAGCGATGATTTTCTTGCCCTCATTGACGTTGGTGCCTTCGAGGCGGACAACGAGCGGAACCTTCAGGCCCACTTCCTTGACAGCGGTGATTACCCCTTCCGCGATGACATCGCAGCGCATGATGCCGCCGAAAATATTGATGAGGATGCCTTTCACATTGGGATCGGCCGTTATGATCTTGAAAGCCGCCGCCACCTTTTCGGCGGTGGCTCCACCGCCGACATCAAGAAAGTTTGCAGGTTCCGCGCCATAGAATTTGATGATGTCCATGGTTGCCATGGCAAGTCCGGCACCATTGACCATGCAACCGATACTGCCATCCAGCGTGATATAAGAGAGGTCGTATTTCGACGCTTCGATTTCCTTGGCATCTTCTTCGCTTTCATCGCGCATTGCGGCAATGTCGAGATGACGGGCGAGGGCGTTCGAATCGAAGCTGACCTTTGCGTCGAGGCATTTCAGCTGTCCATCTTTCGAGACGATCAGCGGGTTGATCTCGAGCATCTCCATATCCTTGGCGATGAATGCTCCGTATAGTTTGGCGATGAGCGATTGCGCCTGTTTGGCAAGATCGCCGTCGAGTTCGAGCGCTTTGGCGACCGCGCGGCCATGATGGGGCATGATGCCGGTCGCTGGATCGACTGAGAAGGTCAGGATCTTTTCTGGCGTGTCGTGAGCAATGGTTTCGATGTCCATCCCGCCTTCGGTGGAGACGACAAAAGAGACACGACTGGTTGCGCGATCAACAAGAAGCGAGAGATAAAACTCCTTCTCGATCTGCGATCCGTCCTCGACATAGAGACGGTTGACCTGCTTACCGGCAGGGCCTGTCTGGATGGTCACCAATGTATTGCCAAGCATTTCGGCGGCGTATTCACGCACCTCGGCGGTGGAGCGCGCAAGGCGAACCCCGCCCTTGGCGCCATCGCCGAGTTCCTTGAATGAGCCTTTGCCACGGCCACCCGCGTGAATTTGCGATTTGACAACGAATACCGGTCCGGGAAGTTTGGCGGCCATCTCACCGGCCTCGTCGATATCGGTGACCAGATAGCCCTCTGGTACAGGTACGCCGAAGGATTTGAGCACATCCTTGGCCTGATACTCATGAATATGCATTGAGGAAACCTCCCCTTGAAAACGGCTGAATTTTTGAGTGGGTGCCAGACCCCGGCTTATGCCGGAGCCTGGCGGGGGAGGACTTAGAGAAGACCTGCACCTCTCGCCCATTTGTACTTTGCCCCCAGCACTTCGACTGGAAGTTCGGTTGAATAGGCGTAGGCAGGAATGCCATGCTGATAAAGATATTCGGCGGCCTCTTCGACTTCGACGTCACCGGCAAGTGATGCAACCATTGGCTTCTCAATGCCCTTGGCCGCCATTTCTTCCTTCACCTCAACCATCAGTTTGGCAAAGACCATCGGTGGAGTGACGATGGTGTGCCAATAACCGAGGATCAGCGAATGGATGCGGTCATCCTCGAGGCCGAGCTTGACCGTGTTCTTGTAGGTGAGGGGTGGTTCGCCGCCGGTGATGTCGACAGGATTTCCTGCCGCACCGAATGGCGGAATGAACTTGCGGAATGCCGCGTCGAGATCATCTGGCATCGCCATGAGGTTCAGGCCGTTATCAACACAGGCATCGGAAAGCAGCACACCCGAACCACCGGCGCCGGTGATGATGACGACATTTTCCCCCTTTGGTGCTGGCATGACAGGAATGCCGCGGGCGAATTCAAGAAGCTGCCGCAACGAGCGTGCGCGAATAACACCGACCTGTTTGAAAACGTCTTCATAGATCTTGTCGTTACCGGCAAGAGCACCCGTATGGGATGATGCTGCCTTGGCACCGGCGGATGTGCGTCCTGCCTTGAGTACGACGATTGGCTTTTTCTTCGCGACACGTTTTGCCGCTTCGGCAAAAGCCCGCCCGTCTTTCAAATCCTCAAGGTGTTGGGCGATGATCCGCGTGTTGTCATCCTGTTCAAAGAACGTGAGCAGATCGTCTTCATCGATATCAGACTTGTTGCCAAGGCCAACGATCGCCGATACGCCCATTTTAGCGGATCGCGAAAAGCCGATGATCGCCATGCCGATACCGCCCGACTGCGATGACAATGCCGCCGAGCCCTTGACGTCATAGGCCGTACAGAACGTCGCGCACAGGTTCTCAGGCGTATAATAGAAGCCATAAATGTTCGGGCCCATCAGGCGGATATTATATTTACGGCCAATCTTGACGATTTCGTCCTGAAGTTCAGGTTCGCCCGCTTCGGCAAAGCCTGATGGTATCAGCACCGCGCCGGGAATTTTCTTTTCGCCGCATTCCGCCAGCGCACCGGCGACGAATTTGGCGGGAATTGCAAAAACAGCCGTATCGATATCGCCAGTTACATCCTTGACGCTTTTATATGCTTTGTAACCGAGAATCTCTTCGGCCTTTGGATGAATGGGGTATATCTGCCCCTTATACCCTCCGTTGATAAGATTCTTCATCACGGAGTTGCCGATCTTGCCGTCCTCTGCCGATGCGCCAATCACGGCAACGGCCTTCGGACGCATGATACGGTTCATGGATTTCAGAATTTCTTCCTGGCTCGGCCGGTGGCGTGGCTTTGTCTGGTTGTAATCGATGACAATACGCACGTCGGCAGCAATTGCGCCTTCCTTTGTGGCAAAAACCGGATTGAGATCGAGTTCGGAAATCTCTGGATAATCGTCCACGAGCTTCGAGACGCGCACGATCAGGTCAGCGAGTGCTTCGCGGTTGACGGGTTCACCGCCACGCACGCCCTTCAGCATTTCTGCGGCCTGAATGCTATCAAGCATCGACAGGGCTTCGTCGTTCGTTACCGGCGCAAGCCGGAAGGTGATGTCCTTCAGAACCTCGACCAGAACGCCGCCAAGACCAAAGGCAACAAGCTTGCCGAAACTATCATCCGATACTGCGCCGATAATCACTTCGAGACCGCCAGTCAGCATTTGCTGAACCTGTACACCGATGATTTCAGCATCGACCTTATAGGCCTTGGCGTTGGCAATGATCTTATCGAAGGCAGCCTTTGCTTCTTCGGCGGATTTGACGCCGACAACGACACCACCCGCTTCCGTCTTGTGCAGGATATCAGGGGAGACGATTTTCATGACCACCGGATAACCCATGCCTGACGCGAGCGAGGCAGCTTCCCCGGCGCTAACGGCAACGCCCTCCTGCGGAACCGCAATGCCGTAAGCATCGCAAATAAGTTTGCCTTCGGGTGCGGTGAGAGCCTGACGGCCTTCGGCCCGCGCCGTTTCCAGTACGTTTCGGACAACGGTTTTGTCGAGCATGACTTCCTCCCTAATTGCTGCCTGCACTCCCCGTGATGGCAGCGTTGATGTGGCTTGGATGACCAGCGGCACGGCGAGTAAACTGTGGCGCCTGCTATTCTGGTATAATGTATTCCAATAAAAATGCTGTCAAGTCCTACTCGTGCTGCACATGGCTGTTCGCATTCGATATGGACTTGTTCTTCTGCTGTTAGCTGTTCGGCCTTGGCCGATGGTCAATATGCCCGCAGTGAGTCGATGACTTTCAATCGCGATACCGGGGCAGATAGATGTTGCCGGGGCGTTTGAAGCCAATGCCGGCATGTCCTGCAGTTTGAAGTGAATGTCCGGGCTGGATGTTTTCCAGCCCGGACTGTTGTCGCTTACTATTGGGCAGGCTGCAGGGCGCTCTCCTGCGTTTTGCGAATAATGCCGGCGCGCCATGGCTTGAGTATGAGCAAGGCCGCCAGCGCTGCCCCGGCATTCAGGACGACGCCGATGATGAACACCGAGTTCCAGTTGCCATTGGCAGCCAGAGCTGTACCGAAAGGCACGAGTAGCGCTGCTGTACCTTTGGCTGTGTAAAGCAGACCGGCATTGGTTGCAGCGTACTTAGAGCCGAACGTATCGGTACATGTTGATGGGAAGAGAGAGTATATCTCGCCCCAGGCAAAGAACACCAGACCACTCAGAATGACGAACATCACCGGATTACCGGCGTAGAGATAGAGCAGATAGATGCCGATTGCTTCCACACCGAAGGCGATGAACATAGTGTTCTCGCGTCCGATTTTATCCGACACCCAGCCGCAGAATGGTCGTGTCACGCCATTGAGCAGACGGTCCAGTGTAGCCGCCAGCGTGAGAGCCGGTATGCCCAACCACATGGGAATATCGGCAACGCCGTAGTCCTTGGCCATAGGTGCAAGGTTTGCCGTTACAACGAGGCCACCGGCGCCCACTGCGACGAACATGACGTACATGAGCCAGAAAATCGGGTGCTTCAGCACTTCAGAAGGCGAATACTGACGCCGACTCTGGATGATGGGACCCTTGTTGGTTGCCTCTGGCACCTGACCGGGCTTTGGTGCAAAAAGGAAGAAGGAAAGCAGAACAATAATGATGCCTTGTCCCAATCCGAAGGTGAGAAAAGCGTTTTGGAAGCCGTAATTTGCGATCGTCGCCTGAATCGGCCAGACAGTCAGTGCCGACCCCGCACCAAAACCGGCTGCTGTGATACCTGAGGCAAGCCCGCGCCGATCAGGAAACCACTTCAGTGCATTACCGACGCAGGTTCCGTAAACCGCGCCTGCACCAATACCGGCAACAGCCTGTCCGATGCAGAACAGAAACATTGTGTCTGCGTAGGAATTGATAACCCAGCCGATAGCGCACAATATGCCGCCAAAAAGGATGACGATTTTCGGTCCGTATTTGTCAACGAACCAGCCCTCAATCGGAACGAGCCACGTTTCGAAGAGAACGAAGAGTGTAAATGCCCATTGAATTTCGCTCCGCCCCCAACCGAACTGTTTCGTGATTTCAGGAACGAAGAATGTCCAACCATATTGGAGGTTGGCAATCATGACCATACAGACCACGCCAACCGCTAATTGTCCCCATCTGAATCCATCGCTTACCGGTTGCGATTGGAAACCCTCTTTCACCGCTTGAGTCATTTCCTTCCCTTTCTGACGCTTTTTGTTAGCTAAAATGCCATGCGCTGATAGGGGACATACTGGTATCAGTTATACCAAAAGACAAGACCCAAGCTAATCTGATATGTAAGTTTACAAAAAACCTCATGACTTCAAAATGTTAAGCGGCCGCCGGAGGGGAATCCGGCAGCCGCTTGAATGAGATGAACCGATAGTCTTGGGTGTTAAAGACCGAAAGGTTCGTAATTTTTGTTACGAGCGTTGGTCTCGGCAACCCGGTCAAGGAAGGCCAGAATCGTCTCGATAAGGCCGCGAGGGGCTGTACGGGTGGCTACTGAAGCAATTTCTGCGCGTGCCGGCATGGTTGACACTCCTGTTCTCGGTTAATGTTGGCGCTTATCTGGCATACCATATCCCAGTTCACAATCTCTGCTGGCGCATATCAGCATCCCATTTTTGCATAGGTTGTGCAGCGCACACAAGAAGAATTGTGCATTGCACCCATATAGAACGCGGTAAACGCGGAATAGTTTCGATTTTTTTTGTTTTGGACGGTTGCGCCGGAATGCTGATTTTTCATAGGTTTTGGTTGTTTGACTTTTGGTATTTATTATGCCAGAACTTTTTTACAGGCACTTTGAGCGCCATGCGCAGGCGAACAAGCGTCTCAAACTTGTGAATTCCGGTTTGGCTTCGACTCTCCCCGCTTCACCTTCGGGGTGGAAGGCGGGGCTCTCGACACCAGCGAGCGTTATCGCATGCAAAATCTCGATGTAGCTGAGCCAACAGGCTCCTGCCCTGACCTGCACTTCGCAGGCACGGCGGTTCTGCATCCCGCCTTTGTATTCGACATCGGTCAGGCAAACGGGTGCCAACGATAAAAGACGGCAAGGTTCAATAGGAGGAAAGACGTCAATGACTATCGTCACGAAAGTAGAGAAAGCCACATCAACGGCTGAAGATACATTAAAGCGGAAGGTGCGCGACGGGAGCGTGGTATCTGGTGGGCATCTGGTGGCGAAGGCGCTGAAGAACGAGGGTGTCGATACCATCTTTACGCTGTGCGGTGGCCACATCATCGATATCTATGATGGCTGCATCGACGAAGGCATCCGCATCATCGACGTGCGTCATGAGCAGGTCGCGGCCCATGCCGCCGATGGCTATGCCCGGCAGACAGGCAAACTTGGCTGCGTTGTTACAACAGCCGGTCCGGGCTGCACCAATGCGGTTACGGGTATTGCAACGGCGTTCCGTTCGGAAAGCCCCGTACTGCACATTGGCGGGCAGGGCGCTCTTAGCCAGCATAAAATGGGCTCGCTGCAGGATCTGCCTCATGTCGACATGATGACGCCCATTACCAAATTCGCTGCCGGTGTCTCGTCGACAGAACGCATTGCCGATATGATTTCCATGGCTGCGCGCGAATGTTTTTCCGGCGCATCCGGGCCGTCCTACCTCGAAATTCCCCGCGATGTACTGGACCGTGAAATCCCTATTGAGAAGGCTGTCATTCCGCAACCGGGCAGATACAGAGCCTCGACATATTCAATTGGCGATCCGGCTGATATTGAGAGATTGGCCGATGTGCTGGTAAATGCCGAACGTCCGGCCATCCTGTTCGGCCAGCAGGTATTCACATCGGGCAGCACCGACGCTGCGGTGGAACTGTTGCGCGGCCTTGATATTCCCGGATATTTCAACGGTGCTAGCCGCGGTACACTGCCAATCGGCGATCCTCACCACTTTGACCGCACGCGTGGCTTTGCTTTCAGCAACGCCGATGTGATTGTTGTCATCGGGACTCCATTCGATTTCCGCATGGGTTATGGCAAGCGGATCTCCAAAGATTTGACGCTGGTGCAGATTGATCAGGATTACCGCACTGTCGGTAAGAACCGCGACATCAATCTCGGTCTGGTCGGTCATCCCGGCGCTATTCTTTCGGCTGTTCTGCAGGCTGCCTCCGGTCGTATCGACAAGGGCAAACGTCAGGCACGTCAACAATGGATGAAGACGCTGGAGGAACAGGAAGCGATTG
Source organism: Phyllobacterium sp. T1293 (assembly GCF_020731415.2). Taxonomy (NCBI): domain Bacteria; kingdom Pseudomonadati; phylum Pseudomonadota; class Alphaproteobacteria; order Hyphomicrobiales; family Phyllobacteriaceae; genus Phyllobacterium; species Phyllobacterium meliloti. The sequence goes on along the minus strand of NZ_CP088274.1, from coordinate 365,665 downwards.
CCTATGAGAAAGTCCTGCCGCTTTTGAAATCGGATCAGAGCCCGATCCATCCTTACCGCGTAGCCTATGAGCTTAATGAGTTCCTTGGCGAAGACACGATCTACATCGGCGACGGCGGGGACGTGGTGACGATCTCAGCTCAGGCAGTACGTCCGCGCAATCCGGGTCAGTGGATGGATCCGGGCGCACTTGGCTCGCTGGGTGTAGGGACAGGCTTCGCGCTTGGTGCAAAGCTCGCCCATCCAGGCAAGGAAGTGCTTTGCTATTACGGCGACGGCGCCTTCTCGATGACGGCATTCGATATGGAAACCTGTGATCGTTTCCACGCTCCCTATCTTGCAGTTATCGGCAATAACTCTTCGATGAACCAGATCCGTTATGGTCAGGTTGCCAAATATGGCGAAGAGCGCGGCAATGTCGGCAACAAGCTTGGTGATGTCGAATTCTCCAAATTCGCGCATATGCTCGGCAACCACGGCGAGGAGGTTCGCGACGCCTCGCAGATTCAGCCTGCTCTCCAGCGGGCTCGTGAAGCCATTGCCAAGACCGGCCGGTCAGCTGTCGTCAATATCTGGGTTGATCCGAACGAATACGCGCCGGGAACCAAGAACCAGACAATGTACAAATAACGATAACAACCGGCGGCTGCCCAAGGCCGCCGGTTCAAATCGACATAAGCAGAACAATCTGTACTGAAGAAGGGAAGGAACTATGACAAAAGCTTTGGAGGGTGTTCGCATCCTAGACTTCACCCACGTCCAGTCTGGACCAACATGCACACAGCTTCTTGCCTGGTTTGGTGCCGATGTCATCAAGGTCGAGCGTCCCGGCGTCGGGGATATTACCCGCGGCCAGCTTCGCGATGTTCCCGATGCTGACAGCCTGTATTTCACCATGCTCAATCACAACAAGCGTTCGATTACACTTGATACGAAGAATGAAAGTGGCAAGACGGTTCTGGAAGAGCTGATCAGGAATTGCGATGTGCTGGTGGAAAACTTTGCTCCCGGCGCGCTTGATCGCATGGGTTTCACGTGGGAGCGCGTTCAGGAACTTAATCCGGCAATGATCGTCGCCTCGATCAAGGGCTTCGGTCCGGGACCCTATCAGGATTGCAAGGTGTACGAAAATGTTGCGCAATGTACCGGTGGTGCGGCTTCAACAACAGGCTTTCGCGATGGATTGCCCCTCGTGACCGGTGCTCAGATCGGCGATTCCGGCACAGGGCTGCATCTTTGTCTTGGCATCGTAACCGCGCTCTTCCAGCGCACAAAAACCGGACGTGGCCAGAAAGTCTCGGCGGCCATGCAGGATGGCGTGCTCAATCTGTGCCGGGTCAAATTGCGCGATCAGCAGCGCCTTGCCCATGGACCGCTGAATGAATACAGCCAGTTTGGCGAAGGTATTGAATTTGGCGAAAGCGTACCGCGCGCGGGTAATGATTCCGGTGGCGGCCAGCCGGGCCGTATCTTGAAATGCAAGGGCTGGGAGACTGATCCCAACGCCTATATCTACTTCATCACACAGGCACCCGTCTGGGAGGCGATCTGCGATGTGATCGGCGAGCCTGAGTGGAAAACCCATCCTGACTATGCCAAGCCCGGTGCCCGGCTGCCACGCCTCAATGCAATTTTTGCCCGCATCGAGGAATGGACCATGACGAAGGACAAGTTCGAGGTGATGGCCCTTCTCAATGATAGGGACATTCCCTGCGGCCCGATCCTTTCCATGAAGGAAATTGCCGAAGATCAATCGCTGCGTGCGACGGGTACGATCGTCGAGGTCGAACATCCGGTTCGGGGTAATTACCTGTCAGTCGGTAATCCGATCAAGCTTTCCGACAGTCCAACGGATGTTACCCGTTCGCCGCTTCTGGGTGAGCACACCGAGGAAATCCTGCGTGATGTACTGAAATTCGATAACCGGTTTATCGATGATCTGCAAAAGAGTGGTGCGCTTGGCGATCCGCAAAAGATCGCGGCGGAATAATCACCCATTTGTAAGAAACAACGCGGCGGCATCGATCAGGTGCCGCCACTGCCCGAATGCTCAATCAGTCTTGGGGAGGCCATGGCTATGAAGCTTCATGAGTTCCAGTCAAAAGCACTGCTATCAGCCAGAGGCATCGGTGTACCCGAAGGCCGAGTGGCACTGACTGCCGCTGAGGCGCGCGCCGCTGCCGAGGTTCTCTGTGTGGCCAAGATTGCTGTAAAATCCCAGATTCTCGCTGGCGGACGCGGGCTCGCAGGCGGCGTCCAGCTTGTCTCTACGCCGGAACAGGCAGGCGTTGCTGCCGCATCAATGCTTGGGCGAACGCTTGTTACCGAACAGACGGGCCCGGCGGGCAGCCGCGTCAACCGGGTATTGATTGAAGCTGCTGTTCATCCTGTGCGCAGTCTTTATCTGTCGCTGTCCATCGATATTGCGAGTGCCGAGATCATGGTTCTCGCTGGCGCTGAAGGCAGCGAGGATATTGAAAGGCGGCTTCAATCTGGCGAAACGCGCCTCGAACGAATTTCGATGGGAACCGGCGATGCTTTGGCTGAAGATGTTGCAATCAATTTGGCCAAACGCATCGGTCTTGGCTCTTCCGATCTGCAATCTGCCTTCGCCCAGCTTCTTGACCAGTTGCGTCGGATTTTCGTGGAATTGGATGCGACACTGCTCGAAATCAATCCGCTTGCCGTAACGGAGCAGGGCGGGTTTGTTGCGGTCGATGCCAAGATGATTATTGATGACAATGCTCTATTCCGGCATCCTGAACTGGTGGCATTGCGTGACGAGCATGACGACGATGCTGTGGAGCTTGTCGCCCAGAACCGTCAGCTCAATTATCTGCGCATGGACGGCAATATTGGTCTGGCCGTTAATGGTGCCGGGCTCGGACTGGCTACGCTTGACATGGTTTACGCCGCCAAGGGCAAACCAGCAAATTTCATGGATATACGCACCACCGCCACAAGCCTTGATGTCGCCCATGGCTTCACCCTTCTTCTCAACAATCCGGCAGTGCGCTCGATTCTCGTCAACGTACACGGCGGCGGCATGCAGCCTTGCGATACAATCGCCGATGGTCTGGGCATTGCCATGCGCCGAACCGGTCGTACTTGTCCTGTCATTGTTCGCCTAGCTGGCAACAATGCCGAATATGCTCGGTTTCGCTTCGCCAATTTCGGCTGCAAGGTAATCGATTGCCCTGACATGTGGACGGCCGTAACCCGCGCAACATCAGCTGCACAGTCAAACGGAGAAAGACCATGACCATTCTCGTTGACCAGAATACGCGTGTAATCTGTCAGGGCATGACCGGCTGGGCGGGGACGCACTATTCTGCGGCTATGCTCGAATATGGAACCCGGATTGTTGGTGGCGTCACACCCGGCAAGGGTGGGACCTATCATCTGAATCTTCCCGTCTTTAACGAAGTTGCCGAGGCGATGCGAGAAACCGGCGCAAATGCCAGCATGGTTTTTGTACCGCCGGAGAACGCTGCCGCCGCGATGATCGAGGCAATTGAAGCCGGTATGCCGCTGGTCGTTGCCCTGACCGAGCGGGTGCCGGTGCAGGATATGTTGCGCGTGCGTGCAGCTTTGAAGCAAAGTGCGACGGTTCTTGTCGGACCAAATTCTCAAGGTGTTCTTTCGCCGGGCGTTTGCAAGATTGGTGTCATGGCGACCGGCAGCGAGAGAAAGGGGCAGATCGGTATTCTGTCGCGTTCGGCCTCGTTGACAAGCGAAGTCATTGCGCAGGTCAGCGCTGTGGGGTTGGGTCAGTCCACGACAGTTGGGATTGGTGGCGATGCCATTCACGGCCTCAGTATGCGTGACTGCATGCAGCTTTTTCTTGCCGACCGCGATACGCATGGCGTCATTGTTATCGGTGAGATTGGTGGATCAGAGGAGCAGGAACTCGCGGACTTATTGATTGACCTCAAGCCTGATATTCCGATTGTCGGGCTGGTGGTCGGTCGCCATGCACCAACGGAACGCCGCATGGGTCACGCCGGAGCCTTTGCGCAAAGCGCTGCCAATGATGCACAAAGTAAGATCAATGCCCTTCAAGAGGCTGGTGTCATCATTGCCAAAAGCCCGCATCTGGTGGGCCAAACCATACGCGAGGCTATGGCCGTTTCTGTTTGATGGGCCTTGATCTAGAGTTCTTCCGGCCGCCGTCCGCCCATGGCACGCGTCAACTCGTTTGCTGTGTCACGCACGACTGGACCCAAGGCATCAACCTTGTCCCGGGGCAGGCGCACGGTCGGGCCGGAAATCGATATGCCGCCGACGGCCTCGCCATGTTCGTTGAAGATCGGCGCAGCAATACAGCGCATGCCAAGCGTGTGTTCCTCGTCATCGATTGACCAGCCGCGCGAGCGTATTTCCTGAATATTTTTCAGGAGTGCAGGAAGCGTGTCCAACGTGTGATCGGTAAAGTGGGTAATCTGCTTTCGGCTTACGGTCCGGCCAATTTCGGAGTCCGACCATGTGGACAGGATTGCCTTGCCAATGCCGGAGGCATGGATTGGCCCGCGTCGCCCTGGTCGAAAGAAAGCGCGCATCGGAGCGTGGCTTTCGACCTGGGAAATGAACACAACATCGCCATCGTCTTCGATACCGATATTGGCGGTCTCGCCGCACTCCTCCATCAGCCGTTTCAGGAAGCGGCGGCTGATTGGGCCAAGTTTGCGCGATCGCAGGAAACCATTGCCAATGGCAAAAGCGCCGACGCCGATAGACCAGTCGCCGGTTTCCGGATCATGCGAAACCATGTCGTGTTTTTGCAATGAGGTCAGCAGGCGATGAACAGTGGAGGGCGCAAGGCCAGTCTTGTCGGCAAGCTCTGTCAAGGCTGAGCCGTCGTGATCAGCAATGATCGTCAAAAGATTCAGGCTCCGGTCGAGGACCTGTACCGATGATGGCGATGCATCCGCAGCGGCCTTTCGGCCTCGCTTGCCCTTTGCCGGTTGGATAACAGCCACCATGATTCCTTGCTCTGCTGTTGCGTTATCCCAGCCATAGACCGATCATCAGGAGTTTTCCAGTTTTATTGGCTGTGTTAATTTCCATATTATGGGAATAGCTACCATTTAATGTTGATATAGAAAATTTTTAGAGTATGATTTCAAATATATAATAGCGTTTCCGCCATACCCACAATCGTCAAAAAGCTCAGGTTTCGGTCGAGTTTGGACGGGCGCTGAAATGTCCAGTCTCGGTCCGTTGGAAGAATGCCCGGAATGCATGGTTCCGGGCATTCTTTTGTAATTTTCTATTGAACGAATGTGTTCGACAGCGTGCCGATTCCGTCAATTGTAACCGAGACAATGTTCGACGGGTCCTTGATTGAGCCGACGCCAAGCGATGTACCACAGCAGATCAGATCTCCCGGCTCAAGTGTCATATCTTTCGAAAGCGCACTGACAAGCCGGGCTGGTGGAAAGATCATATCGCTCAGGGGATAATTCTGGCGCTCGACGCCATTGAGCACAGTTTTGACATGGAGTTTAGCCGGATCGAGATCGGTGCTGATTACAGGTCCGAAGGGACCGAAACCGTCAAAGCTTTTGGCTCGGGCCCATTGGGCAAAAGTTTTATCGCGGGCAATGATGTTGCTCGCTGTCAGGTCGTTAACGCATGTATAGCCGAAGATTGCCGCAGCAGCTTCTTCCTCTGAAGCGTCGGTACAGCGTTTGCCGATCACAATCCCGAGTTCGCCCTCATAAGCCACAGCTTCTGAATAGGAGGAAGGGCGGGTAACAATGGCGTCCGGGTGAGCGACACACGAGGTTGCCTTGAATAGATAAAGCGGTTCATTGGGTACTGCTACATCAAGTTTGGCCGCCAACTGGTGGAAATTGTTCCACAGCGCAATGATCTTGGACGGTGAACAGGGCGCCAGCAAGCGAACCGAAGCAACGGCACGCCGCATCCCCGTAGCCGTCGGTTTTTCGAACATGTTGCCTTGATATACGGCGATCTCATTGCCTAGTAACAGGCCGAACCGCTCCACACCGCCATCGTCAAATCGCGTCCACTGAACCATCTTCCATGTCCTCCCGTTTCAAAGTGCGGGTCTTTTCATTTGCCCGTCATTGGCTGGCAAGCCGGTCAAGATGCCATGGCTGGCCTGACCGGCACCGCTTCGGGGAACGTCGGGTAAAGGCCCTTCACACGTCCCATTTGCTGCGCAAGCGCCAACACGCTGTCTATGAAAGGTGTTTCCACTTTGGAAAGTCGGCCCATTTCCTGCACGGATGTCAGGAGCGCATCGAGTTCGATGGCCCGGCCCTTGTCAACGTCCTGCAACATGGATGTACGATGCGCGCCGACACCAGCCGCGCCATCGATGCGCCGCTCCACGTCCACGCGGAAGGTCGCCCCGAATTTCTTGCCGATGGCCTGTGCTTCAAGCATCATATTGCGTGCAAGATTGCGGGTGCCCGGTTCTGTCGCCACGATGTCAAGCGTTGCGCCCGTCAATGCTGAAATCGGATTGAAACAGAGATTGCCCCAAAGCTTGATCCAGATATCGTCGCGGATGTCCTCATAGAAGCGGGTCTTTAAGCCGCCCGCATCCATCGCGGCCGCCAGTTGGTGGACGCGTTCACTGTTGCTGCGATCGGGCTCACCGAGACCAAACTGATTGCCGTAAATGTGCTTGATCACGCCGGGCTCAACGATTTCAGTAGCGGGATAGACCGTGGCTCCGATAACCCGCTGGGGTCCGATCGTATTCCACTGGCGATTGTCAGGATCAACACTCTGCAGCCGGAGGTTGGCCACGCTCGGCCCTAGGCCATGGAAATACCACCAGGGAAGCCCGTTTTGGGCTGTTACCACAGCAGTCTTTTTGCCCAGAAGCGGCACCATGTCCTCAACCGATTGCCATGCCTGATGTGCTTTCAGCGTGACGATCACATAATCCTGATGCCCTAATTCATGTGCATTGCTGGTAGCCGGCATGCATTCGACGATTTCGTCCCCGTCTACAAGCAGCTTGATGCCATTTTTCCTGATTGCGTCGAGGTGAGCGCCTCTGGCGACAAGGGAGACGTCAGCGCCCCCGCGCTTGAGCATGACCGCCATATAACCGCCGATCGCGCCGGCACCATAAATACAGATTTTCATTTGTTTCCCTCCTGGCCACTGTTTTGAGGGGGGCTCCCTGATATCAATTCCCCTGTTTGCATCTGTGGTATACATAATCCCAGAAAAAGATGTGATGTCAACCCTCATCGCCAATGTTGGGCGAAGCAACCGCGCGTGAAATGATATGTCGCGAACAGAACGGCCAATGCTTGAATTCAGCCTATGGTTGAGTTGCTTTCGTCACCACCACGGCGAACAGCGCCATGCCAAGAGGCGTGAGTACTGACGAGGAATTCGGTCTTCCGTCCGGAAGGCCGTTGTTTGCACCAGAATCCATGGGAGGAGTTCGCAATGAGCAAGAACAGAGGCGTCGTCTATGTGGGGCCGGGTAAGGTCGAAGTACAGGACATCTTTGATCCAAAACTTGAAGCGCCAGATGGTCGCCGAATTGAACATGCGGTTGTTCTCAAGGTTATCTCTACGAACATTTGCGGATCAGATCAGCATATGGTGCGTGGTCGTACCACTGCAGAGCCGGGGCTTGTTCTTGGGCATGAAATCACTGGTGAGATCATTGAAAAGGGCCGCGATGTCGAAATGCTGTGTGTCGGAGATATTGTTTCCGTCCCATTCAACGTGGCATGCGGGCGCTGCCGCACATGCAAGTCTCAAGACACAGGTGTTTGCCTGACAGTCAATCCTGCACGCGCAGGCGGTGCCTATGGTTATGTGGATATGGGTGGTTGGATCGGTGGTCAGGCACGTTATGTGACAGTGCCTTATGCGGACTTTAACCTTCTGAAAATTCCTGATCGTGATCGCGCGATGGCTAAGATGCGGGATCTCACGATGCTTTCCGATATTTTGCCGACGGGATTTCATGGAGCGGTGAAAGCGGGCGTGGGTGTCGGCTCGGTTGTCTATGTTGCCGGAGCCGGACCCGTTGGGCTGGCTGCCGCAGCGTCAGCCCGCATTCTCGGTGCTGCCGTGGTGATGATTGGTGACTTCAATAAGGAGCGCCTTGCACATGCTGCAAAGGTTGGGTTTGAACCGATTGATCTGTCCGCCAGCGACCGTCTTGGTGATATGATCGCGCAGGTGACGGGTAGCAACGAAGTTGACAGTGCCATTGACGCTGTGGGTTTCGAGGCACGCGGTCACAGTGGCGGCGAACAGCCAGCCGTTGTGTTGAACCAGATGATGGAGATCACGCGCGCCGCCGGGTCCATTGGTATTCCCGGTCTTTATGTTACTGAAGATCCGGGTGCTGTCGACAACGCAGCCAAGCAAGGCAACCTGTCTTTGCGTTTTGGCCTCGGTTGGGCAAAGGCACAATCGTTCCATACGGGTCAAACGCCAGTGCTTAAATACAACAGGCAACTCATGCAGGCGATCCTTTATGATCGGTTGCCAATTGCCGATATCGTCAATGCCAGAATTATATCGCTTGAGGATGCGGCCCAAGGCTATGAGAGCTTCGACAAGGGGGCGGCGCAGAAATTTGTGCTTGATCCGCATGGCGAGCTTGCCAAGGCTGCATAAAGGCCTCATCGGGTGCAGCGTATAACAACAACGCTCGGTGGAGAACCCGTCCGAGCGTTGTCTATAAGGTTGCAGCCTGAACTGGTGGTGAGCTGTGTTGGAGAGAACGGCAGGATCGGCAGTGATCATCCCTGATGACTGCCGCAGCAATGTTGCCATCGCCCTGGTCCTCGGGTCGGAATTGATCGCAATGCATCGTATATTTCCGATCTGCCCGGCCTATCTTCGTTGAGGTCGGCATTTCTGACATTCATGCTCACGCGCCGTTCAAGTTTGTAAGGTTTCTGATAGTCACCCATTCTGTTCTCGTTCAGCTTTTTGTGGAATGCCCTGGAGTATGATGCGGGTGCGGTCTTGCCAACACTGATCAGGAGGGGTTACGTGCCTTGGCTGATTGTCATCAAGTCATTTTGTCTGAAGGATACTCCATGTATGCGATGCCGCACCATCGGGCAGAACCGTGAACGATCACTCTCCCGCTCTTGCTCGTCTGGGATGGTCTGAATTTTTCAGCGATCAGCTTGAATCCGCAGATGCCGCTCTTGTTCCAATGCGCATCTCTACGGTTCATCGCGCCCGCTTGGCCGCAATTTCCCCAATCGGACATGTCAAATTGATACTTTCGGCGCAGGTCAACACCGGCGATTTTGCAGTGGGTGATTGGGTGCTGGTTGATCCACAAACGCACGAGTTGCGCCGCCTTCTCGCTCGAAAAACCCTGCTGATGCGTCGTAGAGCGGGGCATGGAGCGACCCAGCTTGCTGCGGCCAATGTCGATACGCTATTCATCGTCACGTCCTGCAATGCTGATTTTAATTCTGCAAGGTTGGAGCGTTATCTGGCCCTTGCAAACGAAACCGGAACCAATCCGGTGATTGTCTTGACCAAGGCTGATACCGCCCCGGATGCCAAGGAGTATGAACGTCAGGCCGCTGCGTTGCAGCGCGGATTAATTGTGGTTGTACTCAATGCCCGTTCTGCCGATGCCGCAACGGCATTATCGCCTTGGTGCGGGACGGGGCAAACAGTGGCGCTGGTTGGTTCATCCGGTGTCGGCAAATCGACGCTGGTCAATACGCTTGCAGGTTCCGAGCAGGAATTGCCTCAACTGACAGGTGGTATCCGTGAGCAAGATGCCAAAGGTCGTCACACCACCACTTCACGTTCACTGCATGCCATTTCCGGCGGCGGCTGGGTAATCGATACGCCGGGAATCCGTACCTTGCATGTCAGTGATGTCGGGCATGGTATTGAGACGCTCTTTGCTGAAATCACGGAGCTTGCGCCCCTTTGCAGGTTTCGCGATTGCACCCATGCTCATGAACCGGGCTGCGCCGTGCTGGCAGCAGTGGCTGCAGGTTCGCTGGACCCTGAACGGCTGGCCCGCTGGCGAAAATTGCAGGCGGAAAATCACGAAAACACACCAGCGCAAAGCCGTCCGCGAAGTGGCAACTCGATACCCAATCGCAGGAAAAAATAAACGGAAGTTGAGTTGGCCACTCACCAGCTTGGAACTGTTTACCTCAAATTGTGCGCTGAAATTGGCTGTGAGAGCAGCTGAGATTACATTTTCGTAAAGTCATCTAAATGCCACGAATCTGGATCGAGATCATGTTTTCCTAAAACAAGGTGAACGAAAATGAATGCCGATGAACAGAAACTTCTCAGTGGCCTCTTCGATCGTACAAAGCAAGCAGCAGGTACTCCAAGAGATCCCGACGCTGAGCGCTTTATTTTGGAGCAGGTCAAAAGCCAGCCTTCTGCTCCCTATCTTTTGGCTCAGGCCGTGATCGTGCAGGAACAGGCGCTGAATGCGTGCCATGAGCGCATTCAGCTATTGGAAGCGCAGGTGAACGACTTGCAGAATGCGCAGCCTGTGCAACAGCAATCCGGTGGTTTGTTCGGATCGATCTTTGGCAATACGTCGGCAGGACAACCTCCTCAACCCGCCTCAAGCCGTTCAAATGGGCCGTGGGGTGCGGCGCCCACACCTCAGGACGGATATGTGTCCCAAGGCCAAACCCAGCAGGCCGGACGGTGGTCTGTGCCACAACAACCACAATCTCAAGGGGGTGGCTTTCTGCAAGGCGCGCTGAGCACTGCGGCAGGCGTAGCAGGTGGTGCGCTCCTCTTCGAAGGCGTCAAGAACATGATAGGTGGCAACTCAATGTTCGGTGGTTCGAATATCGGTGCCGGAACCACACCGCCAGCCGGTTCCGGCGAGACTGTCATCAACAACTATTACAACGATGACAATAACAATGGCACGCAACTCAGCGACGCCGAACAAGACCGTTTGGACGATGCTGCCGATGACTCATTTGATAACGATACGGATGATGACAATTTAGCATAGGGCATAAGCGACGGGGCACGGCGCTGATGATTTCATTATGAAGAGCACAGCATGGCCCGGTACTTGATGTCGGGCCATGCTGTTTGATCAATTTGACAGTATGATGGATCAGCTTATCGCAGCGAGCGGAACGCTGCACGAAGCTCGGCGCTGAAAAGTTCGGGCTCTTCCCACGCGGCGAAGTGACCACCCTTGTCTACTTCGTTAAAGTAAATGAGCTTGTGATAGCTCTTCTCCGCCCAACTGCGTGGAGCACGATAGATTTCGCCAGGGAAGACAGTCACCGCAGCTGGTATGGAGATATCCACCGCGTTGAAATTGTTGGCGTTGTTCTCCCAATAGAGCTGGGCTGATGAGATCGCGCTGTTCGTGAGCCAATAGAGCGTGATGTCATCAAGCATCTCGTCCTTGGTCAACGATTTCTCCGGATCACCACCGCTATAGGTCCACTGAGCAAATTTGTCGTACATCCAGGCAGCAAGGCCAACCGGCGAGTCCGATAGTCCGTAGCCAACGGTCTGCGGTCGCGTGGTCATCATGACGCCATAGGCACCGTTCTTGGAGAAGAACGTACTTAACGATTCATAAGCTGCCTTCTCGACGTCGGTAAGTCCTGTTGGTGCGGGATCACCATCACTCATGGCTTTGGCGACATCTGCTGGAACTGTTGCTGGCATATTGACGTGAATACCGAGCAGTCCTTCGGGCGCTTGACGCGCCATCTTGTCTGAGACAACCGAGCCCCAGTCGCCGCCCTGCGAGACATAGCGTTTATATCCGAGACGCTTCATCAGTACGTCCCATGCGAGCCCGATACGATCGGCATTCCAGCCTGTTTCGGTGGGTTGGTCCGAGAAGCCGTAGCCGGGCATCGAAGGTATCACAACGTCAAAGGCGTCATCGGCACTTCCGCCATGGGCTGTTGGATTGGTAAGAGGATCAATCACCTTCAACAATTCCAGAATTGAACCGGGCCAGCCGTGGGTAATGATGACAGGCAGCGCATTTGAATGTTTCGAGCGGACATGGATGAATTGGATATTAAGCCCGTCGATTTCTGTCACGAACATCGGCAAAGCATTGAGTTTCTTCTCCACTTTGCGCCAGTCGTAATCTGTTCCCCAGTAGTGGACGATTTCCTTGAGCTTGGCCAGCTGGACACCTTGCGACTGATCATCGACAGTTTCCTTGGCGGGCCAACGCGTGGCGAGAACCCGTTTGCGAAGGTCAACCAGATCCGCTTCAGGAACGTTTACCAGGAAAGGGCGGATTGCCGTGTTTTCAGCGGCAGAAGCGAGTTGTCCGGGCAGCAGGCCGAAGGCACCAGAGGCTGTCGCACCGACAATCAGCGCTGTTGCTGATGTGGCAAGAAAGCTGCGCCTTGTTGTGGATGGTAATAAGGGAGGCATATTCATTCTCCGTGATTGGCGGACGAAAGCGTCGGAAGCCGGGTCGTTACGGCAATGAAGACGGCTTTGCCGCAGAGGAAAGCAAGCGTTGGAACGCAATGGCAGAACATCTGCCATCCATCGCATGAGGCAGCAGGCGCGTATCCGGGATGTGTTCTGAATGGGCGGAATTTGTAACGGATCGTATGGGCGCAGTTGGCTCTTACATTGAGATACAAAGAACGGCCGAACGACCTGCGACCTTGAAGCGGATGCGCCGATGATCCTGCTATTCTTTTGTGTGGATGGGTTGGGGCAGGTATATTTCTGCCGCCAAGCCGCCACCGGGTCGGTTCTTCAGATTAAGGATTCCATCAATTGCGAGCGTCAATTGCTGGGCGATTGACAATCCGAGCCCGGTGCCGCCTGTTCCACGATTGCGGGATTGTTCGAGGCGATAGAATGGCTGGAGGACTGCTTCAAGCTCATCTTCAGGAATGCCGGGGCCGCGATCCAGCACCTTTATGATAACGGCTCCATGGGTATCTCTTTCCAGATTAACTTCAGCGCTTCCGCCGAATTTCAGAGCGTTATCGACAAGGTTTGTAAGGATACGACGCAGAGCGTGCGGCCGTGTCACGATTGCCGCTTCAATGCTTCCACTGAGTGTCGCAGCTTTGCCCGTGTCCTGATAGTCATAGACCAGACTTTCCATGAATGATCCGACGTCAATGCGCGATGGCTTTTCGGTATTGCCATGCGCGCTGCGCGCATAGGCTATCCCCTCATGTACGAGACGTTCGATCTCGGCCAAATCCTGTACCAGTTTTTCCTTTTCAACGGACTCTTCAGCAAATTCAGCGCGCAGTTTCATGCGCGTGATCGGTGTTTGCAGATCGTGTGAGATCGCTGCAAGGATTTGGACTCGCTCTTGCAGATAATGTGCGATGCGATCACGCATCGCGTTAAAGGCCGCCGCCGCATAGGCGACTTCGCTTGGTCCTGTTTCACTCAAGCGCGGAGCATTCTTGTTCGGATCAAGGGCATCGGCGGCATTGGCAAGATTCACCAGAGGCCGGATCGCTTGTCGAACCGCAAGCCAACTGCAAAGAATAAGCAGAACAAGTTGGGTGACAAGGACGTAAGGCAGCCATTCGGCCAGTGGCATGACCGCCGGATTTACGTCGATCGTGAGTGGGGCACCATCACTAAGGGTCACATGGCCTTGGAGGCGCTTTCGATCCCCGGGAATGGATTCGATGGTGAGAGGAAAACGTTTCCCCACGGCCTCATTGATTTTCCCTGCAATCTCCCGTCCCGCATCCGTGGAAATGGGAACACCTGCCAAGCCAGTGCCAAGCATGTATCGGGACGTCCCGCGGTCGAGCTGATCCAGCCATCCGGCTCTCTCGTCTGCTGGCAAGCGATCCAGTATGGCGACGGATGTTGCAATATCCTGTTCGAAATTATTGAACATCACCATCTTGGCCGTCATGTACCGCTCCATAAACAGGACAGCGAATGCCAGGCCGTAGGCAATTGTCAAACCGGCCAGAAAAAGCAGAAAGAGCCGCGATCCCAATGTGCGGGGCCAAGGCCGGAAAGATCGAACTGCACTCAAGCCTTTCATTGGCGGATCTCGGAAATTTCAACCGGCATGGAAAAGACATAACCCTCGCTGCGAACCGTCTTGATATAAGAAGAGTCGCGAGGATCATCGCACAGGCGCTGGCGAAGCCGGCTCACCAGCAAGTCAATCGACCGGTCGAAAAGTTCGGCCTCCCGCCCTTGTGTGAGATTGAGCAATTGATCGCGATTGAGAACGCGTTGCGGGTGGTCCATGAAAACGCGAAGCAGGCGATATTCAGCGCCACTGAGTGCTACTGCCGTACCATTGCGGTCAAGCAGATGGCGGCCTGTGGTGTCCAGTTGCCATTCGCCGAAACTTAATAACTGCCCGACTTCCGTCACCTGAAGATTGGGAGGAAGCATGCGCGTGCGGCGCAAAACGGCCTTGATCCGCGCCAATAACTCGCGGGCGGAAAATGGCTTCGCCAGATAGTCATCGGCTCCCATCTCAAGGCCGACAATCCGATCTGTTTCGTCGGTTCGTGCCGTCAGCATGAGGACTGGAATCGCCTTGTGCTTGCCGGCCCGCAATTCGCGGCAAAGAACGAGACCGTCATCGCCCGGCATCATGACATCGAGCACAATGAGATCAACAGAATCTGTTTCAAGAAACGACCGCATGTGCCGCCCGTCTGCCGCAACAGTAACGCGCAAGCCATTCTTCTTCAGATAACCGGAAACCAGTTCCCGGATTTCGCGGTCATCATCCACGATCAGAATGTGGTCGATATGGTCCATCGTAAAATCACCTCAACTCATATTGCCGAATAGCAGTAGCCTAATTCCGAAAGGGCAGGAGGGCGGCGCTAGCGATAATTGTAAGCCACTGTATCCATCCGCTGACTGGATACAGTGGCAAACAACATTGTGCGGGCGTCATCCCTGCTCCTTCTGGACAAGTTCCAAAAGGCCTTCTATTATTTAATTATCATAATAATTATTATGATGCAATTGATTGATGAAAAAGGAATCTATCATGATCAGACATTCCATCTCTCTTGCCGTCGCGGGCTTCATCTTGTCGTCTGCTGGTTCACTGTCGGTAGCTTCGGCAGCCGATGTCAAAAACATTGTCATTGTTCATGGCGCTTTCGTTGACGGCGCAGGCTGGCGACCGGTTTCCGACATTCTGACAAAGCAGGGATACAAAGTAACGATCGCTCAACAATCGCTGATATCCCCTACTGATGACATTGCCGCTACCAAACGTATCCTCGACCTTCAGGACGGCTCGAGTATTCTGGTTGGCCATAGCGCAGGTGGTATGATCATCAGTGAAGCTGGAAAAGCCGATAATGTTGCGGGTCTGGTCTACATCGCTGCGTTTCAGCCGGAGAAGGGCGAAAGCATTGTGAAACTCGCGACCAGCGATCATTCTCATGCCAAGAAGGAGAGCAAGGTCAAGACATTGAAGGATGGATACTCCTATATCGAGCCGGATGCCTTCGCCGAGACCTTTGCGGCGGATCTGCCGAAGGAGACGACTGATTTTCTCGCACATTCGCAGGTCTTTGCTTCCAAAGCCATATTCAGCACAGAAGCGGGCGAACCGGCATGGAAGACCAAAAAGAGCTGGGCATTGGTTGCCACCGACGACAAGTCGATCAGTCCCGAACTTGAGCGCAGTATGGCCAAGCGGGCGGGCAGCACAGTGGTTGAAGTAAAGGCAAGCCATGCTGTTTACGCATCGCAACCACAGGATGTTGCAAAGCTGATCGCGGAAGCAGCCCAAACGGTCTCAAAATAATATCGTCTGCAAAAATGTGGAGGCCGGATATCCGGCCAGCCACGGCTTTGTACCGCAGCGTACAGCGCCTCCGCTATCCCACACTTTGTTACAGTTTCAACCTCATCAGGACACATACGGGATACGTCTGCACGGTTTGATCGGATACCGATACCGCCGGGAATGGAACCGTCACGCAGACACAGCTTTATCAGATGCGAGCAAGGTGAGGACACCATCATGCAAAACACAATAGGATTGAAAACACGAAGGCCAATCTTAAGTCTGCGCCCGCTTCTGGCGGTGGCCGGACTACTGGGTTTGCTGGGCGTGCTACTGCTTGGCTATGCACCATCCGCGGCGGAAGAGCCAAGGCTTGTGCCGACTGCACTTCATGATGTCGCTGATACAAGCGGAATACAAACGGCGGTTTTTGCGGGCGGCTGCTTCTGGGGTGTTCAGGGTGTATTTCAGCACGTCGAAGGTGTCGTCAGTGCGACCTCGGGTTATGCTGGCGGCGGCCCTGAAACCGCAACTTACGAATTGGTAGAAACCAGCAGGACGGGTCATGCTGAAGCCGTGCAAATCGTCTTCAATCCGAGAAAAATCAGCTACGCCAAACTTCTCCAGATCTACTTTTCTGTCGCCCATGATCCGACACAGCTCAATCGTCAGGGACCGGACAGAGGGACACAATATCGCTCTGCAATCTTTCCGGAGAATGATGAGCAAGCCAAGGTTGCTTCAGACTATGTTGAACAGCTTAGGACAGCGGGTGTCTTCAAGAAAAAGATCGCAACCACTGTCGAACCCGGCAAAACCTTCTACAAAGCGGAGGCCTATCATCAGGACTTCATGACCAAAAATCCGGAGAATCCATATATCGCTTTTCACGAGCAACCGAAGGTAGAAAACCTGAAAGGCTTCTTCCCGGACTACTACCGTGCGGAAGCTGTTTTGGTTTCAGGCAACCAAGGTTGATCCAAACTTAGAGCTGGCCTTTGCTGGCCTTCACAAGATTGTCCCGGAGCTTGGCGATGGCCTTTTGCAAGACAGGAAATTCCTCGGGCGTAAGGCCCGAGGCCTTGACTGTAATCTCACCAAAGCCAAAGCCTTTTTCACGCAGGCCGCGCCCCGCATCCGTCAATGAAATACGCACGTTGCGTTCATCTTCGCTGTCCCGGGTGCGGGTGAGGTATCCCATGGCTTCCAGCCGTTTCAGCATGGGAGTCATGGTACTCGATTCGAGAAACAGCTTTTCGCTCAATCCCTTGACCGTTTGCTGATCCTCTTCCCATAAGCTGATGATCGTTATGTATTGCGGGTAGGTGAGACCAAGCTCGTCAAGGACGGGCTTGTAGACCCGGGAATAGGCGAGATTAGCGGAGTAGATCGAAAAGCACATGAAGTCAGCCAGTTTTGCCGTCTTGCTGCGGATGGGTGTTTTTTGAGTCATTCAGGCTCCGGAAATGAAAATTGTGATGTGAATGATTATCATCATTCGTAAGGCCTATAGGCGCCTAGCACGCCTATCATAATATTAGTTATTATAATAATCAATCGAAGGCATGTCACCCAGGCTGATATCGGCATATGCCGCTGACATTGATCCGCTCCACCACCAGAATTAATGCACCCGTGATCCATTTGGTTATGCCTACGTGCATCAATTGCGTCTGAACTAAGCTCATTTGTACAGCAATGTATCAAGCCGGTTTCCCGCCACACTGCGTTACATCTTCGCTCGATCCCGACACATGAGGGATACGTCGTTACCGCTTTATGCGGCCAATGGCTGCTTTGGCCGTTACCCCTCAATTGTTGTTCACTGCAAAGGAAACCACATCATGACTCAATCTCAGAACGTACTCTACACCGGTAAGACACGCACTTCAGGCGGCCGTGATGGCACATCGCGTAGCGCCGACGATCGTTTGGACATCAAGCTCTCGTCTCCCGGCTCAACGGGTACTGGCACCAATCCCGAGCAGCTGTTCGCGGCTGGCTGGTCGGCCTGTTTCATTGGCGCGATGGGACTTGCGGCCCGCAAGATGCGCGTGACGATTCCTGCCGATGCAGCAATCGATGCTGAGGTGGATTTGTGTCTGGTTGATGGTGCGTACTTTCTTCAGGCCCGTCTTAACGTCAGTCTACCCGGTCTCGAACGTGACGTCGCTCAGGCGCTTACGGATGCCGCTCATCAGACCTGTCCTTATTCCAAAGCCACACGCGGCAATATCGACGTCACGATCAATCTGATTTGAGCAATGCGGTTTCCTGCGCTGGCTTGCCTGAGATCCAGGCAACCAGCCACTGGCAGGCTCTGCGCCCAACGCCAATTATTCGGAAGAAAGTATCATGAGAATACAGTTTCTGGGCATCCTGTTCGCGTTTGGATGCATCACAACCCCAGCTTTAGCTGCAACTGACCTCACAATCAGCGTACCAAAAACAATTGAGCGGATTTTGAGTGTTGAAGCGAAGCCGGGTGACCAAGCACGCTCACGGAGCAACCCATATATATCGTACCGGGTTCTTGAGAACGGTACGATTGAAATGACCAATTCGCAGACTGGGGTTCGAAAATTCTTTAAGCCGCAATGGCCCGAAACGGTTAATTCGCGGGGAAGCCGATGGTAGGCATTAGCGTTACGACAAATTCAGCGGCAGGCTTTTTGCAAGGCAACAAGTCTGCCGTACTCCCTGAACAAGGTTGTCGTGATCACGAGCGGGCGCTCCCGCTTCTGTGATGGACAATCAACCTGATCCAGGGCGCCGAATGGAAGGCGCTCATCAGCAGATACATCATGGTCATTCCGCCAATCGGCAAAGCTTGGTCCGCAGTGGAGCAGATCATGTTTGCATTGCCGGCGAAAGTTGTGAACAGTGCCATAATCAGGAATGTTGGCCCTGCTGCCAGACACAGCCAATCCGAGGCGCTTCGGGCGGTATCGTGATCGTCTTCGCGTGTTCCGGTCACATGTGCTGTCATCGTTCTTCTCCTTCGGATATCTGTCGTCTACCATTGCTGGTGCGACGTGTTGCGTGCTGGTCCTGAACAGATTAGGGCCGGATGCCGAAATCATGGGAGTTACAAGTGTGACGGGATTGCCATGGACTCGCTGATTACGGCTGCGGCTCGTGCACTTGCGGCAGGTGATTTACTGGGTGCGCTGAAGCGGGTCGCCCTGCGGGAAGATCCGCCAGCGCTGGCTCTCAGAGGCATCATCATGGCGCAGCTTGGCGATTTCGTTCGGGCAAAAGCCCTTTTGAAAGGTGCTGCACGAGCGTTTGGCCCGCGAGAGGCTGTGGCACGGGCGCGGTGTGTCGTCGCCGAAGCAGAGATCGCGCTTGTCTCGCGCGACCTATCTTGGCCCGCCAAGTCGCTCGATACTGCGCGACACACGCTGGAAGCACACGGTGACCACGTTAATGCCGCACATGCACGGCATCTCGAAGTTCGGCGTCTGCTGCTGATCGGACGTCTTGATGACGCTGAGCGTTCGCTCGCTGTGCTTGACGCAACTCTGCTCCCATTCGCTTCAAGGGCCGCCCACGCACTGGTGGTTGCAGGCATCGCTATCCGGCGCCTTGATATGAAAACGGCCCGCACTGCGTTTGCACAGGCGGAACAGGCGGCTCACCAGGCTGATATCCCTGCGCTGACAGCGGAGGTCGAAAATGCGCGTCTCGTTCTCGATGCACCCACAGCACGGTTGATCGCGCGTGGCGAGGAGCGGCCTCTCTTACTGGAAGATGTAGAAGCGCTGCTGGTGTCACCGGCATTCGTTGTAGACGCATGCCGTTATATTGCGCGCGAACCGGGCAAAACAATTTCTTTGGCGACGCGACCGGTTTTGTTCGCACTGGTTCGCGCATTGGCTGAAGCATGGCCGGGAGATGTGACGAGAAGCACGCTGATCGCGCGCGCCTTCGGCGGCAAACATGCTGACGAATCGCATCGCGCGCGGTTGCGGGTAGAGATCGGGCGGCTGCGCGCCGAGCTTGGAGCGCTTGCAGATGTTAAGGCGACACCGCGCGGATTTGCCCTGGAGCCACGCGGTGCAAGCGATGTCGTCGTGCTCGCCCCGCTTATTGAAGGGCAGCATGGCGATGTGCTCGCCCTCCTTGCCGATGGCGAGGCATGGTCAAGCTCTGCTCTGGCGATTGCGCTTGGCGCAAGCCCCCGTACCGTACAGCGGGCGCTCGAGCAACTTGCAACAACGGGCAGGGTGCAGTCGTTTGGTCGCGGGCGAGCGCTTCGGTGGATGACGCCGCCGGTTCTGGGTTTCCCGACGATCTTGTTACTCCCTGGGCCGCTGCCGAGCGACTAGTATGGAGGTATTGGACACATTGAGGAGACGATCATGAAACGCTCTACTGCTGAAATACTTGATGAATACGGACCTTTCCGGGAACTGACCACGTCCATGGGGTCACGTTTGACGGCCAAAACGTCTGGTTTGCATCAGGCGACAAGCTCAGCGCCTTTGATCCGGCGAGTGGCAGCACGGTTCAGTCGATTGATGTCGCCGCTCATGCCGGGACGGCCTTTGACGGTCAGTATCTCTATCAGATCGCTGAAGACCGCATCCAGAAAATTGATCCCAAGACGGGCCTCGTCCTCAACACAATTCCGGCACCGGGCAATGGTGGTGATTCCGGACTTGCCTGGGCCGAGGGTACACTCTGGGTAGGAGAGTATCGGGGCCGGAAGATTCACCAGATCGATCCGCAGACCGGGACCATTCTGCGCTCTATCGAGTCCAAGCGTGTCGTCACGGGCGTAAGCTGGGTTGATGGCCAACTCTGGCATGGGACGTGGGAAGGTGATGATAGCGACGTCAGGCGCATCGATCCTGATACGGGAGAGGTACTGGAGAGGCTGGATATGCCCGCCGGAACCGGTGTATCGGGGCTTGAGTCCGATGGCGCGGATAGGTTCTTTTGCGGAGGCGGAAACAGTGGCAAGGTACGCGCTATCCGCCGACCCAAATAAGTTCGGATAGCACTGGCATCGGGCGGGCGTGATACAGGGATTTAATTTGCCTGTGCAGGTGAACAAGGTGCGGTGGGTGTAGTGACCGGCTCATCATTATCGACGACCGGTTCGGCGTCCGTCCTGCTGCGTAGTGGCTCAGCGGTTTGACTGCTCGTGCTCAAAGCGTCGGAGACAGGCTGATCGGCAGAGATCAACTGAAACAGCTTCCTGGCTGGTCTTTCACGCCACTCGACCCGGCCAGGGTAGGCAGTGGAATAGCGCCAGGGCGTGATAACAAAGTGGATCGTATCCATTGACAAGGCGGTGAGTGCGAGATGCCGCATGACACCTATGGTAAGGCCGGGGTCGGTGATAACGGATTTGGTTACGGCGTCGAGGAAGCTGAAGAGCAGGATCGGATTGGCCAGTATCTTCCTGCTCATCGACTTTTTCGCAATGGCAGCAACGAAATCCTGCTGGCGCTGGATGCGCCCGATATCAGACCCGTCGCCAATGCTGTGACGCGCCCTGACATATGCAAGTGCCTGTTCGCCCAGTAGTGTTTGCCAGCCAGCAGGCAAGGTGAGCGGAACATATTCGTCATGAATCGGTTCCGGGATACAGAGATCTACCCCACCGATCGCGTCCACCATGTTTTTGAAACCGGCGAAATCAACCATGATGAAGTGGTCGATCCGAATGCCGGTAAGCGTTTCGATGGTTTTCCAGGTGCAGCCGATGCCGCCGAAACTAAATGACGAATTGATAATTCCGAGATGCCTTTTCTGTCCCGGAAACTCCTCCCGCACACGGCAAGCGGGAAGCTGAACCATTGAGTCACGAGGAAAACTGATCACCACCGCATTATTGCGTTCAGGAGACAGATGAGCGAGCATGATTGTGTCGGTACGATCGCCTATATGCTGGGAGTTTTCGCTGGTGCTCTGGTCCAATCCGACCACAAGAATGTTCAGCCCGGCATTCGGTATTTTGGCGGGACGGACATCACCCAGATCCTCGCGGCTGACCTCAATATATCGGAGATTACCTGTCAGGTTGGCATAAACAACGTACCCCGTGATCAGCACAATGACGGCAGCGATGAGGAGCAACCAAAGCAACCAACGACGGTACCACTTCGGCGGGACTTTGTCCGCGGGTGCCGACGGCTCGTCGATCAACTCACTGTTCACGTGACTCTCCGGGAGAGGGCGGCTAACCGCAGTCGGCGGCATTCACCCAAACCAACATATCCTGCAGGATAGGATTCTAGTCATACGTATTTAAAACGCAAGCGACCACACACAGTGATGCGCAATGGCTGATCGCGGTGTCGGCCAGTGATGCAAGACAATTAGAACAATTCCACGGCCGGAAACGCGCTCGCGATCAACTGGGATTAATTTTTCCACGTTTGATCAAGGACGCGTATCCAGTTCGCATGGCAGATTTTCCTCAATGCTTCATCATCATATCCGGATTGACGCAATGCACTAACGAGTAACTGCAAATCACCCGCATCGCGCATGGCTGCAGGGATTGTTGTTCCATCAAAATCAGAACCAAGGGCGATATGATCTATGCCGATGCGGTTAACGATATAGTCGATATGTTTTACCAGCACGCTCAGATCAGTGTCGGGGTTTCTCGTACCATCCTGTCGCAAAAACAAAACGCCGAAATTCAGACCGGCCAGTCCGCCCGTATCGCGGATTGCATCGAGTTGGCGGTCGGTCAAATTACGGCTATGTGGGCTCAATGCGTGAGCGTTCGAGTGAGATGCAACAAGTGGAGCATCGGATACTGCGGCAATATCCCAGAAACCTTGTTCGTTCATATGGGACAGGTCGACCATGATACGCAGGTCATTGCAGGTCTGGACCAATTTCTTTCCATGATCGCTGAGACCCGGTCCAATATCCGGTGAACTGGGAAAGCGGAACGGTACGCCGTAAGCAAATATGTTCGGGCGACTCCATACGGGACCGAGAGTGCGTAAACCCGCCTGATGGAGGACATACAGCGCATCAAGATCCGGACCTATCGCTTCGGCTCCCTCTATGTGAAGCACGGAGGCAAAAGCGCCGCGCTGCATGGCTTCGCGAATGTCATCGGCTGTGCGACAGATACGCAGTCTGCCTTCCGCCTGCCGCTCGATGCGAGCGATAAGAGCGGCCATGGCCAAGGTGGTCGTCAGCGCACTTGCCATCTCAGGCGTCTTGTAATCGCCATTTGCATCTTTCTGCTGCGATGGGGTCGGAACATACATCGCGCATAGCCCGCCCGCCAATCCGCCCTTGCGTGCTTTCGGCAGATCGATATGCCCGGCTTTTTCGCCCTCGATAAATCGCGTTTCCGGAGAAGGTTCGCTCGACAGCAAGAGACGAAGAAGGACATCATTGTGCCCGTCGAAGACAGGAACGATTGGATCGATGGTCATAGGTCAGGAAGCCTTGGTGCATTTCAAAATGGTGGGAGTGAGTCCCGATGATGTCACCAGCTTTGAACCGAATGATCGCAAATGGCAAATGTGTTTTCTCTGTTCGCTGCGCACCTATGGGCAAAGATCACATGTCGCGACCCCTTGCCTGAATATAGACTTCCGGATAACGAAGCGGGATGCCTATTATTCCAAATTGGGTGGCCGCCTCCGAGTGCGCCAAGAGTTTTGCAAGCCAATGGCCTGATACTGAGCCGGGTGGAACAATCATTGGTTTTGACACGCAAGGCATTCGTTTTACTCATTGTGGCGGGCTGGAAAGCCTCTCAACGTGCAAGGAATTTTCAGCCGATAGTGTGGTCCGTTTTGCGTCCCTGACCAAGCATGTATTTGCCGCAATGGTGCTTCGTAACGCTCATCTCATCTCGCTGAATGACCGGCTCGGTGTTCATCTTCCGGAACTTCAGAGCCCGCTTGCTGACGTTACAGTTGGCCGCGCCTTGGACATGAGCGGCGGACTGCCTGATGTGCGCGAATGTCTGACGCTTTTGGGATTATCAGTCTATACGGAGACGAAGAAGGGGCCACTTCTGGACTTTCTTTTCTCGTTAACCCGGTTGAATTTCGATGCGGGTACCGATGTTTCTTATTCCAATACCGGCTATCGCCTTGTTGAAGCAGCGCTTGAGCGCAAAGGATTAACCTTCGATGCTTTCGTACAGAGTGAGATCGCGCAACCGCTTGGTATTTTCCTGAAAGCGCCCGAGGTCTGGATTGACCCGGTTAAAGGCCTTGTGCCGGGTTATTTCAAGGATGACGAAAACTGGCAACTGAGTGCTGCAGGCTTGCATATCTCCGCGGCGGGCAGTCTCGCAGGTTCTGGCAATGACCTGGCCGTGTGGCTCCAGCATCTGCTTGCCAACAATGATCGTGACACGGGCTTGCTCGCAGCACTATCGGCCACCCGTTATATGGCCGATGGTCGGCCATCTGGCTACGGACTGGGACTACGCTGGTCAGATTTAGCCGGTCGCAATTTCGTTGGGCATGGTGGCTCACATCCGGGTTACAAATCCTATTTTCTTCTTGATCCGGAAGCTGGAACCGGAATTGTTGTCGTTTCCAATCGTGATGATACCAATAGTTACAAGCTTGCTCTCAATACGATGAGCGCCTTGACGGGGCTGCCATTGCCAGAAACCAACTGCACGCTTCCCGATGGCCTTTACGCAACGGAAACGGGTCCCTATTGGATTGAACTCAAGAACGGAATTGCCACCTATCTGGATGCCGAGGAAACACTTTACGATGACGGTGATGGCTGGTTTTCGTCACGTTCTGCGTCGTCTCCCTTGCGATTACGTTGGATAGGCTCGGCACTTGAAGGTGAGGCAGGTTATGTGCAGCGTCGCTTCCTGCCAGTGAACCCGGCGACTGTTCCGGATGATCTCAATGGTCATTGGGTCGCCGGTCAGTATGGTGCTCAGTTCGAAATCAAAGACGGAATGGTAACTATGGGTATCGGTCCCACACGCCATCGGATGCCATTGATGGCACTTGGCAATGACCGTTTCCTCTTTACTCTCAATGACGGGCCGTGGCGCAAGCGCATCTGTCTCCATCGTCTCACGAGGGGGAAAGTTGAGCTTGTTCTTAGCCGCAGCCGGATCATGGAATATGCGTTGGCGAGCTGACGGCTTCGAATTTGCTGGTTAGCGGGACAAAGAGCAGTAGCAGTCGCTTAGGGCGTCTTTTCGTGTGATTTGAGTGGCTCCGGATAAAACGCTGTATCAAACCGGCATGGTTCACCATAAGCAGGAGCTTTTTGCTGGCAGATAGCATCGATCGAGACCGGCGTTGGTTTGGCGCGCTTGTCGATCCAGTCAACCATGGATTGAAAGATAGCCGCATATTGCGGGGTTGAGAGCTTGCTGTGCTCGTGCTCATCAGTGAATGTCTGAACCAGAAGATCACTGTTTCCGGCCTTGGCAACCATATCCCGATAAACCGTTTCGAATTCGACAGGGGCGGTCGGGTCATCCTTGGCATGCATGGTCAATGTGGGAAGGACGATCTGACCGGTAAGATCACTGTCATAGGCAAGCAAGCGTACGCCCTCGGGATCAGCGGTAAAACGCTCTACGCCCTTGTTCAATGCGTCATCGTCGCTCGAGCCGGTATAGTGCGTTGTCTGATTGTCGAATGGGTTATGGCCCTCAAGACGCCGCCATATCATGTCTTTGAATGTCAATGTCGCCCAGGCGAGGTGAGCAGCAAGCGTCCTTTCCGGAACAGGGACAACAGCCAGTATATTGGCAAGGTTTTGTTTCTGTTCGGTCGATCGCTGATCGGCAGGTAAGTCCACTCCAGTGCAGTCGTTTACACGGGCATCCAATTCCTTCCGTGAGAGTTTTGCGTCCTGTGGCAGTCCCTGCCAAAGCGGATATTGTTCTTCGTCGGGTTTGGGGTTGTTATGGCAATAATACTGATAGACGACTCGCAGATCGGCGCGAACATCATAGGCACGCGTGCCTCCGGCCAGAACGCCGCTTGTCAAAACCACGCCGTTGTAGACCCGGTCGCCAGCACCGTCGATGGAATAAAGTTCTGCTGCTTTTGCCGCAACGTTGCCACCCCATGACTGGCCGTGGAGAATGGTGAGACGAGGGCGCCCCAGCTTGTCCCAAGTAATCCGGCGCAAATTTTCTGTATCCTCGGCGGCCATACGCACGCCGTAACCTTCCCGTCGATAACTCGATCCGGCCCATGCGTAACCTTCGCTAACGGTGACAGCAAAGCGTTCCAGATCCTCAACCGGATCGTCAATCTTCGGACGGGACAGGCGTGGTCCGCCATGAGCATGCAGGACAAGGATGCCATTCCAGTTTTTCGGACGAGCGATCCAATAGAACGCGCCATTGCGGTCCTGTCCCGAGTAGCAGTCCGTATCCGCAGGTAATTTGGCCGGACATTGAGTTGCTTCCTGTGCCCATGAAGGGGTGGCGAAGACGCTGAAAGTACAGGCAGCGGCGGCTAGGAGAACCAAGCGACGGAACATTATACCTCCCCGTTTTCGATTGCATGCGAACAGGCACGCCCCATCCATCATTGCTGACGATACCGAAAATTTCAACACCAAGTGGACTGCTGCGTCCGCTTTGTCAGCTTGGCGGTCTGTGTAAGCAAAGAGGCCTCCCGATCATCGGCACGCTTCGTTCATGTAGGAAAAAATGATTACGATAAAAATTATTATCATCACTTGTATATCCAGCGCATGTGCGATAAACATATCGAAATAATAGTTATTAAAATAACTAATTTGAAGGAATGCTGGCAATGCAGTTCGTCATTAAATGTCTCATAGGAGCGGCAATATTCGCTGCACCCTGCGCCTACGATACTACCTCCAGTGAACCATCGGCAGTCGCGGGCCTCGTTGCATTGGTGTCAAAGAATAAACGTGCGCCCGTTCCCGTGGAACGCCGCCTGTCCATTCCCGGCAAATCTGCAGGGGCCACTGAAACTTTAAACCAAGAGTGAGCCGGAAAATGAAACTTTACGAAAACGAAATTTCATCCGCCACATCGCGTGTGCGAATTGCACTTGCTCTTAAAGGTGTGGAAGTCGAAGCCCATCGCATATCGATACTGGGTGTCGATGCGCAGAACCGGCACGCCGATTATCTCAAACTCAATCCGCAGGGACTTGTCCCGGCTCTGGCAACAGACAGCGGTCAGCTGATCACCCAGTCACTGGCTATTATCGAATATTTGAATGAGCTTTATCCCGAACCGCCTTTGCTGCCTCTCAATCTCGAAAGCAGGGCCCTGGCTCGCAGCGTAGCTCTGGCGATCGCTTCGGAGATTCACGCATTGTTACCTCCGCGAATAGCGTCGTACCTGAGTACGACTCACGCTATCAATTCGGATGGCGTTGCCGAATGGAGCCGTCACTGGATCGGTGAAGGAATGGCGGCAGTTGAGCAGCTGATCGCAAACCGAAGAACCGGTGCATTCATTGCCGGAGACCATCCATCCGTCGCGGATATTTTCCTTTTTCCGCAAGCGATCAGTGCTGCTCGAAATGGATTCGATTTGGCGCAGTGGGCAAACATTGCCGAAATCATGCAAAATCTGCGCACAATTCCTGCATTTGAAAATAACGCGCCTGCCGCGCGGAAATGAAAAATCTGCCGATCGGTCAAAGTCGGCCGGTCATGCAATAAAATTCGTAATCCACTTCATATTTCTGAGGAAGAAGACAATGACAGAAGCAATTAATCATGCTCGCCGCCGCTTGTTCGGAACTGCCGCGGCAGCACTTGCAGTCGCTCAGCTCGGAATGATCGGCTCAGCAACTGCGCAGACTGACAAATCCAAACCAGGAGGTCTGCCTGTAATCAAACCCGGCACGAATACTTCATTCGGTCCGCTCAAGCAGATTAATGCCGGCGTTCTCAATATTGGTTATGCAGAGGCCGGTCCTGCCGATGGTCCAGTCGTCATCTGTCTTCACGGGTGGCCCTACGACATTTATAGCTTTGTCGATGTCGCGCCGTTGCTTGCATCGGCAGGTTACAGGGTCGTTGTTCCCTATCTTCGCGGCTATGGCACAACGCGTTTTCTTTCGGACAGCACGCCTCGCAATGGTCAACAAGCAGTTGTTGCCGTCGATGTCATCGCATTGATGGATGCGCTGAAAATAGACAAGGCGATCATGGCCGGTTTTGATTGGGGCGCACGGACGGTCAATATTCTGGCAGCCCTGTGGCCGGAGCGTTGCAAGGCAATGGTCTCCGTAAGCGGCTATCTGATTGGCAGCCGCGAAGCCAACAAAACACCTCTACCGCCTAAAGCGGAGCTTGCATGGTGGTATCAGTTCTATTTTGCAACAGAACGGGGTCAGGCGGGGTACGAGATGTATCGGCACGATTTCAACAAGTTGATCTGGCAACTCGCATCACCCAAGTGGAATTTTGATGACGCCACGTTCGAGCGCAGTGCCAAAGCTTTTGACAATCCGGACCACGTCAGTGTCGTTATTCATAATTATCGCTGGCGGATCGGACTTGCTGAAGGTGAAAAGCAGTATGATGATCTGGAGAAACGCCTCGCCGAAGGTCCGCTCATCAGTGTCCCCACGATTACCATGGAAGGCGACGCCAACGGCGCTGCGCATCCGGACAGCAGCGCCTATGCCAAGAAGTTTACGGGTAAATATGCGCATCGGCTTATCGAGGGTGGTATCGGGCATAATTTGCCGCAGGAAGCGCCAGCAGCATTTGCTCAAGCTGTCATAGACGTGGACGGCTTTTAATCTGGAGATGATCACCAATCGGCCCGATAGTTGAGGATATCGGGCCGAAAACTATCCTGCAGACAATCACTCGGCCTAAGCAGCCTGTACCTTGCGGGGACCACGGGCCCATACGGGGAGCCAATCGCCGTGCGCGGTAAGAAGATCGTCCACAAGCGACCAAATCTGATCGAGATCAAGCTCCGCCGCCGTATGCGGGTCCATCATGGCCGCGTGGTAGATATGGTCGCGGTTCTCGGTCATCAGCGCCTGAACGGTCAATTCCTGTACATTGATATTGGTGCGGATGAGCGCCGTGAGTTGCGGTGGCAGAGCGCCTATATAGGTCGGTTGAATGCCTGAGGCATCAACGAGGCAGGGTACTTCCGCAGCACAATTGGCTGGCAGCGACGTGATACAGCCATTGTTGCGCACATTGCCGTAAATGACCGATGGTTCGCCTGTCCATACGGAGTTCATGATGGATGACGCATATTCACGGCTTTCGGTCACCTCGATCCTGTCGGCTTTTGCAAAGGTCTCTGCCTGACCCTTCCAGCGTTCGATCTGCTCGATACAGCGCTTTGGGTACTCGTCCAGCGGAATGCCGAACTTCTCAATGAGATCGTCGCGTCCTTCCTTGATGAAATAGGGTGTGTATTCCGCGAAATGTTCGGAGCTTTCCGTGACGAAATAGCCTAGCCGGGTCAGCATCTCGTAGCGCACCTTATTGGGGCAGCGCGGGTTCCAATGGCTGGGCTTTGGAAAACGTCCTTCACGATAACCGCGAACGAGATCCGGATAGAGGTTGCGATAGCTGCCATCGGGCTGCTGATGCTCGAATTGCAGGTAAAAAGCCATATGATTGATACCGGCAGCGCGATAGCGAATTTCCTCAATTGGAATATCAAGGTCGCGCGCAAGTTCGCCTGCGGTGCCTTGCACGGAATGGCAAAGGCCAACCTGGCGAATTGTCGGATATTTCTCGGCAATTGCCCAGGTGTTGATCGCCATGGGATTCACGTATTGAAGCAAAATGGCTTGCGGGCAGACGGCGAGCATATCCTCGCAGATGTTCCAAAGATGCGGAACCGTCCGCAGTCCGCGCATGATCCCGCCAACGCCAAGCGTGTCGGCAATAGTCTGGCGAAGACCATATTTTTTCGGAACTTCGAAATCCGTGACGGTGCAGGGTTCATACCCGCCGATCTGGAAAGCAACCACGACAAAGTCGGCTTTCTCAAGCGCGTGCCGACG
Organism: Phyllobacterium sp. T1293; assembly: GCF_020731415.2. Classification (NCBI taxonomy): domain Bacteria; kingdom Pseudomonadati; phylum Pseudomonadota; class Alphaproteobacteria; order Hyphomicrobiales; family Phyllobacteriaceae; genus Phyllobacterium; species Phyllobacterium meliloti. Next base: position 335,963 of record NZ_CP088274.1, on the reverse strand, counting down.
GTCCGTGTGGGTTTCGATGACGGCCTTGGCGTTGAGTGTTTTTGCCAGTTTGCCGGCAACGATTTCGCTCTCGGCCAGACGTTGCGGATTAATATCCATAAGCGCGATCTTCGCACCCGATAGTGCCGGGCGCTGCAGAATATCGCCGATAATATTTTTCATGAAGACGGTGGAACCGGCTCCGATAAAGGTAACTTTGGGTTGTTTTGACATGGCAAACTCCGGGAGGATTATGCGGCTACCTCGAAGGCGGCTTTGACAAGCCGTTCAGTGTAGGCGGTCTTGGGATGGAATAAAACGTCGTTGACAGGGCCTTCTTCGACGATCTTGCCGTGCTGCATCACCATAACGCGGTGGCAAAGGGCACGGACCACTTTCAGATCGTGAGAAATGAACAGATAACTCAGCCCGCAATCATCCTGCAGCTTGCGCAGCAGATCGATGATCTGTGCCTGAACCGACAGATCAAGTGCCGATGTTGGTTCGTCCAGAAGGATGAATTCCGGTTCGAGGGCTATCGCACGCGCAATGGCTATGCGCTGGCGCTGGCCACCGGAAAACTCGTGCGGGAAACGGGAGAGGATATTGTGTGGCATCCCCGCGCATTTCAGGGCTTCCTGCACACGGTTGAGACGATCAGCCCGGTTCTCGCCGATCCGGTTGATAATCAGCCCTTCCTCGATGATCTGCCCAATCGACATGCGTGGATTGAGTGAGGAAAACGGGTCCTGAAAGACGATCTGCATGCGCGCGCGCAGAGGCCGCATTTCGGCCCGGGACTTGTTGTGAATTGGCTGCCGGTCGAAGTAAATCTCGCCACTATCCGTATGCACGAGCCGGACAAGCGCCTGTCCAAAAGTCGTCTTGCCAGAGCCGGATTCACCGACGATACCCAATGTCTCATGCTTGTGAAGTTTCAGATTGAGACTGTCGACAGCAACAAGCTCGTGCAGATGCGGTTTGAAGAAACCGCCGCGTTTTAACATGTATGTCACCCGTACCGATTTGCCTTCCAGAATGGCTTCGCAATTTGCGGGCATTGGATTGGCTTCCCCCTTGGGTTCAGACCCGAGCAAATGGCACGTATAGGGATGACGAGGGTTCGCAAAAAGCGCCGCGGTCGTGTTGTGCTCCTTCACCTCGCCATGCTGCATGACGTAGACATAATCGGAAAACTGGCGGACAACGGTCAGGTCATGGGTGATGAGAATGACAGCCATCCCCAGCCGCTTCTGCAGATCACGGATGAGATTCAGGATTTGAGCCTGAACCGTGACATCAAGCGCGGTAGTCGGCTCATCGGCGATCAACACATCAGGGTTGTTCGCAAGCGCCATGGCAATCATGACGCGTTGGCGTTGACCACCGGAGAGTTGGTGGGGATATTGGTTGAGCCGGGATTCCGGGTCAGGGATATGCACCTGGATCAGCAGGTCAAGCGCACGCTTTAGGGCTTCGCGTCTGCTGATACGCTGGTGTACACGAATGGCCTCGATGATCTGACTGCCAATTGTATAGATCGGATTGAGCGAACTCATGGGCTCTTGAAAAATCATGGACATGCGATTGCCGCGCAACGCACGCCGCGCGCGGCTCGAGAATGTCAGGATGTCCTTGCCGTCATAGATGATCTTCGCCCCATCGGAGACCGTAGCACGCTTGGTTAAAAGCCCCATGATAGTGCGTGCGGTAACGGATTTTCCGGAACCGGATTCGCCGACGATCGCAATGGTTTCACCGCGATAAAGCTGAAAGGAAACATCCTTGACGGCATCGACCATGCCATCCTCTACCGTGAAGCGGACCGCAACATTGCGTGCGTCAATAACAGGGCTTTCCGGGTGTGCTGCGCTATCCAGCCGCTGTTCGGGTGCCATGGTGCTTGTTTCATTTATCGGCATTGCATCCAGCCTCAATAGGGGTCAACGGCATCGCGCAAACCGTCGCCAAGCGCGTTGAACGCAAAGACGGTGACAAGCACGAATGCAACGGGTGTGAGTATCCATGGGTAGGACCCAATGACGGAGTAGGTTGCCGTGTCCTGCAACATCAATCCCCAGGAGATGAGCGGGGGTTTCACGGCAAATCCAAGAAAACCCAGAAAAGATTCCAGAAGGACGATGTGAGGAATTGCTATGGTGACGGCAACGATCACATGACTCATGACGTTTGGAAAAATATGTTGAAAAATGATGCGGCGATCCGATGCACCCACAGCCAACGCAGCCCGCACATATTCGATACGCGCCAGCGCCAGCGTCTTGCCGCGCACTTCGCGTGACATTTGGGCCCAGCCAAGCGCCGACATGACGATGATGACAAAGCCGAGGAAAATATTGGTCGGTGCCGTCACCGGTATAAGTGAGCTGAGCGCGAGATAGAGTGGCAGCTGGGGAAATGCCAGCACCAGTTCGACAAAGCGTTGTGTCCACGCGTCAAATCTCCCACCAAAATAGCCGGAGACCAGACCTACCGTGGTGCCAACCACCGTAACGATGGATACGACAATCAAGGCAATCATCAACGAGATACGAGAACCGTAAATGGCCCGGGAGAGAACATCGCGTCCGAACTTGTCTGTTCCGAGAAAATGCACTGGTTGTCCATCAATCGTACCGAAGAAATGCCGGTCCGTCGGGATGATACCAAGAAGCTTGTAGTCGAAGCCTTTAACGAAGAAACCCAGCAGGCGAGGGTTGTCATAGTCTGGCCCGACCACAGGTTGAAATGTCACCGGGTCAAGTTCTTCGGTCTCGGCAATCGGGTAGGTACGCGGGCGAAGAGAAAAATTACCGTCCTTGTCAAAGAAACGGATAGCTTCGGGGGGTGCGAAGCCAATGTCTGTCTGCATGGGATCAACTGGCGCAAAGAAACCTGCAAAGATGGCCATGACAAGCAACAGGCAGACCAGAACGAGGCCGATCATGCCAGTCCAGGAGCGTTTCAAACGCCGCCAGACAAGAGCGATATAGCGTTCATTGCCGCGTTTGTTATTAACTGTTTCGATGACCAGAGGTGGTTGTTGAATCTGTATATGCATCACTTCACCTCCCCGTATTGCCGCACACGCGGGTCGATAAGGGCAAGCAGAAGGTCTGCGATGATGTTGCCAACAATCAATGTAGCTGAAAGCACCAGCATGAAGGTTGCAGTGACGTAGACATCGCCAACCCACATGGACCCGACGATGGCGGGACCGACGGTCGGCAGCGCAAAGATGATTGCAGTTTCGATCTCTCCGGTCAGCATATAGGGCAACACGACACCCTGATACATGATCAAAGGGTGGAGCGCATTGGGTACAGCATGGCGCATGATGACAGCGCCCTCGCTCAGACCTTTGGCGCGCGCTGTTTCCACATATTGGGCATTGAGCGTGTCGAGCAGGTTGCCGCGCATCACGCGCATATTGTAGGCGAGGCCACCAAATGTAGCGATGGCGACGACGGGCCAGACATGCCGGACGAGATCGACAAATTTGTCCCAGGACCAGGGCGCACCACCATAACGCGGTGAATTGAAACTGCCGATCTCCGATACGTTGAAATGAAATACCATGATGTAGACAATGATGAGCGCCATCAAGAAGCGCGGCACGGTCATGCCAAGGAATGATATGCCGGAGAGCAGGCTGTCGACCCATGAGTACTGCCGGGTGGCGGCCAATATGCCAAAGCTGATACCGATGATTGATGCGAGGATATGGCAGGTCAGTGCCAGCAACAGAGTTCGTGGTAATCGTTCACCGACCACGTCGGCAACCGGCTTATTATAGAACAGGCTGTGACCAAAATCGCCACGCGTTACCATGCCGATAACCCAGTTGACGTATTGAACAAGCAGAGGTTTGTCGAGACCATTGGCAACACGATAGGCCTGCGCTTGCGCGTCCGCAGCTTCGAAGGAAGCTCCGCCCTGATTCATCAATTGCGAACGGATGTAATCGGAGTAATCGCCGGGAGGCGCTTGAATAATGGCGAAGGTAACCACGCTCAGCACAAACAGCACCGGAATGGCAGAGGCGATACGCACAAGCAGGAATCGTAACATGGGCCGGTTCACTTCTCTTGTGTTGGTTTCGAAACAGGTATGAACACATTCACACCATCGACTTGTTCGGTTGATGAGCCGGCCGCACCGCAGTGCGACCGGCCGGCCAGAGTCCTTGGGAGGCTCAGTTCATCGGGCCGGGCCCGCCCGGCTTTCCGGGTAATTGCTGTGGGTACAGTTCATAATCACCCTGCTTGTCCGCCTTGACGAACACGCGCTCGCGGATGATGGCGTCCTCGGCCCAGTTGAACATGAATATTGGCGCGCCGGACGGAATGTTGGAGAAGCGCTTGTTGATAACCAGAGCACCGGCGAATTCCGTTAATCCGACCGTGTTCACGTTTGTCGTGTAGACTTTCTGGTACTGCTTCATCAGCTCGGTTCGTTCGGCGTTATCCTGGCTTGAGATGAACTTGTTGACGATCTTCACCATCTCTTCTTCGAAGGGCATCAGATCCAGCTGACCATTTTCCGGAGCGCGATGGTTCCAGCTGGTGCGGGGGCCCACCGGAGCCAATTGTTCGGTGTTCTGTACGACAGAGGCGAGTTCCGAATTGTTGCGCCAGATCATCCAGTCGAACCGTCCACCGAAATTGGCGGCATCGCGCTGGTTGGCGTCCACGGCATTGATAATGACGCGCAGGCCAAGCTTTTGCAGCTGGCCGATCACGCCTTCCGCAAGGTTCTTGTCAGTGTTGTAGGCATTGTTCACCAGAAGGGTGATTTCCACATCCTTGCCACCTGCTTTGTCAGGCGGAAAGTTGACAATGCCATTGCCGTCGGTGTCCTTCAGACCGGCCTTTGCCAGCTCTGCCTTTGCGCCTTCCAAATCAAAGGGATAATAGACGGTGGATTGCCTGTCATAGAAGCTCGTTGCCGATGACAGCCCGCCGGGATAGATCGCGGTGAAAGGGCCTTTGACAAGCGCTTCGCCCAATTTCTTCCGGTCTATCGCCATGGTCACAGCCTTGCGGAAGTGCTCGTTGCGATTGAGTTCGCGAACAGCTTGACCGCGCGCATCGGGTGCGCCCCAGCCATTGGCCGAAAAGTTCATATCGAGATTGTAGCCGATGAGACGCGGGCCGAAGGCAAGCCGGGCAGGGGCGTTGTCCTGTGCGGCACGTTTCAGCGACTCCACGAAATTTTCCGGCTGTTCGAGATTGGAGAAATCGGCTGAACCCGCAACCGTCTGGACATCGCGATCAGCCCAGGTTGAGAGCTTATAATGCATCTCGTTGACATAGGGCAGCTGATTGCCAGCCTCGTCCACCTTCCAGTAATAAGGGTTGCGGCGAAGCACGATAATATCGTCAGGCCTGTACTCGACTGGAACCCAGGCCCCCATAACCGGCATGTTCATATACTCAGGCGGGAAACCGTTCTTGTATTGATCATAGGTTGTTGCAGCGTATTTTGGGTGCTTCGTCTTGAGGATATGTGCTGGACCCGGACAGAATGTTCCATAGGCCATGGCGTAAAGATACTGGCGCGGGAAAGCATTCTTGAATGTCCATTCGACGGTATAGGCATCAATTTTCTTCAGCGTTGTGCCAATCCCGAACGTCTCCTGGGTTGCACCATTGAGTGGTGAAACATTGGGATCAATGACATTGTCATCCCAATAGAACATCACATCATCCGCATCGAACGGCGCGCCATCGGACCATTTTGCACCTTCAATGAGATGCATGGTCAGGGTGTGGCCATCAGCTGACCATTCCCACCCCTTAGCCAGATTTGGCAAGGGCTCGACATCCGTTGCTTCAACCTGAAAGAGCGGTGCAGTTCGGGTCAGACATTCAGACAGGCCAATGTCGATACCGCCATAGCCTTGCGATTGGCCGCCGATATAGTTCCAACCCTCCGGCCGTCCGCCAATGACATGGCGCAATGTATCACCATAGACACCGATACCATCGGGCATATTTCCTGTCTTATAGACAAGCGGTTCCTTCGGTAGCCGGTCTTTAACAGCTGGAAGCTTGCCAGCTTTTACAAATTTTTCAGTGACCCAATCAGGTTCATGATAAGCGGGCAGGGCTTTGAATTCGAGAATTGCATCTCTGGAGACATATGAGATTTTTGCCTGTGCTTTGAAAGACGGCGGTTCCGGCGGAACGGTTGGCTCAGATGCCAATACCGGAAAAGCCAGCATTGAAACACCTATGGCGAGTGTACTCAAATAGCGAAAATGGCTCATCGTCTCTCCCTCTTCAATCTGGCCCGGCTCATGTCGCTACCCCGTCTCCTCCAAGAGGGGAAAGCGGCCGGAAAAAATTAATTCGTGGCCTGTTTCATCAATGCTTTTTCTGCTCTCAGTTCTTCGATGGAGCGTATTGAGCGGCTGGCGACGCCCTTCCATTCGCGCGTCGCTACGGACTTATGGCGCAACCGCTCTTTCGCATCGTCAATCGCATGGGCATATTGCGGTAGCCATTGGGCTTGGGCGACGATCATTTCATCGACCATCTGCCAGACCTCTTCCGGGGTGCATACCGCGCCGACCAATGGATCGTGCAGAACGGCCAGTTTCAAAAGATCGATATCGCCGCTGATTGCGGCATGGACGGCCATGCGCTGCACATTGATAGATGAAATGCATGTGGCTGCACACGCCTCCGGCAATGTGATGCCGGAGACCATGTTGATACCAAACCTGTCGACAAACCCCGGCGATTCAATAATCGCATCGGCGGGCAGATTGGTGATGATGCCGGTATTGCGCGTGTTGAAATGGCCGCGATAGACGCGCCCGGTTTCCAGTGCCTCAAGAATATGGCTGGCGTGCTCATTGGAACGGCGGGTGGGATTGATAGGCTTAGCTGCGGCCTCCAGAAATTGCGGAAACTCGGTTTCAAACCAGTTCCGCGTTTCCGTCGAATAACGCAGATACCCGCCAGTCTCACCATGAATCCAGTCGGACATGTCGATCCATTTGGCGATCTCATCAGGACGCTTGCGATACCAGGGCAGGTATTCCGAGAGGTGGCCGTTGCTTTCGGTGGAATAGACGCCGAAACGCTTGAGAACATCAATGCGCAGCTTTTCCTGTTGTGAGAAAACCGGGTGGGCTTCGAACGCGGCAATGAGTTCATCCTTGCCGATCTTGCGGCCGCGCAGGCGGATATCGACAAACCATGTCTGGTGGTTGATGCCCGAGCAGATGTAGTCAAGTTCATCCTTGGATTTGGCGCCGAGAATTTCTGCGATCTGTTCCGCGCCATGCTGGACGCCATGGCAAAGCCCTATCGTATCCACCTTGCCATATTCGATAGCGGCCCAGGTATTCATGGCCATGGGATTGGCATAGTTCAGGAACCTTGCACCGGGTTCAGCAAGCTCACGGATGTCCTTGCAGAAATCGAGAATGACAGGAATGTTGCGCTGTCCATAGAGGATACCACCGGCGCAGATTGTATCGCCCACACACTGGTCTATGCCATATTTCAAGGGAATGCGGATATCGTCCGCATAGGCCTCAAGTCCACCCACACGTACACAGCTTATAATATAGCGAGCGCCGTCGATGGCCTTGCGCCGGTCTGTCGTGGCGGTAACGCGCGTCGGAAGATTATTGGCCTCAACAACACGATCCAGAATTGCCTTGATCATCTTGAGGTTATGTTCGCTGATGTCAGTAAGCGCGAATTCAATATCCTTGAATTCCGGCACGCAGAGAATGTCGGTGAAGAGCTTTTTTGTGAAACCCACGCTGCCAGCGCCAATGATAGCGATTTTGAAACTGCTCATGTCGACCTCGATCATTCGGAACGGATAAGAACAATACGGCGGAGCCCGGCTTTCAAGCGCTCTCCAAGATCAGGTTTTTTTCCTGTCTTTCCCTCTTTCAACATTGGTCGCAAACAGTTCATCTGCTGTTCTTACTTAGCATTATGCGTATATTCATGGGAGCGACTAGAGAGGGATTATGCTTTTGAGGGTAATTTTGTGCTGCGAAAACTGATCGATACTGGGCATACCATGAAGACGGTTTCCCTGCCGCGGGGGCGCCACACGCTTCACACCATGCCAACCAGCACCGGTTATGAAGTGCGCCGCAATGAAACCTATGATTGGGATGGCCGCAAGCGGGGACAAACCCCCTTTACTGTCCTGCAACATACGATCAGCGGAACGGGTACGCTGCGCTATGAAAACCGGAACTATAAGGTGCGGGAGGGTGAAACTCTGCTCGTACTTGTGCCACACAACCACCGCTATTGGCTGGAGAAGGGCGATCACTGGGAGTATTTCTGGATTTCGATGAATGGTGAGGAAGCATTGCGCATTCATCGCTCGATTCTTGCGGCTCAGGGACCAGTTTTGAAGCTGCCAAGTGAGACGATCGAGCATCTTGCCGATTGCAGCATGCGCCTGATCATGGATGCGGAAACAGCGGGCCGCGCGTCCGCCATTGCCTATGAAGCAGCCATGGCACTTTACGATGGCGTGTTCGGCTCGCACCCGGTTGATCAGCATGAGAAGACGGTCATGCAGCCGGTCATTGATCACATCAGTGCCAATCTCGATAAACCACTTCCCGTTGAAGAACTGGCACATGTTTCTGGCCTCAGCCGTGCGCATTTCTCGCGCGTCTTTGCCGAGTGTGAAGGTCTACCACCGGCGGAATTTGTCCTGCAGAAGCGCATGCAGCGCGCAACTAAGCTTCTGACAAATGCAGCCTTCCTGCCGGTTAAGGAGGTTGCGATCATGACCGGTTTTGACGATGCCAATTATTTTTCAAAGGTGTTCAGGCGGATATATGGGGCAAGCCCAACTGAGTTCCGCACAACTGGAATGTATGCCAGCATTCCGACCCGCATTGCTGATGTGGACGCAGAATAGTACTCAACCCACGAGTTGTGGCTCGTGAGATGGCAGATGGCGTTTATCGCCGGGTGGCGATTTGGCGAACAGTTCGCTGGTTTTAAACGCCTTTAAACAGGCTACCGGCTGCAAGTACGATAAAAGCAACAAGCAGCAACCAATAGCTGTAAGCGCCAAGAACTCCCACCGCGATTCCGACCACCGGAAGCAGCGATAACACAGCCAGTATCACCGCGATAATAAACACAATTTTCGTAGGTGCGCTCAGTTGCATAAAGTTTCTCCTTTTTGAAACTGTTACCTCACGGATTATACCATAGGTTGTAGAAACATGGGAGAAAACACAAAGAGCGTCAAAACATGGATGATTACGACCATCCACTTCGATGCAATGTAATGATTTTTCGCGATTACGCGGGGGGGGAGCAAAGCAAAAATGCCCAACGCGGGAGGAGGTGCGCTGGGCCTTGATTGTAAATGCAGCAGGGAGGAGGTTGCTGCATTCGGCGTTAGGATTTCTGGGAGGAAAGAACCTAACATCCTCAAAATAGCATCGCTTAAATTTGGAGCAACATACAAAGTTGCATATTAGCTATGCAAATTATCGCGTTGCGATTTGATAAGAATCGAAACGCAATGTGTCGTCATGCGGCAGCGTGTTCAGAATTTGATTGTTTCTCGCATTCGTGCCGATAGAAGGACGTTCGCCAAAGCTATCTTGTGCGGGTAGAGGTCGAAGGACCGGAGGACAAATCACGGCGCGCAACTCAATCATATCAGTTGCCAGATCGCCGACGTGGTGCCTCTTCACGCCAAGGTCGTTATCCCTCTCGTTCTCAAGGCAACCCAACGTTTCAATGCGGCTTACATCGCAGCTCAGGAATGCCTGAGGTGGCCCCCCGGAACACCCGATGGCGAGAGAACCGTTTGCCAAAGCTGTATCTGGCGAGCCCGGAAACATCCTGCCATGCACAGGAGATAGTATCGCCACATCCGATAGAACCGCTCGCCGTACTTTGTCGCGAATTGCGGCCATGCCGCTTCAAATCGAGCATGCCACGCCATTAATGTCTTGTCATAGTCCGCGCCGAAATTATGAACGTCTTCGATGACAAATCGGCCATCCACACTGGTGGATATCTCATTCAGGGATGGCAGTTCACCGTTGGGGAAAATATAGCGGTCGAACCACGGGTCTATGACGTTACGGGTGCGTTTTCTTCCAATCGTATGCAGCAGAAACAATCCGTCTGCGACCAGACTGCGTTTGCTGGTATCGAAAAAAGCGCCGTAATTTTTGTGGCCGACATGCTCAAACATGCCGATTGATGCGATACGGTCGAATTTCTCCTGACCGTCTACATTGAACGAGCGATAATCGGCCAGACGAAACTCCACAGGCAGTCCGCTTAGCTTTTGACGCGCGAACTCTGCCTGCTCCTTGGATATCGTCAATCCAACACAGGAAACGCCGTAGTTTTCTGAAGCAAATTGCATAAGGCTGCCCCAGCCGCAACCAATGTCCAGAAGCCGCATTCCAGGTTGAAGGCCGAGCTTACGGCAAACGAGATCGAGCTTTGCTGCCTGCGCATCCTCGAGATTGTCGGCCTCTCTCCAATATCCGCAGGAATAGGTCAGGCGGCTATCGAGCATTGCAGAAAAGAGGTCATTGCCAACGTCGTAATGTGCCTTGCCGACCTGCCATGACCGCCTGCTATTTTGCAGGTTGAGCAAACGTGCCTTTAATGTCTGCACAATGTCTTTTGCCGTGACATGCTCTGTCAGATTGGCCTGAAATATCCGTTCAAAGAAGATATCCAGCGACGCGCAGTCCCACCAGCCATCCATGTAGCTTTCACCGAGTCCCAAGCTGCCTTGAGCCAGTATGCGGGTAGGGGCTCTTTCATCCTTGATCTGAATATCCCATGGAGCGTCGCCATTAATCCGGATTCCGGCACGACCAAGAAGATTACCCAGCGTTCCGATAGCGGAAGCTTTCGTGCCGCTGGGTGTCACAGGCTGCGGGGCTGCTTTCCTCGTCGATCCATTGTCCAAATCAAGGTCCATGCTAGCTCCCGCATCGGCATTTTTGACTGTACGGTCAAACCGTCCATGGGAGCTATATGAGCAGTATGGATGGTAAAATGTCAAAACCTTCATGGAACTGCACATTTACCAGATATACAGTCGAAGGGATTGCGTGTTGGAGGGGAACCAGCATGACCTTTCGCTGAAAATCCTGACGAATCGCTGCAACAATGATTTACCCATCGCGTGGGTCTTGGGCGTCAATGACCGTGTTATTGACCACTCGGGCTTGTTGAATGTTGCTGCAATGGATTTGCTTGAGGAATACTGATCGCCCGTCAGCTTAGCCGTAATAGCATTCCAGCGCCGTTACTTCGACGTTGCGCAGGTTTCCACGCTTTGCTCGACCTCATTTGCTTTTTCATCGACGTTGTTTTGTTTGAGTTTGGCAGCGGCCGAGGAGACACGGGAGGCTCGTGCCTGGGCGACGTGCGCCATCTTTGCGCGGCGGACTTGCCTCCTCGCCGACTTTTGTCCCTGGTCCGTTTGTTGTGCGTGGATGAGCAGGGTGATAATGGCGTTTACAGCATCGTCAGCAACGATTGATTTAAGGACTGCAGGATTCATCTTGTTTCGATAAAGGGCTATCATCAGAACATCTTGGGCTGCACGCCTAAAACGATATAACTCTCGCGGTTTGATCGGGTATGCCGCCTGGAAATCATTCATGCCTTGTCCAGTATGTGGTAGATGGCATTTGCCATTATTTCCAACGTGTGTCCGACGAGCCTCTCAGGTGAGGCAACTTAGAGCAGTGTAGTACGCGTTCAGATGAGAATAAATATGTATGGCTACCTAGGGTTGGGTATCCCTTGCGGCGTCCCGTGCCGGTTCCATGGCGTGTTCGATGAATTTAAAGGCTCGGCGCTCGCTGCGAGTAATTGGCCATGCAAAATGTTGCAGTGTGGGTCGAGCGTCAAAGGTTTCGGGCAACGTATTTGACATCATGCACAACATGCAAAGGTCAGAATTAGACCGCTAGGTACAAATACGAATGTATTATCCCCATGCGCTATGATCCTATTACGCCGGTGCAACATTATTTTGAATGAATTCGTATTCTATAGAGATTTATAAAGGGGTTTCATAATGCCGGATTGCCAAGACCATCTATGGTTAAATCGTTGAAGTCTATTCTTGTGGCAGTATTTCATCGACATATTTTTCAGGTTCGAATCCATGAGTGAATGGCGCAAGTTCGATCTGGGGGAAGAACGATGTTTCAAGTGCTATTCCCCCCTACGCACAGGCATCAAAATTGGGAGAATCGGCTTTCGTTGTCCGCTTGAGTGTTCCAGCGACACTATCCCGAATGATGGGGTTCATGCCTGTCAGCGGTAGCACTTGTCACCACCCGCGGGTCGTCACTTGGGAGACTGCAAATTCGAGTTCGTTCTCGATGTCGAAAGTTCGGTATGACCGGCAACAAAGTTAGTGTCTTGAATGACCAAGGCGCCCTATTTACAATATGTCTGTCACAACCGGACAAGGTGATGCTTTGATGCGCTATCCAGTCTACCTCGTTGATGATGATTCTGCCGTCAGAGAAGGGCTTTGCCTGCTCTTTGAAGCCTACAAGATAGATGTTGTGACCTTCAGCGATCCTGTAGACTTTCTCCAAAAGGTTGATCCGCTACCGCCCGGATATTTGCTTCTGGATTTGCAGATGCCCGAACTGTCGGGACTGGAACTCCAAAGGGAACTGATATCGAGAGATATCATATGGCCGATCATAATCATCACCGGACATGGCGATTTGAACAGTTGCCGGGATGCATTCAAATCCGGTGTTGTGGACTTTCTTTCAAAGCCCGTTGATCAGGAGCAATTATTCGAGGCCTTGAACAAGGCAGATCGTGCGCTCGTGGTTGCGTTGGAAAAACGCGAAACAGAGACGTTGCTGGCGACATTAACTCGCCGTGAAAATGAAATCCTCAGCCTCGTCTGCAGGGGATGGGGCTCGAGGGAAATTGCCGGTGCCCTAAACATTTCGCTGCGAACGGTCGATGCGCATAGGGCCAATATTTCTGAAAAACTGGGCACCTCGTCGGTGGCGGAGTTTGTTCAGATGAAGATAGCCATTCAATAAAGCATTCTCTCACATCGCGTCGCCAGCATCCGGTTCGGTATCGGATGGGAATCGGCAGCTGAGCAGGTTAGATCAGTATCCTTGCTCAGCTGCGTGTTGTTCCTATTCTTCTATATCAACATCTTCGAAGAGATTGCCGCCAAACGGATCAACCCGGAAGTCTTTGACCTTGGCACTGATGGGCTGTTGCACGACCTGATGGGCAATCGTCATCCATGGTGCCTGTTCTTTGAACACAACTTGCGCTTGTTCGTATAGCTTGGTTCTCGCGGCCTGATCCGTTGTGAGCTTTGCAGCTTGAATAAGCTTCTCAAAATCCTCATTGCACCAGTTGGCACGATTGCCACTGCCTATGGCCTGACAGCCGAGAAGAGCTGCAAGGAAATTATCCGGATCGGCAATTCCGCCGGTCCAACCAACAATGACAGCGCCATCCCGATCCTTCTCCAATGATCTTTTCAGATATTCGGTCCAATCATAGGAAATGATTTCGACCTTGATCCCTACCTTTGCCAAATCGGCTTGCATCATCTCGGCCGCGCGGCGCGCATTCGGCATATAAGGACGTTGAACCGGCATTGCCCAGATCTTCATCGAAAGATCGTTCACGCCTGCTTCGGCCAGTAGTTTTTTCGATTGTTCTGGATCGTATGGATCGTCCTTAATCGCCTTGTTGTAAGACCAGACGCCGGGTGGGATTGCATTGACGGCGACAATCCCGGTCGAACCATAAATTGCATCGATAATCGCCTGCTTATTGACAGCCATATTGATGGCTTTGCGCACGCGAACATCGTTAAAAGGAACAGCCAATGTGTTATATGCCAGGAAGCCAACATTAAGGCCTTCCTTTTGCAGCACATTGATCGCCGGATTGGCTTTCATCTCTGGAATATCCGCCGGATTCGGATAGGCCATAACGTGGCATTCACCCGCCTTCAGTTTCTGATACCGGACAGAGGCATCAGGCGTGACGGCGAAGATCAGATCATCGATCTTTTGCTTGCCTCCCCAATAGTCAGGATTGGCTTGCAGCCGAATGACCGTATCCGGTTGATAATCGACAAACTGATAGGGTCCTGTCCCGATAGGGAATAGACCCAGTTGATCCTGCTTACCATCAGCCAGAAGCTTGTCCGCATATTCCTTTGACTGGATCACCGCAAATGTGAGCGACAAGGAGGCGATCATGGTTGCCTCTGGCCGGGTGAGGATGAACTTGACGGTACTGTCGTCAAGTTTTTCGATTTTTTCGATCAGGCTTGGAAATGAATAGGAATTGTACTGTGGCCAAACTCCTTTGCCATTGTAGGGATTGGCTTTGTTGCCCTGCCGATCAAAGGTAAATATGACATCATCGGCATTGAAATCCCGTGTTGGGGTAAAATAACTGGTGGTCTGAAACTTTACGCCCTTGCGAAGATGGAACGTGTATTCTTTGCCATCCGCGGAAATATCCCAGCTCTCGGCAAGTCCAGGCTCAAGTTCGGTTGAGCCGCGTTTTATCTTGATAAGACCATTGGAAACGTTGCGCGCGGAGGCGTCGTAGGTTGCACCTGACGTGGTTGCAGCAGCGTCGAAGCCATCCGGGGATGCTTCCGAGCAATAGATCAATGTTTTTGCCGAGGCAGCGGTTAGTGCCGGTCCACTCAATGCGATTGCTAGAATGGTCGCTGAAAAAATCGTTTCGGGGAGCTTCATATCGTCCTGTCTCTTCTAGGAATCAACTTGCCGCAGTTGGTGGGATTAGAATTTATCAACGAGGGTTTGAAACAATGCAATACAAATGTATCAATCAATAAACACTTGTCGCAAGAGGGGGAATCATTGAAATCAACCCCTCGGTCAGATGTAAGGAACCCCGATGGACGTTGTTGAACGATTTTTGAATTACACCCGTATCAACACTACCACAGTGCCGGGGGCGGGACATTTGCCCTCAAGCTCGGGGCAGTCGGTTTTGGCGCGCTTGCTGGCTGGCGAATTGCGGGCGCTGGGTCTGAGCGTTGAGGAAAGAGACCACTCAATCGTAGTGGGTACGCTTCCATCCAACGTGACGGATAAAGGCCGTAGAATTCCGACCGTTGCGTGGGTAGCCCATCTGGATACCAGCCACGAGTATAATACGGATACGCATGCTCAGATCATAGATTACAATGGCGGTGACATCGTGCTGAACGAAGCACTTGGTGTCGTTATGCGGGCAGGCGAATTTCCTGAACTTGAACGTTACGTCGGTGATCGCATTATCGTCACCGATGGAACAAGCCTGCTCGGTGCAGACAACAAATCGGCCATCGCCGAGATTATGCATGCAATGCAGACTCTCCAGTCGAATCCGCAAATCGAGCACGGCGACGTGAAAATTGTCTTTGTTCCGGACGAAGAAATCGGTCTTCTGGGCGCCAAGGCACTGGATGTCGCATCTCTCAATGCAGACTTCGCCTATACACTGGATTGTTGTGCGATCGGCGAGATTGTCTATGAGAACTGGAACGCGGGTGAGTTCCACATAACGGTGCGGGGTCAGGCGGCCCACCCGATGTCCGCCAAAGGAAAACTGCGCAATGCGGTTCTATTTGCCCAGCAGTTCATATCCATGCTGCCGGCAGGGGAACGCCCTGAATATACGGAAAACCGGGAAGGCTATTATTGGGTAAAATCCATCCATGGCACCGTTGCCGAGGCTGGAATTGTCCTCGATATCCGCGATTCTACACAGGCCGGTTTTGAGCATCGGCGTCACTTCGTGCAGAACCTTGTTGAAAGTTTTAACCAGCTCCACGGTGCCCAGACCATAGTTTCCACTTATACCCCCATGTATCGCAATGTTGCCGAAAGCCTGCAGGGCTCTAATCGCTATGCAGTCGATCTGGCACTGGAAGCCATGCGGGCAATTGGAGTGGAGCCCAAGTCTATTCCAATGCGCGGTGGTTACGACGGAGCCGTACTCTCGGAAAAAGGTTTGCCATGCCCCAATCTCTTTTGTGGGGCTCACAACTTCCATTCGCTCTACGAGTTTCTTCCGGTTGGATCGCTCATCAAAGCGTCCGAAATGGTTGTTGAGATCCTGCGCCGTGCGGCTAATCCAGATCTTGGATAGGCTTTCACAATAAGCCACCCTATCAGCGCATCCGTTGCATATTTTGAAGTTTAAGTATGCAAAATATCAAAAAAGTATCAGTGTGATGCTGAAAACGAGGTAGCTGAATTGCTGCCGCGGGTTTAATACTTTGTTCAAGAGCCAGAGAATGGTCGGTGAACTTGGAGGAGGATCAACACCACAAGCAAACCGGCTCGTTATCCGAATTACCAACGCAGGCGGCTCAGTGCGTTTCATTGCCGGAGGAGGGCCAATGAGACCAGATCTTGAAGTTGTACAGATTTGCCGTGGTGAAGCCTTCAAAGCTTGGTCGCACGGATATCCTTATCATACGGTTCGGTGGCATTTTCACCCTGAGTATGAAATCCATTTAATTGTAGAGACATCCGGCCGTTATTTCGTGGGTGATTTCATCGGTGAATTTGAACCAGGCAACCTCATTGTGACCGGACCAAATCTGCCTCACAATTGGGTCAGCAATGTGCCTGAAGGTCAGGTCATTGAGAGGCGCGGTCTGATCGTCCAGTTCACAGAACAGTTTATTGAAAATACGATGAGCGTGTTTCCGGAGCTTGCGGTTTTCAAGACGATTCTGCAGGAGAGCCCGCGCGGATTATTGTTTGATCCAGAGACAGCGAAAGCCGTAAAACCCAATCTGAGTGAACTCGTCGATGCGCATGGCGCACGTCGTATCGCCCTTTTCATGCAGATCATTCATCAATTGGTCAATGCGCAGGAGCGCAAGCCGCTGGCGAGCCACAACTACATGCCAGACCCGTCGGGTTATATGTCCGTGTCGATGAACAGGGTTTTGTCCTACATCGCCGAAAACCTTACATCGCCGAAGAAGGAAAGCAGTCTGGCGGCGATTGCGGGTCAAAGCGCAAGTGCGTTCTCCCGTTCCTTTCACAAGCATACGGGTATGACGCCGGTGCAATATATCAACCGGTTGCGCATCAATCTGGCCTGTCAGCTGTTGATGAGCGAGGAGGAGATGTCCGTTACGGATATTTGTTATGAGGTGGGTTTCAATAATCTTTCGAATTTCAACCGCCAGTTTTTGGCGCTGAAGGCAATGGCACCCTCGAGATTCCGCGTGTTGCACGCAGAACAGTTCGCGAGGAAAGCGGCTGCCTGACCGGCAGCGAACACGATCATCATCGACTGAGTACTGACGCAGGAACGCAAAAAGCGATTCTGCGAAAGGGAGAGATTTATCTGTAGCGCAAATAACAAGTGGAGGAGACACAATGTTGCGTTCATTTATCAAAGCGGCTTCCGTCGCAGCAATTCTGATTGGCAGCGGCCAGACCATGGCTTTCGCACAAAGCAAGCCGCTTAAAATCGGCATGACATTTCAGGAGCTTAACAATCCTTATTTCGTTAGCATGCAGGAAGCGTTGAACTCGGCAGCAAAATCGCTTGGAGCCGATGTTGTCATTACAGACGCCCGGCACGACGTGGCCAAGCAGATTGCCGATGTTGAGGACATGATCCAGCAAGGCATCAATATTCTTCTGGTCAATCCAACTGATTCCAGCGGTATCGAAGCTGCGGTACAGGCTGCTCATGACGCCGGTATCATTGTTGTCGCGGTGGATGCTAATGCCTCTGGTCCGGTCGACAGTTTCGTAGGCTCAAAAAACCGCGATGCCGGTTATATGTCCTGCAAGTATCTTGCACAGGCGCTCGGTGGTTCTGGAGAGGTCGCCATATTGGACGGAATTCCTGTTATTCCCATCCTGCAGCGTGTTGAAGGATGCAAGGCGGCATGGGGCGAAGTGCCTGGTATCAAGATCGTAGAAGTGCAGAACGGCAAGCAGGAGCGCGACACAGCCCTGAGTGTGACCGAAAATATGATCCAGGCGCATCCCAATCTGAAGGGGATTTTCTCGGTCAATGATGGTGGTTCGATGGGTGTGCTCTCGGCCATCGAAGCAAGTGGCAAGGATATCAAACTCACCTCCGTGGATGGTGCGCCGGAGGCGGTTGAAGCCATAGGCAAAGGCGGAGCTTTCATCGAAACGACGGCGCAGTTTCCCCGTGATCAGGTGCGCATTGGTCTTGCTCTCGCTTTGGCAAAACACTGGGGTGCAAAGGTCGTTCCGCAAGCGTTACCGATCGATGTGGTCGTGGTCGATGCAAAGAACGCATCTGGTTTCAGCTGGTAACCAGGATGAGGTTTCCCGCCAGACGCGGGAAACCTCATTGCGGAGGAACGCAACGATGAGCCCACTTTTGCAGGTCGAGAATATTTCAAAGAGCTTTGTCGGCATCAAGGCGTTGACCGATGTCAGCATGATCGTCAAGGCCGGTGAAATCCACGCGCTGTTGGGTGAAAATGGTGCCGGTAAATCGACACTGATGAAAATTCTATGCGGTGTCCACAGGACCGATGCGGGCAGAATTCTGATTGAAGGGCAGGATTGTGTCTTTGCCCGGTACGAGGATGCAGTCAAGGCAGGCGTTGGTATCGTTTTTCAGGAATTCAGCCTGATCCCCTATCTCAACGCGGTTGAAAACATATTTCTCGGGCGAGAGTTGCGCTCCGCTTTCGGCATGCTCCAGCGCGGATGCATGCGCCAGCGGTCGAGAGAACTGCTCGACAGGCTTGGCATTACTATTCCGCTGGATGAGCCGGTGCAGAATTTAAGCATTGCGCAGCAGCAGTTCATTGAGATTGCCAAGGCACTGGCGCTTGATGCACGCATTCTCATTCTTGATGAGCCCACCGCAACATTAACACCAACCGAAGCCGAGCATCTCTTTGCCATCATGCGGGAACTGCGGCGTCAGGGTGTTGCAATGATTTTCATTTCACATCACCTCGATGAGATCTTTGAAATCTGCGACCGGATCACCGTTTTACGGGATGGTGGTTTTGTTGGTGAACGGGCTGTAGGCTCGACAAACATAGATGAACTCGTCGAAATGATGGTTGGCCGCAAGATCGAAAAGAGCTTTCCGCCAAAGCCGCTTAATCCGCCAAGAGACGAGATCGCGCTCGATGTCGTTGAGTTGCAATTGGCGAGTGGTGCCCCGGTCAATAGTTTCAGTCTCTACAAGGGCGAAATTCTGGGATTTGCCGGGCTTGTGGGCTCAGGCCGTACGGAAACAGCGCTTGGGATAATCGGAGCAATCCCGACGACCCGTAAAAAGGTCAGGGTGCATGGAAAAGATGCCAAGCTCTCCAGTCCAAGCGATGCATTGCTGCAAGGGATCGGGCTGTTGCCGGAAGATCGCAAAGGCGAGGGCCTGATTACGTCCTCCAGCGTGCGCAACAATATGACGCTCAACAATCTGGGCAAATACAAACAATTGCACTTTTTCATCGACAGAAAGGCCGAGCGCGATGGCGCCCTCGACATGATGAAAAAGGTGAAGCTGAAGGCCAACGGCC
Source organism: Phyllobacterium sp. T1293 (assembly GCF_020731415.2). Taxonomy (NCBI): domain Bacteria; kingdom Pseudomonadati; phylum Pseudomonadota; class Alphaproteobacteria; order Hyphomicrobiales; family Phyllobacteriaceae; genus Phyllobacterium; species Phyllobacterium meliloti. The sequence goes on along the minus strand of NZ_CP088274.1, from coordinate 316,406 downwards.
CGGAAAGCCGTGTCGATAGTCTGTCTGGAGGCAATCAGCAAAAGATTGTCATCGCCCGATGGCTCAACCACCACGCCGATATCCTGTTCTTCGATGAACCCACGCGCGGCATCGATGTGGGTGCCAAGGCAGAAATCTACCAGCTCATGCGCGAACTGACTGAACGTGGTTTTTCCATTGTCATGATCTCTTCAGAGCTGCCCGAGATCGTCGGTATGTCTGACCGGGTGGCTGTGTTCAAACAGGGCCGGATTGCCACCATTCTTGAACCGCCGCAGATCACGCCTGAGGACATCATGCGTTACGCAACGGCAGGTGAAACCAATCACAATGCAGGTATCCATCATGACTTCGTCTGATCAAGCGCAAATGGTGGCTGGTACGGCATTCAAGCAGCAAAATCTGCTGCGGGTGCTCAGGCAGTCCCCGATTTTTTATCCATTGATAGGGCTTCTGGCCGTATCCATCATCATGGTTTTTGCCAGCGACAGCTTTCTATCCGTGGCAAACATTACCAATATCATGCGGCAGGTATCGATCATCGCCATCATCGCCGCAGGCATGACGTTTGTCATTCTGACTGGCGGGATTGATCTATCGGTCGGTGCTGTCATGGCACTTGCCGGGACCATTGCCGCGGGGCTCATGGTTGCTGGTCTCAACGCATCGCTGGCTCTTCTGGCAGGTATTGGTATCGGCATCGGTATTGGTGTCTTTAATGGCGGGCTGGTCGCGTTTGCGGGAATGCCGTCCATCATCGTCACCCTTGCCACCATGGGCATAGCGCGCGGATTCGGGCTCATGTATTCGGGCGGCTATCCCATCAGCGGCCTGCCATCATGGATCAAGTTCTTTGGCGGCGGTACAGTTCTGGGCGTTCAAATGCCGATTCTCATCATGCTTGTTGTTTATGTGCTGGCATGGGTGCTGCTGGAACGAACGCCGTTCGGGCGGCATGTTTACGCAATCGGTGGCAATGAAACTGCGACACGCCTTTCCGGCGTACGCGTTAGCCGTACCAAACTGTTCGTCTACGTTCTCAGCGGCTTCACTGCATCGATTGCAGCCATCGTCCTGACCTCCCGTCTCATGAGCGGACAGCCCAATGCCGGCACCGGTTTTGAACTTGATGCCATCGCGGCGGTCGTCCTCGGAGGAACGTCGATAGCGGGCGGGCGCGGCTCGGTTATAGGCACACTCATCGGAGCCTTGCTTTTGGGCGTGCTGAACAACGGTCTGAACATGATGGGCGTCGATCCTTACGTCCAGAACGTGATCAAGGGCGGGATCATTCTTCTCGCCATATACATCGGCCGCGAACGGCGCAGCTAAATCTTTCCGACCAACAACCAACTTACAGAGTACGAGAAATGACTGATACAATGACTGCCATCGTTTGCCACGGGCCCAAAGACTACCGGGTCGAGACGATCGCCAAACCCATTGCTGGGCCAAATGAACTGGTTATCCGGATCGGAGCCTGCGGTATCTGTGCATCGGACAGAAAGTGCTGGTCCGGCGCTGACATGTTCTGGAAGGACCCATGGGTCAAAGCGCCTGTCGTTGCGGGCCATGAGTTCTTCGGCTATGTCGCGGAAATGGGACCGGGCGCTGATCTGCATTTCGGTGTCGCACTTGGTGATACCGTCATTGCTGAACAGATTGTTCCTTGCGGCAAATGCCGCTATTGCCAATCCGGTTCTTACTGGATGTGCGAGAAGCACGACATTTTTGGTTTTCAGAAGGATGTGGCCGACGGAGGACTGGCTGAATACATGCGCATTCCGTCCAACGCCCGTGTACACAGAATTCCGTCTCACATGCCTTTGGAAGATGCTGCGATTGTTGAGCCCCTTGCCTGCGCCATTCACACGGTGAACCGGGGCGATGTCCAACTCGATGATGTCGTGGTCATTGCTGGTGCGGGCCCGTTGGGATTGATGATGGCGCAAATAGCGCATTTGAAAACACCGAAGAAACTTATCGTCATTGATCCTGTCGATGAGCGGTTGAAACTGGCCAAGGGGTTCGGCGCGGATATCGTGATTAACCCGAAGAATGAGGATGCGGTTGCCCGCGTTAAGGCGCTAACCGAGGGCTATGGCTGTGACGTTTATATCGAGGCAACAGGTGCGCCGATCGGCGTGACGCAAGGGCTGCAAATGATCCGGAAGCTGGGACGGTTCGTCGAGTTTTCGGTTTTTGGTCATGAGACCACAGCTGATTGGTCTATTATCGGGGACCGCAAGGAACTTGATCTGCGTGGTACGCATCTGGGGCCTTATTGTTATCCCGTTGCAATCGATCTTCTTGACCGCAAGCTTGTCACTTCAAAAGGAATCGTCACCCACCACTACGATATGAATGATTGGGATGAGGCTTTGGAAGTTTCCGCGCGGCCGGATGCTGTCAAAGTACTGATGATTCCGCACTTGCGTCAGGCTGCCGAGTAAGAAGCATGAGCGGTAATGTGTTTCTTGGGATTGATGTCGGTACCGGCAGCGCGCGTGCAGGGTTGTTTGACAAACAGGGAGTGCTGCTTGCTTCCGCCAAACACCCTATTCGCACCTGGTATGAGGCTGGCGAAATCGTCGAACAATCCACGGAGGACATATGGGTCGCTGTCGCCGCGTCGATAAGAGCGGCCATTGGGCAGGCCGGTATTTTTGCGTCTGATATTGCCGGTGTTGGTGTCGATGCCACTTGCTCACTTGCAGTGGTAAACCAAAACGGCGCGCCGGTGCCGGTGGGCCCATCCAATGATGCACAACGTAATGTCATCGTGTGGATGGACCACCGGGCAACCGACCAGACGGAACGCATCAATGTAACCGGTCATCCGGTTCTGAGTTATGTTGGTGGCAAGCTCTCGCCGGAAATGCAAACGCCGAAATTGCTTTGGCTCAAGGAAAACAAGCCGGATAGTTTTGCATCTGCCGCCCATTTCTTTGACCTTGCCGATTATCTGACATGGCGCATGACAGGCAGTCTCGCTCGATCAGTTTGTACCGTCACATGCAAGTGGACCTATCTGGCTCATGAAAAGCGGTGGGATGAGAGCTATTTTCATAGCATTGGCTTGGGCGAACTTACAGAAAACGCCTTTGAGCGAATAGGCTCGAAGGTCGTTGCGGCGGGAACACCATTAGCCGGTGGACTGACCTCTCAAGCCGCTCTCGATTTCGGAATGAATGCGGGCACACCCGTCGGCGCTGGGCTCATCGATGCCCATGCTGGCGGAATTGGCACTGTCGGAGCGAGCGGACTGGGCCCGTTGGAAAACTCACTTGCCTACATCTTTGGTACGTCCGCCTGTGCCATGGCAACGACACGCGAGCCAACTTACGTGAAAGGTATCTGGGGACCGTATTATTCAGCCATGATCCCGGATTTGTGGCTTAATGAAGCTGGTCAATCAGCGGCGGGTGCTGCCATTGATCAATTGATACACATGCATCCGGCCTCTCCAGAGGCAGGCGTACTCGCGGCGGAAGGCGGCATGTCGCTTGTGGCATGGCTTGAACAGCAGGCCGTGATGGGTGGCTCCAACCTGAGTGGAGCTGCACTACGCGCGCGAAACGTGCATGTCCTGCCGGATTTCCTGGGTAATCGCTCTCCCAATGCTGATCCCGATGCCAGGGCTATTATTGCCGGAGTTGACGCAAACCGGGACGTATCGGGATTGGTTGATCTGTATATTGCAGGGCTGTGCGGGCTTGGTTATGGCTGCCGCCAGATCATCGAGGCCCTGAAAGAACAAGGCATCAATATCACGATAGTTGTTGCAAGTGGCGGAGCGGCGCAATCAGAACTGGTTCGTCAAATTCTTGCAGATACGACGGGGGTTCCCGTTGCCGTTCCGACGAGCAGTGAGCCCGTATTGCTGGGCGCTGCCATTCTGGGATCGATGGCCGCCGGGGCATTTTCGTCAACCAGTGAAGCGATGGACGCAATGTCCCGCATCGACAAAGTTTACCACTCCGGTGGTGATGACATAGCTCAATATCACCACAGCAAAATGCAGGTCTATCGGCTCCTGCAGGTCGCTGATTGGGAAATGCGACAGCTGATGAAACCACTCTAGCCTGCCAAGGCCCGGATCACAGGCTCAAGGGCCTGTGATCCATCACTTGTGCGGATGCTCAATACCTATAGATTTGACGGTCATGACAGGCACTATCATCATCGTCGGCGTGATTGTGATTGCCGGTCAGCGCAATTTTGATCAACGTTAAACTGGTGTATCCCCCAAATGACCAATACCGAGCTTTACGAAATTCATGATCAACGCTTTCGGTCTCTCATTGTCGGAAGTGCAGCGCTTGAGGAACTCTATTCTTCCTGCCGTTGGGCCGAGGGACCGGTGTGGTTCAATGACAGTAACTGTCTCTTGTGGAGTGATATTCCCAACCAGCGTATGTTGCGCTGGGTGCCGGATGGCGGTGTTTCCGTCTTCCGATCACCTTCCAATTTTGCCAATGGTCATACGCGGGATCGGCAAGGCCGCCTCGTATCATGCGAACACGGTACGCGCCGGGTAACAAGAACGGAAGTTCATGGAACCATAACTGTTCTGGCGGATCGCTATCTTGGCAGGAAGCTCAATTCTCCCAATGATGTGGTCGTCCATTCGAACGGCTCGATTTGGTTTACTGATCCAACCTATGGAATTCTCTCGGATTATGAGGGGTATAAATCTGATCCTGAACAGCCGTCACGCAATGTCTATCGGCTTGATCCCTCAACCGGAGATATCACCGCGGTGGTATCGGATTTTCTTCAGCCGAACGGTCTTGTTTTTTCACCGGATGAAAGCCTGCTCTACATCGCCGATTCCGGTGCAAGCCATACGGAAGGCGCGCCACGGCATATTCGTGTATTTGATGTTGTGGATGGAAAGACATTGAACAATAGTCGTGTCTTCACTCATATCGATAACGGGATTCCAGACGGTATGCGGGTCGATATGGATGGTAATCTCTGGTCAAGTGCGGCTGATGGCATTCATTGTTTTGGTCCCGACGGGGTATTGCTTGGCAAGATCAAAATCCCCCAGGGCGTTTCCAACCTGACTTTTGGAGGGCCCCGTCGCAACCGGTTGTTCATCACGGCGACGAAATCGCTCTACGCGATCTATGTGACAACAACCGGCGCGCAGCAGCCTTGAGGGTTTGACCTAGATCAGTCGGGAGACCTGCTGCTTGTGCCATATGAAGTGAAAAAACAGCGACTGGAAGAGCAGGATAGAGACAAACGTCGTGGCATAGGCGAACCAAATCCCGGGCAGGCCAAGCCGGGCATTCAGCTCGTACGCCAAAGGTATCTCGATTGCGAGAATAGCCAGAATTGATAAAGCTGTCGGGCCAAAAACTGTTCCGTTGGCACGCATGACGCCAGTCAGGACGCTTGTTGCCCCAACGAAAAGCAGGCTCCACAGCACAATGTGCAGAAGGTGGGTTGCCGTAGCGACGACGTTGCGGTCGGTGATAAACAGACCGATAAAGGGTTTGGCAAAGGCGTAGCCAAGCAGGACAAAACTGCCGGTGGTGACGATATTGAGTATGAGTCCCGTCCGTAAGATCTTATTGATCCGCTCCGGTCGTCCCGCGCCGATGGCATGGGATGTAAGGATCGAAGTCGTGATGCCGAGCGACATGACCGGAAACTGCACCCAGTTCAATATTTGGTTGATTGCTCCATAGGCGGCTGTTGCTTGTGCACCGTGCTGGTTTACCAGACCAAGCAGCACAATCTCTGCAATCGCCATAGTGAGTATCTGTACAGCCATCGGCACACCGATACGCAGGATGACTTTCGCCATAATAGGATTGATGCGTATTTTCAGCAATTGCCGAAAGTCCGGGGCAAGGGGATGGTTCTTGCGCCGCCAATGCTGGCTGAGCCAAAGCAAGGCGGCGATGGACGCGATAATCGTTGAAACCGGCGCACTGGCGACGCCGAGTTGAGGCAGACCAAACCAGCCGAGGATCAGGGCAGGTGTGAAAATCAGGGAGAAAATCGTGGCAACCAACAATGCCCATAACGGTGTCACCGCATCAGATACGCCACGGCTCATTGATGTTGCCAACCAGAGTATGAAGATAAATGGCATCCCGATCAGCAATTTTCTTGCATAGGCCGTGGCTTCAGTCTGAACGCCCGCGGGTGTTCCCAGCAGCGATACAATCTTTGGAGCGAGCAAGCCGCCGCCGATGCTCACGGCAAGACCTGCAACGATCATCATGGCGAGCGCTGTGACAGCCACGGCTCGAGCCTTGCTATGGTCGCCCGCACCCCACGCCTGACCGATGAGAACCGTCGCGCCGCTGCTAACGCCAATGACGATCGCAAAGAGCACGAGGATGACGGGAAAGAATGCGGATACAGCGGCAATGGCATTGATCCCGAGAAGCTGACCCAGAAATATCCCGTCAACCGTACCGGATGCCGACTGCAGAATATTTGTCAGCATCATAGGGAGCAGGATAGCAAGGTAGATCTGCCAGAGAGGTTTTGAGGTAACGGGTGTGGTCGTTTGTTGGTTCATATTGATTGTCAGGCACAAGCCTGCCTTTCCGGAGCGGTAGGCCACTCCAGTTCTGAGGATTTGATTGTGGGCAGCTGGAAGAGGCTGGCTTTCAGATTATGGGGAGAGGGCAGCCTCTCCGTAGGCCAGCTTTGTTGCATATCTGCTTATGTCTTCAGGCCAATCAGCAATGCGTTCAATGAATGCTTCCCGATCACCCGCAAATAAGGCGCGGATTGCCTCTTCGAAGTGGGGTAAGTTGCCTGCCATGGCGGACATGAAATGATAGGCGGCTTCCCGCGCCGCACGTATTTTTTGTTCGCTGCCGCCAGCTTTTCTGGCTTCGTCTATCAGCCTTCTCAGAACAACCGATGCGCCTCCGCTTTGTGTTGTTAACCATTCCCAATGGCGCGGCAACAGCGTGACCTCGCGCGCAATCACTCCCAGTTTTGGCCTGCCGCGTCCACGCGGAGCGGTTTCGACAGGGTCAGTCGTGGATTCTGCAACTGATTGAGGCGCTTTCGGCTGATTGCTCGCAGCCACCGAAGATTCCAGCAGTCTCGCGATGATATCCGCCTTGGTTCCGCGTAAATCAAAATCCATCGCGCGACCCGTTGCGTCTTCAAAGACAAGAAGCGGCTCAGTTGTGCGATTTTCTTCGGATGCGTTTTTTACAGTCAATGTCACCTCAATTAGAGGGCCTGATGACAGGATGCGATTGCCCTCGAAAGCAGTGCAGGGCTTGGAAAGATGGTCGGTCATGGGATTAAGCTCGCTGTTAATACGATATTTATATCCGGGCTTTAATCGCGCTGTCAATATCACCCGGGTAATATTGACCGAAGTCGAATTGCTTGTTATTTGGTCTGCAACTCGAAATGTCTGAAATGATTGGAATGGCGGATGAAAACTGAAAACAGGAAGGCTGTGACGACCGCCTATAAGGAAAGAAAGTTGATTACGGGGATTTATGCCGTTCGCTGCCTCGTGTCCGGCAGTGCGTGGATTGGCCAAAGCACCACTCTCGACACGATCCAGAACCGTTTGTGGTTCACACTTCGTTTCGGCAATCATCCGTGCCGGGAATTGCAGCGGGCATGGAATGATCACGGAGCCGAGAATTTCACGTTCGAAGAACTTGAACGATTGGACAATGAAGATCTCACCTATGTGCGTGATGCGCGGCTCAAGGAGCGGGTTCTATACTGGCGCTCATTGCTCGGTGGATTTGCTATTTGATCGGTGAAGATTTCCGCGAAACCTGCAAATGAATAGCGATGGGCCCGTTCGCGCCTGCTCAAAAGAAATAATCTGTTGGAGCTGTAAAAAATAATAGAGTGCAGCGGGAATAAAACCGCGCGGGCTCCGTATACTCATTATGAAAACGCCGAAACCACGCTTTGATGTTGTTGGACAGCTTGGGTCTCTTCGCCGTTATGCCCGTTCCCTGACTCGGAACGATGCTGACGCTGAGGATCTTGTTCAGGATACGCTTCTGCGCGCCTATGAGCGGCGAGGCGGGTTTCGTCACGGCAAAACGTTGCGTGGCTGGCTGCTGTCGATCCTCCATAACCGGTTCATCGACGTCAAGCGTTCAAGTGCGACAGAAGCCCGAACCTTGGAAACGGCCTATTCCCTGAATGAGACAAACATCGATGCGCCGCAGGAGCATTCCGTACGGCTTGGCCAGGTAAGAGAAGCGTTTTTTGCACTGCCGGAGGAACAGCGATCTGCCCTTCATCTCGTGGCTATTGAGGGGCTTTCGTATGAAGAAGCGGCAGGCACGTTGAACATTCCTGTCGGGACCTTGATGTCGCGGATCAGCCGCGCTCGCGCAACGCTTCGTTCGCAGGAAACAGAAAAGCAGCCAGACAAATCTGGTCACTTGAAAATTGTAGGAGGTCGCGATGACCGAAACGATTGATCCCGTGGTTGAAGCTGATCTTGATGCTTACATTGACGATCAACTTGATGCGCTGCGACGGATTGAGGTTGCGCGCTACCTGTCACAGCACCCTGATCAAGCCGCTCGCGTTATGTCCGATTTGCAGTCGCGAGATGAACTCCGGCTCGCTTTGGCGCAAGGCCACACGACCGGCTCTCCTGAAACTTCAGAACTTGCCCATCGCCTTGAACGAGGCCTTGGACGCGACCGGCTGTTTGGCGGGTTGCAGCGTGTGGCAGCGATTGGTGTTTTGCTCGCTTTGGGATGGATGGCACATGCGGGGTTCGGCCCTTTGACAGTCTCAAAGGTGGTGGCTGCGACACCTCCACCCGCCTATGTCTCCGATGCCATCATGGCCCATAAAACATCTTCCGTCCGTGCCGGTATGGCATCACAACCGCAAACGCGCAGTTATGACCCTGCCGAGATACGCGCATCGACCGGGATCGTCATACCTACCATGCCAGACAAGTGGAGCGTTCGCGATGTTCAGCTGTTCCCATCCAATTTCGGGCCGAGCGTCGAAATGGAAGTCCGGTCTGACAGCCTCGGTCCGGTTTCACTCTTTGCTGTTCGCCCCGGCACGTTTGATGTCATCAAACCCAAGGCTGTGCGCGTGAATGACACCTCCGCCGCTTATTTCCAGATCGGCGATGTCGCCTATGCGCTTGTTTCGGATGCTGCAACAGCAGATCTCGAAAACGCTGCGATAAGCCTTGCCAAAACCCTTTACTGATCCAACGAACCGAAAGGAACCACGTTTATGAATACCCCTCTTCGCTATGGGATGGACACGGCTCGCGGCCAGTCATCCGCGGCCTTCGATGAAGGGCTGCGCCAGCATATGCTGCGCATCTACAATTATATGGGTCTTGGTCTTGTCCTGACCGGTGTTGTTGCGTTTGTTGTTGCGTCAACGCCAGCTCTTTATGTGCCCATCTTTTCGTCACCCCTGAAATGGGTTGTGATGCTGGCACCGCTGGCATTTGTCATGTTCTTCTCGTTCAAGATGCAGTCCATGTCCGCGTCATCGGCTCAGGCCATGTTCTGGGCGTTCTGTGCGGTGATGGGATTGTCGCTGGCGTCAGTGTTCCTCGTTTTCACCGGAACCAGCATCGCCCGTACATTCTTCATTGCAGCAACCATGTTTGGTGCAACCAGCCTCTATGGTTACACAACCAAACGTGATCTTTCTCAGTTCAGTGCATTCCTGATGATGGGCCTGATCGGTGTTGTTGTTGCCAGTGTCGTCAACCTTTTCCTTGGTTCATCAATGCTGCAGTTCGTGGTGTCGGTTGCCGGTGTGCTGGTATTCATCGGTTTGACTGCCTGGGACACACAGTCGATCAAGGAACAGTATGCGGAAAGCTTCGATTCTGAATCGCAGCAGAAGCTTGCTGTTTTTGGCGCGTTCTCGCTCTATCTGAACTTTGTCAATATCTTCCAGCTGCTGCTCCAGCTGACAGGTCAGCGCGAAGAGTAATCTGGTCAGATCATTGACTGCGTAAATCGAGCCCGTGCTGTGAGTCCAGCACGGGTTTTTGCTGCCCTAACTTTCCTTGGTAATAAACAGATGGGTAGCATTGGGAGTGGCTACGCTGCGGCCAAAAACGTATCCGAGGCTGCGAAGGTCGATGTCGGAGAACAGGTTTTCACCCTGGCCGAGAAATACCGGTGATACGGCGAGATGCAACTCGTCGATAAGCCGCGCCCGCAGGTATTGTTTGACCGTGTCAACGCCACCGCCAACCCGCACATCCTTTCCGCCAGCCGCGGCCTTGGCCTGTGTCAGCGCGCTTTCGATACCATCCGTCACAAAATGAAATGTCGTTCCACCTTCCATCACGATCGACGGGCGCTCATAATGCGTCAGAACGAAAACGGGAGTGTGGTAGGACGGGTTATCACCCCACCATCCTTTCCAGCTATCATCGAGCCAGGGGCCTCTCACCGGACCGAACATGTTGCGTCCAAGAATCCACGCTCCGATGTTGTCGAAGCCGAGTTTTGCGAAGTCATCATCGACCCCAGTTACGCCGCCGTCCTGACCAAACATCTTCTGGAACGTGCGTGTGGTGAAGGCCCACTGGTGCAGGGACATTCCGTTCACGCCAAGTGGATTATCTAAGCTTTGATCAGGGCCTGCGCCATAACCGTCCAAGGACAAAGAGAAGCTGCGAACGTAGAGTTTCGACATAGATCATTCCTCTTGTTTCAACTGGCGGTCGAAACTAAGCGGCTCTCAGATAGAAGTGCAAGAAAAATGAGCAATTGGTGGATGTCAGAATAGCTGTTTTAGGACCAGTTCCAGCCCCAGCAGCAGGAGGCAGATCAGGAACCAGCGACGAAATGTTGTCGGGCTGATTGCATTGCGGACCTTCTGGCCGCACCACATACCCAATAGTGCCGGTGCCAGAGCAAGCGTTGATGTGCTCAAACTGTCGAGCTGCAAGGCTCCACCTGATGTCAATCCGACACCAAGGGCTATGGTTGAAACTGTAAAGGATAGTCCAAGAGCCTGTATCAAATCATCCTTGGTTAAACCGAGCGATTGCAGGTAGGGGACGGCGGGAATGACAAACACACCTGTTGCGCCGGTTACAACACCCGTGATGACGCCGATGAGCGGTGACAGGAGGGGCTCCAGATTTCGCGGGACCGATAGTTGCCGCGCCATAAGACTATAGCCGGCATAGATCATCAGCGCAGCGCCTAAACCCATTGTGGTCCAGCCTGCGGTATCATTGGCCATGAGCCAGGACCCGGCGATGGTACCCAATAAAATGGCAAGCATCATTGCCCATAAACGCAATGCGAGAGCGGCAAAGCTTGGTCCGGACAGTAATTGCAGCATGTTGGTCACGAAGGATGGCACGAGGAGAAGGGCGGCGGCACCGGCCGGTGGCATGATCGTGCCGAGAATACCCATAGCAACAGTCGGTAAGCCCATGCCGGTGACGCCCTTGACGATTCCGGCAAGAAAGAATGTGAAAGCAATGATGAGAAGGGAGGCGAGGGGCAAATCAAACATGCTCCTACATTGCCTGCCGACGCGCCTTTCACAATGCGGAAGAAACATACTCTGCCTAAGGCTATGACGAAGGCAGATTGAATGTTACTAGCAATATATGCGCTTTGACCTCACAGATTTGCGCCTCTTTCTTCTGGTTGTCGAAGCTGGAAGCATCACCCATGGTGCCGCGCAAGCCAACATGACACTTCCATCCGCTAGCGCACGTCTGCGCGGCATGGAAGAGGTGATCGGTCTTCCCTTGCTTGAACGGGGCAGACGCGGTGTTGAACCAACGCCAGCGGGTGATGCGGTTGCTCATCATGCCCGCATTGTCCTGCAACAGATCGAGCAGATGCGCGGGGAACTGGGCGAATTTTCAAAGGGATTGAAAAGCCATATTCGCTTGCTGGCGAATACGGCTGCGATGACGGAATTCCTGCCGGAGAAACTCGCGATCTTTCTCGCGGGCCGACCGAATGTCGATATTGATCTGAAGGAACGTCTCAGCACGGAAATCGTCAAGGCCGTGGCTGGTGGTTCAGCCGATGTCGGTATTATCACCAATGCGGTTGACCCCGGAAAACTCGAACTGCGACCCTTTGCTATTGACCGACTTGTTTTGGTTGTTGCCCGGTCAAGCAAATGGGCTGACCTTCGCCATATCGCGTTTCAGGATGTGGCCGGGCAGGAATTTGTCGGGCTAAGTGCGGGTAGTCCTCTGCAGGATTATCTGGGGGATCATGCAGCGCGCGCCGGACATTCCCTCTCTTTCCGCATTCGCATGCGGACTTTTGAAAGCATCTGCCGCATGGTTGCGCACGGCGTCGGTGTGGGAATTGTTCCGGAAACAGCGGCTAAAAGATATCGCCGCTCAATGACTATTCATTCGATCCGTTTGACTGACAGATGGGCCACCCGGCATCTGGCAATTTGTGCGCGCAGATTTGATGATTTGCATCCCCACGCGCAGGAACTGGTTGAGCACTTGTCGGCCACCAAATAGCGCGTTGTCCACTTTAAACCTTTTCGGCAGATACCTCGCTCAAGATCTTCTGCAAATCCACTGCGGCGGGAGAAAGGTTGCTGGCAGTCAGCATCCGCAACTCAATCCGGGGAAGTTCAGGCAGATCAAACTCTTTGCCTATGTCGCGTATACCCGCCGGAACCGCATGTGCCGTTCGGGGCGAAAGACCATGTCCCGAGCGAACTGCAGCCCATATGCCCGGCAGACTTGGCGTTGTCAGGGATAAACGCCAACGCAACCCTTTGCTCTCAAGTGTCTGCAAAGCCGTTTGCCTGAAGAGGCACGGATGGTCATTCAGGACAAGTGCAAGCGAATCCCCATTCAGCGGCTTGGTTAAACGCTCGTTGGCGAACCACAATATTTGTTGCGAGGCTATCAATGTTCCATGCGTATCCGAGCCCGCAGGAAAGAACGCAAGGGCTACATCAAGCCGACCTGTGCGAACCTCTTCCTCAAGTGCATAATTGCGGCCAGCCGCTACCTCCACATGAACATTCGGTCTGAGAAGGGCAAAACGGGTGATGGTTTCGGGCATCACGTCGTCAAAGAAATCCTGGGGCAATCCGATGCGCACCGCCGCTGACGCGGCCATTGTGCCCAGAGATGCGGTGGCTTCATCGTTCAGCGCAATGATCCGCCGGGCATAAGCAAGGAGGGATTCACCAGCTTCTGTCAGAACAAGGCCGCGACCACTGCGACGAAACAAGGTTTGCCCCGTCTGCTGCTCAAGCTTCTTCAGTTGCATGCTGATGGCCGACTGCGAACGGCCGAGCTGAGATGCAGCGCGGGCAAAGCTCTTCATATCCGTGCCGACAACCATTGTTCGCAGGGCATCCATATCGAGAGCTGTGTTCATACTTATGATTTCCTGAAGTATCACTTCATATCTATTTGATAGTCGAATGTATGATCGATTGCTAGCGTACGAAGAAAAATTCGGTGTTCGTGCGGGAGATTTAAATGGATGTTGGTTTTATCGGTCTTGGTCTGATGGGCCAGCCTATGGCGCTCAATCTGGTCAGAGCTGGGACATCGCTTGTCGTGTGGAATCGCTCTTCCGGCAAAATTGAACCTTTACGCGCAGCCGGCGCGCGCGTGGCTGATAGCCCGGCAGAGGTGTTTCGTCAGGCGCGCATTGTCATTCTCATGATGGTTGATAGCGACGCCACCGATCTGGTGCTAGGGCGAGGTACACCGGATTTCGTAGTGAATGTTGCGCAGCGCATCATCGTCAGTATGGGTACGAATTCGGCTGAATATTCGCGCGGGCTTGAAGCTGATATCCGGGCGGCGGGGGGAAGTTATGTTGAGGCACCTGTTTCAGGGTCCCGCAAACCAGCCGAGGCTGGCTTACTCGTGGCAATGCTGGCTGGCGATCCGGCGAGCGTCGATGAAGTGCGGCCATTGATGCAACCCATGTGCCATCAGGTGGTGGAGTGCGGTAAGGTTCCTTCCGCCCTTTTGATGAAGCTGTCGATCAATCTCTTTCTGATCACAATGGTCACTGGCCTCGCCGAATCGTTTCATTTTGCCGAGCGTCATCAGCTTGATCTGCAACAATTTCTCGCTGTGCTCGACGCAGGGCCGATGGCAAGCAGCGTATCGCGCCTCCGCGCCCATAAGCTGGTTGATGGGGATTTTGCGGCGTTAACTTCGATCAGCGATGTTTTGAAGAACAATCGGCTGATTGCAGCTGCAGCGAGACAGTCAAAACTTGCCTCACCCTTACTGGATATTTGTTATTCGCTTTACGGTGAGACCGTGGCTCTCGGGCATGGTCAGGAGGATATGGCCGCCGTTGTCCGCGCCATTGAAGCCCGAACGGATAAGGGTGACAATTGAGGCGGAGCACTTGAATTCGCCCGGATCAAACTTATGATTGGGTATGTCTTCAGAAACAATTCTTCCCCAAGCTGAGCAAAAAACGGATAACTCTTTAGAGCATAACGACGTCCGCACTTTGCTGAAGGCGGATATAGTCGTCATTGGTGCCGGACAGGCAGGGCTTTCCTCGGCATACCATCTACAGCAACTTGGTCTCAAATCATGGAAGAATTATCTTGTTCTGGACAAGTCACCCGGCGCTGGCGGGGCATGGCAATATCGCTGGCCATCCCTGACTTTGACGACTGTCAACCGCGTTCATGATCTGCCCGGTTTACGGTTTTCCGATGCGGTGGATGTCGGCGACGAGGTAAAGGCGTCGGTGGCCGTGCCGCAATATTATGCTGCCTATGAGCAGAAGTTTGAACTGCCGGTGATCAGGCCGCAGACAGTTACCGTGGTCTGCGAAAGGGCTGGCCGTTTTCGCGTCGAAACGGAGCAGGGAGGTTTTTCCGCCCGAGGCATCATCAACGCGACAGGGACGTGGGAAACACCCTATATCCCAGCCTATCCGGGCGCCGAAAGTTTCAAGGGCCGCCAGCTTCATACCCACGACTATAAGACCGCCGATGAGTTTGCCGGAAAGCACGTCATTGTTGTCGGCGGGGGTATTTCCGCATTGCAATTACTGGACGAGATTTCGCGTGTCACGTCGACAACCTGGGTGACAAGGCAGGAGCCGCAGTTTCGCGATCAGCCATTCACGCCCGAGGATGGGCGCGCGGCTGTTGCCATAGTGGAGGACAGGGTTAGGCGCGGATTGGTGCCAGGTTCCGTTGTTTCAGTAACCGGCATTCCATGGACGCCAGCCTTGCGGGCCGCCCAAGCACGCGGTGTGCTCAATCGGTTGCCCATGTTCACGGATATTACCGAAAATGGCGTCCGTTGGGCCGATGGTACAGAACAGAGGGCGGACGTCATTCTTTGGTGTACCGGATTCCGCAGTTCTCTGGACCATCTTGCTCCACTGCAAATCCGTGAGGAGAATGGCGGCATCGTCATGGCTGGCAGGCTGGCAACGCAGGTAGCGAAAGATCCACGCATTCATCTGGTTGGATATGGACCTTCCGCCTCTACAATAGGCGCTAACCGCGCGGGCGGGGCTGCGGCGCGCGAGCTTGCGACCCATTTGGGATTGCTGGAAGGATAAGCTATTTGGCAGGGGTCGTACTGCATCCTTCCAGAAACAGTGTTGCAGCCATGGCAACGCGTGCCTCAATTTCCCGGTCTTCCGGAACACCTGCCAGACCCAGTGTTGCCATGCGAAACGGTTCTGCCGTCACCATGCTCAACAACATGGAAGCTGCAACCTTTGTGTCTTCAAGCTTGATCAGTCCCCGTTTTTGCTGCTGTTCCAGAAAACGGGCAACCATTGCGGAACTTCTTGACGGCCCCTCCCGGTAAAAGGCAGTGGCCACCTCCGGAAAATTCAAGGCTTCCGCAGTCACCAGACGATAGAACGCCACGGTTTGATCCGACAGGATGATATGGGCAAACTCGCTCAATATATGTTCGAGCGCGCTTTTCAGCCCCAGCTTATCAAGGGATTCCGGATGAATTGTCTGAAGGAATTTATCCACCTTCGCGACGATTTCTTCCCCTCGTTCCGCAGTAATTGCAGCCAGTAGATCGGATTTCGTTGTCCAGAATCGATAGATCGTTCGTTTGGCGACGCCAGCTTCGCGCGCGACCGTTTCCATTCGGGTTGCCGTATAGCCGTTCTTTAATAAGACCTGCGTTGCGACCTGCAGGATCAGATGTTTGGTTTCCGCATCGGATCGATTCTGAGGTCGCCCTCGTGGACGTTTGATCTCTTCCGCGTTTTCGCCGGGATCATCAGGATCGATTTCAAGAGTACCTGTCAGGTTTGTCACCAGTGTTCTGCTTTCGGTCTTCAAAAATAGTTGCTTGTGCATTTTCTGTCTTGCAATCGGAATTGTCCAGACATAATTAGGGAACTGATTAGTTCCTTATTTATCTCCCCCGACCCGAGTTCCCCCAACCCGTGCCGATCTAGTTTCTCAACCTAGGGCATTCGCTATGACCAAAAACACGCAACCACTCGAGCTGAAGATTGAAAAGACACTGAGTGCTGATGAGGCAATGCCGGCACCACAGGGAACCGTTACGGAGCCGCCGAAGCCGCGTCCACGGAATGTTCGCCGTCTGCTTTTGATTGGCGCTGCCGTGGTTGTTGTCGGGTTGGCTGCTGAGTTCGGCTGGCATTACTGGACAGTCGGCCGGTTTCAGGAATCAACCGATGATGCCTATGTAAAGGCCGATTCCACGATCGTTGCGCCGAAAGTCTCGGGTTATCTGCGTGAGGTGCTCGTCGCAGACAACCAGCCGGTTCATGCCAATGAGCCTTTGGCGAAGATTGACGATCGTGATTATGTCGTTGCGCTTGATCAGGCCAAGGCTGATGTCGCTGCCGCACAGGCCGATATAGAAAATACCATGGCAAGTATTGATCAGCAGCAGGCAGCGATTGCGCAGGCGCAGTCCACGGTGTCTGTTGATCAGGCTAGCCTGAAGTTCGCCCAGCAGGACAATGATCGCTACGGCGCCCTTGCAACGCAAGGCGCTGGCAGTGTGCAGAACGCGCAGCAGGCGGTGTCCAAACTTGATATTGCCAAGGCAACCCTGCAGCGCGATGAGGGAGCTGTTATCTCGGCGCAAAAGCAGATCGGCGTGTTGCAAGCGCAACTGGCGAAAGCCAATGCCGCACTCGCTCATGACAAGGCAGTACAGGATCAAGCTGAGCTTAATCTGAGCTACACCACGATTGTTTCACCCGTTGATGGGGTTGTCGGCAACCGGACGCTGCGCGTCGGACAGTATGTGCAGTCGGGCACGCAGCTTATGGCAGTGGTTCCAGTCGACAATGTCTATGTTATCGCGAACTTCAAGGAAACGCAGCTGACGGATGTGAAAAAGGGACAGCCTGTCGATATTGCTGTCGATACGTTCCCCGGCGTTGCGCTGAAGGGCGTTGTTGACAGTATTGCGCCCGCCAGTGGTCAGGAATTTGCCCTGCTGCCGCCCGATAATGCGACTGGCAACTTCACCAAGATCGTTCAGCGTATCCCGGTCAAGGTGGTGCTTGATAATGATAGCAAGCTGACGGGCCTGTTGCGTCCCGGCATGTCCGTCACTCCCACTATCAATCTCAAGGATGCCGATAGCGCGGCCAATTGCGGTGCGACTGCCTGCTACAAGGCCAGCAATTAAAAGACCAGGATAGGACGAAGAAAATGTCCGCTGCCGCCACACCCGCTGCCGATCTGGAACAACCCGCAAGCATGAAGACATGGATTACTGTCTTTGCGGGCCTGATCGGCGCCTTCATGGCCGTGTTGAATATCCAGATTACCAATGCGTCACTGCTTAATATTGAGGGCGGTATTGGTACAGGTGTCGATAATGGTGCCTGGATATCAACGGCCTATCTCATCGGCGAAATCATTGTCATCCCTCTGACCGATTATCTCAGCCGGGTGTTCTCTTTCCGGCGGTTTCTGCTGGTCAACGCACTTCTGTTTCTGGCGTTTTCGGTGGCCTGTGCTTTCGCGCGCAATCTCGAAGAGATGATTATCCTGCGGGCAATTCAAGGCTTTACGGGCGGCGTGCTAATTCCCATGGCGTTCACGCTGATCCTGACGAAACTGCCGCGCCACCAGCATTCGATTGGTATGGCTCTCTTTGCCATAACGGCTACGTTTGCCCCCGCCATCGGTCCGACGATTGGTGGATATCTGACAGAGAATTATGGTTGGCAGTATATTTTCTTTATCAATCTCGTACCCGGTGCCTTCATGGTCACTGCGCTCTACCTTAATCTTGAGCGCCAACCCATGAACCTTGGCTTGCTAAAGGAGGGGGATTGGTTCGGTATATTGGCCATGGCCATCGGTCTGGGCGCGCTTCAGACTGTCCTTGAAGAAGGCAATAAAAATGACTGGTTGGGTTCTCCGTTCATCGTTCGGCTCACCATTATCGCCGTTGTCTTTCTGGCTCTGTTTGTCTGGATCGAACTCACGGTAAAAAACCCGGCTGTAAACTTGCGTCTGTTGAAACGGCGCAACTTCGGCCTTGGCACTGCCGCAAATATGCTTGTCGGCTTCGGACTCTACGGCTCAGTGTATCTACTGCCGCAATATCTCGGACAGGTTCAGGGGTACAATTCCGAACAGATCGGCTCTGTCATGGCATGGACCGGTTTGCCGCAGCTTCTGATCATCCCGTTTGTTCCTATGCTGATGGGCAGGTTTGATACGCGGATCATCGTGTTTCTCGGATTGTGTGTGTTCGGTGGAAGCTGCTTCATGAACATTCACATGTCGGCCAACTACTCCGGCGATCAGCTGTGGGTTCCCAACATTGTGCGTGCCATCGGGCAAGCGGTGGTCATGGCTCCATTGACGGCCATTGCGATGGTGGGTGTAGCTCGCAATGAGTCCGCCGCGGCTTCTGGCGTCTTCAATATGCTGAGGAATCTCGGCGGTGCATTTGGCACGGCCATGCTTGCAACAATCGTCACCAAACGGGAGCAGTTTCATTCCAACACGATCGGCACCTCGGTCAATCTGTTCAGCGAGACGGTGCGTGGCAGGCTTGATCAGATGACTGCTTACTTCATGGCGCATGGTGTCAGTGATCCCGTTGCAGCGCGCGAGCAGGCAATCATAGCGCTCGGGCAGACGGTCAAGAAGCAATCGCTCATCATGGGTTACAGCGATACATTCGTTGTTCTCGGGGCCATGCTGATTATTGCTGCATTCTTTGTGCTTCTGACCAAGAAGGGGCAGTCGAGCGGCGCACCAGCCCATTAGAGGTTTGTCATGGATCGTCAGTAGCTTTCATATTGTGCAAGAAACGGGTTGAATCAAAAGCCTGTCGGCATGATGTTCATAACAAGTGAAAGATGGAGGCCATGTTATGGGTCAGACAGTGCATAATTATCTTGTTTTTGAAACCGAGGGCGGCTTTTGCGGAATTGCCTGGAACAGTCAAGGTGTTACGCGTTTTCAACTCCCGACAAAGAGCGCTGAATCAACCGAGCGGCTTTTGTTAAGGCGTTTGCCGGTCGCCGAACCTGCCACTCCCACGCCGGAAATTTCTGAAGCCGTAGCCGCCGTAAAACGCTATTTCAAAGGCGAAGAGACGGATTTTTCTGACATAAAGCTGGATCTTGATGGACAGGATGAGTTCTTCAAACGCATTTATGATGCGGTCCGGCGTGTTGGTTGGGGCCATACAGTCACCTATGGTGGTTTGGCGAAGGAGCTTGGCGCCGGACCGGAAGCTGCGCGGGACGTTGGGCAGGCTATGGCAAAGAATCCAGTCGCGTTGATCATTCCATGTCACCGGGTACTGGCTGCAGGCGGCAAGGTAGGCGGTTTTTCCGCACCGGGTGGCTCGTCATCCAAAATTCGGATGCTTGAACTGGAAGGTGTCCACGTCGGGCCAACGGAGCCGGCACAGCAATCTCTGGGACTTTAGAGAACTTTTCAGAGAGTTGCCAAACACACGATGAAGTGATGCGGTTCATTGGATAACACCGGCAAAAAGCATCTGAAAAAGCTGAGTTGGCTTCTCAATTATTGCTGCGAGCCCTAGAAACTCCACATAGATTGTATAATCTAAAGTCTACACGCGTGCCGGGCTCTTTGAAGATATTGAGTCCGGCACGCGCGGGTAAAGCCAATGAATGATTGGGATAGAAATCGTGACTGACGGAACTTTAAAAGAATCTGATTCAGGAAAACTGCAGACGGGAAATGCGAAGCAGTCTTTTGAAACGGTCGGAATTGCACCGATGGAGCGCGCCAGCCGGGTCACGCGCTTTTTCATGAGCATTGTATCCTGGGCTGAGGGCCTCAATCTGAAATATGCCAAGTTCGGCAATCCTCCAGTTTATGACAATGCCACCTTTCCGTGGTCGAGCGAGATAGAAAGAGCCTGGCCGGAAATCCGCTCGGAACTTGACAAGGTTCTTGTTCGGCAGAGCGAATTGCCTGCGTTTCAGGACATTTCCACCGATGTTAAAACGATCTCCACTGACAAGAGCTGGAAGACATTCTTCCTGATCGGTTTTGGCGTGAAGTCCGAACAGAATATTCTTGCCTGCCCGAAGACTTGGGCAGCTGTCCAAAAGATTCCAAATCTGAAGACAGCGATGTTTTCGATCTTTGAGCCCGGAAAGCATCTGCCACCGCATCGTGGACCATATAATGGTGTGCTCCGTCTCCATTTGGGTATGATTGTTCCCGAACAGTCAGACAGGTTGGCAATTCGCGTCAAGGACCAGATTTGTCACTGGCAGGAGGGCAAGGCGCTCATTTTCGATGATGCCTATGAGCACGAAGCCTGGAATCATACGGATAAAACCCGCGTTGTTCTTTTCGTCGATTTCGTGAAGCCCACGAGATTCCCAGCCAATTTCGTCAATTGGTTGCTGATGAATCTTGCCGTATTCACCCCATTCATTCGGGAAGGGCTCGATAACCACAAGGAATGGGAAAAGCGCTTTTATGCGGAGGCGGAAAAGCTGCGCAATCAACCCGGTCGATAAGTGAAGAAATGCGCCGGGCTAATTCACCCGGCGCTTCTCAAGCTTGCGAGCGAGGGTGCGGCGATGCATGCCAAGCCGTCTCGCCGTCTCTGATATGTTGAAGTCCGTTTCTACCAACATCTGATGGATACGTTCCCATTCCAACGTCTTGATAGATGTTGGGCGTGCCGTCAGATCAATCTGGGCATTGCCTGCTGCCTTGCTGAATGCTGCTTCTATATCGTCGGAATTGGATGGCTTGGCGAGATAGTGACAGGCACCAAGCTTGATTGCTTCCACGGCTGTCGCAATGCTGGCGAAACCCGTCAGCACGACAATGAGCATTTCCGGGTCATGGGTATGCAGTGCCTCGACGCAGGTGAGGCCCGAAGCGCCGGCAAGTTTCAGATCAACGATTGCATAGTGTGGCGATTGGGTCTTCAGAATCTCCTGAACTTCCTCAAATCCGCTCGCCAACACGACGCTATATTCGCGCCGCTCAAAGGAGCGTTTCAGAGTGCGCGCAAATGCGGTGTCGTCCTCAACGATAACCAGCAACCGTTCACTTGTCATGGTCACGCACTCCAATGGCTAGCGACGCAAGCGGCAATTCCAATGTCACAGAAGCGCCACCCTGTGGCAGATTGCGTGCATTCACCGCGCCCCCAAGTTTGCGCACCGCATTGACGACAAGAAACAACCCGAGACCACCACCGAGACGACCCTTGCTTGACTGATAAGGCTTGCCAAACTTTGCCAATATATCGGGCTGAAAACCGGGACCTGCATCATTGACACGGAGCACCAGCATATCGCCCTCGCGCTCTGCCAGAAATCCGACCCAACCGGGCGATGCATCGAATGCATTGTCGAGTACGTTGAAAATGACCTGTTTCAGGGCTGAATCCGAGACGATTGTAAGATTGAGTCCAAAAGCATTCCCATAGGAAAGTGTTGTCGCAGACCGCGCGGCGCGCCACTCGGCGACAAGCTCGTCAAGGAAAGCATTGACGGTGGTGATAGCAGGAGCTTCACCGCGCGCTTCACCCGCTGCGAGCAAAATCCCGGTTACAATCGCTTTACAGCGCTGCACCTCCGCCTGCATCTCATCGATTTCCTGCACAAGATCGGGGTTTTTGGCAAGGGCGGGAACGCGTCGCCAGTCCCCAAGAATGACCGAGAGTGAAGAAAGCGGTGTACCAAGCTCATGTGCAGCGCCGGATGCAAGCAGTCCCATACGGACAATATGATCCTCTTCTGCCGCATGCTGTTTCAAGGCAGCAAGGTTTGCATCACGCTCGCGCAGATTGCGATTGATCCGCGCCACGAACACGACAAGGAGAGCAGCGTCCAGAACGAAGCAAATGAGCATGCCGATAATGTGGAGGCGAAAAAGCTCATCGAAGCCCTGACCGGGCAGGATAATAGGTTCGTAAAATACCGTAAGGCCGGCAAAGCTTGTGCAGGCTATGGCGACGATCGCTGAAGTCAGTCGCGCGTCCAGCAGCACCGCACTGAGCGTCACCTGCAACAGATACAGGAAAATAAACGGATTGGTTGCGCCGCCACTCAAATAGAGCTGCGCGGTGAGAGCAGCCACGTCGAACACAAGAACGATAAACAGAGAGGCCTGTGTGGTAATCTTGTCGTTACGCAGCCAGACAATGCTGGCGAGATTGAGCCCAATGAGCCCGGCGAGAACCAGAAACATCGGAAGCAGTGGCAGTTCAATATTGAACCACTCATGCACGACGGCAATCGTTACAATTTGTCCAACGACCGCGATCCAGCGAAGCTGAATCAGAAGGCTCATATTCTTCCAGTTTGCGGTGTAGTCGGCTGGCGGCGTTGCGGGTCCAAGCCCGGTCATCAGACTATTGTCAGCTGGGTTGATCTGCTTCGGCTCCACGCGTTCCGCCTCTGGGTTCAGCACTTCGCTCAATATGTCAGGACCGATTCAATCGTATGGTTTTGCGAATTTGCCATTCATTCCTTCCAACGTAAATCGTAGCAGCGGCAAGCATAAGTGCCAGTACAAACCATGTTATGGCATAAACCAGATGGTTGTTGGCAAAACGAATAACCGTCAATCCTCCGATGGGAGGTTGCCGGGATCTCATATTCGCATCCGCATCAATAAAATAAGGCGCTACGGCGCCAAGGGACTTTGCCGTTGCGATTGCACCCACATCGCGCGAATACCATCTGTCGGCAGAGGGATCATTCCGCCTGAGGAAACCACCTTTGGGTTCCGTCATGCGCATGAGGCCCGTTACCTCCGTGTCCGCGGTTTCCTGCCATGAGCGTTCTGCTGCTCCTTCTGGCACAAAACCCCGGTTTATCAGCACGGTAAAACCATCGTCTGTCTGAAACGGGCTCATAAGCCAGTATCCGCTACCGCGTTCGGTCACGGCTTTGACAAGCGTATCGCGGTTTTGCAGGAAGCGTCCGCTCACGCTGATATGCCGATAGGCATCCTCATCACTTATTCCGGGCCAAGTATCTGGTCCCGGCGCAGAGGTTACGGGCGCTCCGACCCGTTGCTCGACACGCTCAATCAGATCCAGTTTCCAGACGCGTCGTTCCAGCTGCCAAACGCCAAGACCGCATAACAGCACAATACCCAAAAGAGCGACAAAGCCGAATATAACAAGCCGCCATACGGATGTTGGCTGCGCTCTTGCAGGCTCACCGCTATCGTCAACATCGCCGTCCATTGGCTATGCCATCAGGGAATCTGGCTCATGTCGTGGCCGGGCATCATGTTGGTGTTCAGATGATACATGACCCATAGGGACCCGGTGAGCGTGATGACCACGAGGACGAGCGTGAAAATCAGCGCCATCATCGTCCAGCCATTTTCCGAGCGAACGTTCATGTGCAGGAAGAACACCATGTGCACAACGATCTGGATCACGGCCAATGCCATGATTGCGAGTGCGGTCCCCTGTTTGGAGTCCAGTGCTCCGGTCATAACCAGCCAGAAGGGGATGGCCGTCAGGATAACCGAGAGGCCAAAACCGATCAGATAGGATCGAAGCGAACCATGCGCGTGCCCGTCATCTTCCGCGTGGCTGTGATCATCAGTGTGCGCCGTTGTCATCGCAACATTCCCATCAGGTAAACGAAAGTGAAAACGCCAATCCAGATGACGTCAAGGAAGTGCCAGAACATGCTCAGGCACATCAGGCGACGCTTGTTTGCCGCGATAAGCCCATAACGCTTGACCTGTATCATCAGGGTTGTCAGCCAGACCAAGCCGACGGTGACGTGCAGCCCGTGCGTTCCCACAAGTGTAAAGAAGGACGACAGGAAGGCGCTTCTCTGCGGCGTGGCACCTTCATGGATCATATGCGCGAACTCGTAAAGTTCGATGCCGATGAACGCCAGACCAAACAGACCCGTCAATGCAAGCCAAGCTTGCGTTGCGCCAATCCGCCCTTTGTCCATCGTCAGCATGGCAAAGCCGTAGGTGATCGAAGAAAAGAGCAGCATTGACGTATTGATTGCCACGAGTGGCAGGTCGAAGAGATCTTTTGGTGACGGCCCGGCTGCATAATTGCCGCCAAGCACGCCATAGGTTGCGAAGAGCACCGCAAAGATGAGGCAATCGCTCATCAGGTAAATCCAGAAGCCGAACATCGTGCTGCCGCCTTCGGGGTGATCGTGCTCGTCAACCACGTAGAAGGTTGGTGTTGCACTGTTCTCGTGAACCACTGAAGAACTCATTGTGCGGCTCCTGCGAGAAGAGCTGTCCGCTCACCTTCCGTGCGAATAACTTCATCTGCCGGAATGTGGAAGTCGCGCTTATAGTTGAATGTATGGCCGATCGTCACGGCAAGCATAGCCACGAAACTGAAGGCCGCGAGCCACCAGATGTACCAGATCATGGCAAAGCCAAAGATGATGCTCAGAACCGCAAGGATAATGCCCGTGCCGGTGTTTTTGGGCATGTGGATCGCCTTGAAACCCTCCAGCGGACGTGTGTAACCGCGTCTTTTCATGTCGTGCCAAGCGTCGAGATCATGCACCACCGGTGTGAAGGCAAAGTTGTAAGCGGGTGGTGGTGATGATGTGGACCATTCAAGTGTCCGGCCATCCCAGGGATCGCCTGTGAAGTCCGCCAGCTTCTCACGGTTGCGGATGCTGACATAAATCTGGATGAGGAAGGATAGGATGCCGATAGCGATCAGCACAGCACCGAAAGCGGCGATGACGAACCAGATCTGCAGCGACGGATCGTTGAACACCCGCAGACGTCTTGTTACGCCCATCAGGCCCAATACGTAGAGCGGCATGAAGGCGAAGTAGAAGCCGATGACCCAGAACCAGAACGACATCTTGCCCCAGAACGGATCAAGCTTGAAACCAAATGCCTTCGGGAACCAGTAGCTGATACCGGCAAAGAGGCCAAACAGCACGCCACCGATGATGACGTTATGGAAATGTGCCACGAGGAACAGACTATTGTGCAGGACGAAATCCGCCGGTGGTACGGCAAGCAACACGCCGGTCATCCCGCCAATAACGAAGGTCAACATGAAGGCAATCGTCCACATCATCGGCAGTTCGAAGCGGATGCGGCCGCGATACATGGTGAAAAGCCAGTTGAATATCTTGGCACCTGTGGGAATCGAAATGATCATCGTCGTGATGCCGAAGAAAGAATTCACGCTCGCACCTGATCCCATGGTGAAGAAGTGGTGCAGCCAGACGAGATAGGCGAGAATGGTAATAACGACGGTCGCATAGACCATCGATGTATAACCAAACAGGCGCTTGCCGGAGAATGTGGACGTGACTTCGGAAAAGATGCCGAAAGCCGGCAGGATGAGAATGTAAACTTCCGGATGACCCCAGATCCAGATGAGGTTCACATACATCATCGGGTTGCCACCAAAATCATTGGTGAAGAAGTTCGTGCCGACATAGCGGTCAAGGCTGAGTAGAGCGAGAACCGCTGTCAGCACGGGGAAGGCGGCCACGATCAGAACGTTGGTGCATAGGGCTGTCCAGGTGAAGACCGGCAGCTTCATCATCGTCATGCCGGGCGCGCGCATCTTGACGATGGTTGCCACAAGGTTGACGCCGGATAGCAATGTGCCGATACCGGCTATCTGCAGCGCCCATATATAGTAATCCACCCCGACATCAGGACTGTAGCCGATGTTGGAAAGCGGCGGATAGGCGAGCCAGCCGGTCTTGGCAAACTCGCCGACGAACAGGGACATCATCACCAGTATGGCGCCTGCTGTCGTCATCCAGAAGCTGAAATTGTTCAGAAACGGGAAGGACACGTCGCGCGCACCGATTTGCAGCGGAACGACAAAGTTCATCAGGCCCGTGACGAGCGGCATGGCAACGAAGAAGATCATGATCACACCGTGAGCGGTGAACACCTGATCATAATGATGAGCCGGGAGGTAACCGTCTGATCCACCGAAGGCCATGGCCTGCTGCAGGCGCATCATGATGGCATCGGCAAAGCCGCGCAGCAACATCACAATGCCCAGAATCATGTACATGATACCAATGCGCTTGTGGTCGATGCTGGTGAACCATTCGCGCCAGAGATAACCCCAGACACGGTAATAGGTCAGTATTCCCACCAGCGCCAGGCCGCCAAGGGCCACCATTGCGAACGTGCCGACAAGAATCGGCTCGTGATAAGGGAAGGATTCCAGCGTCAGGCGGCCGAAGACTGCTTTGAGAAGAGCGGGATTATCAAACATATCGGACTCAATCCGTTCAGGAATTCGACGGGCGGCGCGGTGCGCCGAACAATGGGGCTGATACCGGGCGCGGCAGACCCGCGCCAAGGACAGGAGAAATGTCACGCGGTGACAGAAGCGGCTGGCTCACACGCATTCTTGCCTCTTCTTCAGTGGTGCATATACGCGCGACATAGGTCGCTGGCGGAGCAAATATTGCACCGCGCCGCGTGTATTTATCATATTCAAGTGGATGGACATTGTTGATGCCCGCAAGACCAAGGCCGCCCTTGGCGTCGATGGAACTCATCTCATCCATGCACATCTTGCCGAGTTCGACACAGCGGTTGAGCACGGCGGTAAACAGCTGTGCATCGACGCTACCGTAACGGCGCACGGGGTCATTTTCGCTGGGACGTTCAAGTTCGAGATAGGCATTGCGATCCAGCGAACCGCTTTGCGCCTTCACATCGGCCATCCATTTGTCAAAATCAGCGTCGGACAAGCCAAGGAAGGCAAACTTCATGCCTGAGAATCCGGCACCGCTATAGTTTGCGGAAAAGCCTTCAAACGTACCGGGATGGTTGATCACAGCGCTAAGCTTCGTCGCCATGCCAGGCATGGTGTAGATCTGACCGGCGAGGGCGGGAATATAGAATGAATTCATGACCGCTGATGATGTCAGACGGAAATTGATCGGTCTGTCCACCGGCGCGGCCAGCTCGTTGACGGTTGCCACGCCATATTCCGGATAGATGAACAACCATTTCCAATCGAGCGCGACAACCTCCACCTGCAGGGGCTTAATCTGTTTGTCGACCAGCTTGCCGGGAGCGATACGATCGAGCGGGCGATAGGGATCGAGTAGATGCGTGCCCATCCATGTCAATGCCCCAAGACAGATGATAATGAGCAGGGGGGCCGCCCAAATGATCAACTCAAGCTGCGTCGAGTGATCCCAGTCGGGCTCATACCGGGCTTCCGTATTCGATTGACGATAGCGCCATGCAAAAAACACCGTCAGCAGCATGACAGGCACGATGATGATCAGCATCAGAATGGTCGAGATGACAATGAGGTCCCGCTGCTGTGCGGCGACGTCGCCAGACGGACTCATGACGACAGCGTTGCATGCGGTCAGCATGGTAAGAAACGGAAGTATGGCGACGGCAAGAAAACGTTTCAAGGTCGTTCCTGACATGATAGCAGCGGTAATTTACGCCATCCGTAGCGGCACCCCATTCAAAGTGACATTGGACAATTTGCCCAATCCTTCCGTAATGTGTCACAATGATAAAGGAGATGCTAGCATAGCCGTGAGAGCGGCTTGAAGAAAGCAGCTGCCAATTCAGGATTGAGGAGCGCAACCAGATATGAGCGCGGAAATAGGGGTGCCCTCATCGACACACGGACGTGACGTGAAAGGCCTGCATGGCAGTCACGACGACGTCAACGTGGGCGAAATCGCCATCGGCGTTATTATTGGCCGTACGTCAGAGTTTTTCGACTTTTTCGTTTATGCCATCGCGTCCGTTTTGGTTTTCCCCAAACTGGTTTTTCCCTATGTCGATCCGCTGACCGGCACGCTCTATTCTTTCGCCATTTTTGCACTGGCCTTCATTGCGCGTCCGCTTGGTACTGTGATTTTCATGGCCATCGACCGCACCTATGGCCGTGGAGTTAAACTCACCATCACTCTGTTCCTGCTCGGCAGTTCGACGGTGGCGATTGCTTTCTTGCCCGGCTATGAGCAAGTGGGCTGGGTATCGGCATTGCTTCTTGCGCTTTTCCGGCTTGGTCAGGGGTTGGCGCTGGGCGGTGAATGGGATGGGCTTGCCTCACTGTTAGCCCTGAACGCACCAGAACGCCGCCGTGGCTGGTATGCCATGATCCCGCAGCTTGGTGCCCCGCTCGGATTGATGGTTGCAGCCAGCCTCTTTGCGTTCTTCGTTGCTCACCTGTCCGCACAGGATTTCCTGGAATGGGGTTGGCGCTATCCTTTCTTTGTTGCCTTTGCGATCAATGTGGTGGCGCTTTTTGCCCGCCTGCGCATGGTTGTTACAGAGCAATACGCTGAACTTTTCGAACGCCGGGAACTACAGCCAACCACTGTTAGCGATACGTTGCAGGCAGAAGGGCGTCACGTTGTTATCGGCGCATTTGCTCCTTTGGCGAGCTTCGCCCTGTTTCATATGGTTACCGTGTTTCCTCTCTCATGGGTATTTCTTTTCACGGATCAGGGGCCCGCACGCTTCCTCATGATTGAGACGATTGGTGCGGCAGTGGGTGTTCTGGCGATTTTCGCTTCTGGAAATATTGCCGATCGCGTCGGGCGGAGCCGATTGCTTATAGCCACGGCCATTGCCATTGCTGTCTTCAGCGGCTTTGCGCCTCAACTTCTTGATGGTGGTGATGTCGGTGAAATCATCTTCATGGTTTTTGGCTTCCTGCTTCTCGGCCTGTCCTTCGGCCAGTCATCCGGCTCGGTTGCGTCGAATTTTTCAAGAAGGTACCGCTATACCGGGTCCGCGCTGACAACCGATCTTGCCTGGTTGTTTGGCGCCGGGTTTGCCCCGCTTGTTGCTTTGATGTTGTCGAGCCGCTTTGGACTGATTGCGAGCGGTGCCTATCTCCTGTCGGGTGCCGCATGCACGTTGATTGCTCTGGCAATCAATCGGCAGATTGATGGCCGCGACAAATAACGGTCTTCGCGGCGCCTAGACCACGGATTAGAAAAGCTTCAGTGGATAGGTCGTGTAGAATATGAACGCCGAGCGGGCAAACTGCCTGATGTGCCAGAGGCCTTTGCTGGCGGCATGACCACCTTCGTGGACGATTTTGACTGCCGGGACATAGGCAATGCGTGTTATTTTGCCGGTACGCAGTGAGATGTCGAAATCTTCGAAATAGAGCAGATAGCGCGGATCAAAACCGCCCAACTGTTTGTAAATATCGCCGCGAAAGAACATAAAACATCCGCTGACAATGGGAGGGTCCCAGAATGGCGTATCTGCAATCTGATCCCGCATCTCGTACCGCTGCAACCGCTTGCGAAACAGCTTTTTGATACCGTTTGGAGCAAAACCGCGAACAAGCAGGTCGAAGATTGCGGGATATCGTTTGCAAAGATATTGCGTGCTTCCGTCTGGATTAAACGCCTTTGGTGTGATCAGGCCACCGGCTGGGTTTTCTGTCATGAATGCCAGCGCCTGTTTCAGGGCATCCGGCTGCATTTCCACGTCAGGGTTCAAAACAAGATGGAATTCACCCGCTTTGTCCAGAATCATATTGTTGGCTGCACCAAAACCGATATTGCCGTGCCCCGCGATGATCTCAAGTGGCAGGTCGGGCAACAGTTCTCTCAGCCAATTGTGGTCCGAAACATCTGGCGTGTTGTCGATGATGTAGAGCTTGGCGCGAAGCGGAGTTGTCTCCTGAAGTGCCCTTTGCAGGCTTTTGAGTGTATTGCCGAGCACGACGCGATCTGGTTTGAAAATCACGACGCTGATCGTGATCTCATGATCTGGATTTGTGACGAGGACATTGTGTTCAACCATTATCGGCCTTCTTTCCCATACGCCCGATAAGGCCGTGAAATATGCCGATTGTCATCATCCAGGCATGTTTGCGCCGAGGTGCAGTAAAAAGGCTGTAGAAAACGAATTTTCGTGCGAGACGTGCCGCATCGACAACTTTCCAGTTGGTCCGTAGCCATGATTGCCGATAAAGCCAGACAGCGTTCCGGAAATGATAATAGTGCCTTAATGGGCTGTGAACAGGAATATACCGTCCACGGAATTTGACGGGATTGTCACCGAGATCGTGCTGCATTTGCGCGGCACAAACGCCAAAAGAACGGTAGCCCTTCTGCTGCGCGCGCAAACCCCACTCGATATCCACATAGTCGATGAACAGTTCTTCTTTCATATCACCAACATCGTCAATGGTTGTCATGGGAATGAGACACCCCGAAGCAATGAGATAATCCACGTCCACAACTGAATCTGCCGAAGCACAGGCTTGGCGCTGAAGGCGAAGCCCTTCTATTTTTACAAAAGGGGGAGGATTGTTCTGGCGCGAATCCTCATATCGCGGACCAACGCAGCCAAGCTTGATACCTCCAGCGATCTGGGCCTTGGCTGCCGATAGCAAGGTGGCCACCATATTTGGGGCTGGCACACTGTCCTGATCAAGCAAAAGAATGAAGTTTGAACCCCTTGTCCGGGCCTGATCGATGCCGACATTTTGTGCTTTTGCGATACCGCAATTCGTGCCGAGAGACACGAGCTTTGCCTCGATGGCCTGATTTGCAAGCCACTGATTTAAATCCGCTTTCGAACCATTGTCCACCACAATGACTTCAGCAACTTGGGGACCTATCGCGTTCAGAAGTTTCGCAAGAGCTGCAACCTCCGGATTATAAGTCACGATAATCGCGCTGACTTCAGATTGGTGCTCAGTTCGCATTCAGAAATCCGTTTTACTTGGCATTGCGTATATAGTTTTCGACGATAATTATGTCGTAAAATCATCAGCTTGTTGGAGAATAGACATTTATTCTTGCCATTTTTCCATTTTGTCTCGGTTGACTCGTGGTTCTGTTCTCGCCAAATGTCTGCCACAATGATAGGCGAACCGCATTTCGCCATTTTTAAAAGAAATTACCGGCGGCTATTGAAGGCGTCATATCACGACTCGACTTTTAGCATTGACATAAGGAAGTGATCGAATGAAGGGAATTATACTAGCTGGCGGAAGCGGTACACGTCTTTACCCATTGACGATCGCAGTGTCGAAGCAAATTCTCCCCATCTATGACAAACCCATGATCTATTACCCGCTGAGTGTTCTCATGCTCGCGGGTATCCGTGATATTCTGATCATCTCAACACCGCATGATCTACCGCTTTTTCAGAAACTGCTTGGAGATGGTTCGGATTTCGGCGTCAACTTTTCCTATGCTGAACAGCCCCAGCCAAACGGCTTGGCTGAAGCATTTATCATAGGGCGCGAATTTATCGGCCAAGACAGTGTCGCCATGATTCTGGGCGATAACATCTATTTTGGCGATGGCCTTTCCAAATTGTGTCAGCTTGCTTCATCGATTACGACCGGCGGGACAGTCTTTGCCTATCACGTTGATGATCCGCAACGTTATGGCGTTGTTGAATTTGATAAAATCACGGGTCAGGCAATATCCATTGAGGAAAAGCCGGTGAAACCCAAATCCAACTGGGCCGTGACGGGGCTTTATTTTTACAGCAATGATGTTGTCGACATTGCAGCGTCAATTGAACCGTCGTCCCGTGGCGAATTGGAGATTACCAGCGTCAACAATGTCTATCTTGAGCGCGGGGATCTACAGGTCCAGCAGCTCGGACGTGGCTATGCCTGGCTTGATACTGGTACGCACGACAGTTTGCATGAGGCTTCATCGTTTGTTCGGACAATCGAACACCGGCAAGGCATCAAGATCGCATGCCCGGAAGAGATTGGTCTGGAATGGGGCTGGTTGAACTCCGATCAGGTGCTCGAACGGGCAGCAAAAATGGGAAAGACGGAATACGCAGCCTATTTGCGGCGGCGTGCTGAGGAGATTGGGAAAGAATGATTGAAGTCAGACCGCTCGCCCTTGAAGGCGTGCTTGAGATATTGCCGCCCAAATTTGGTGATGACCGAGGCTTTTTTTCCGAAACCTACAATGCCGATAGTTTTGCCGCGGCGGGGATTACGCTGCAGTTTGTACAGGACAATCATTCGTTTTCGGCTGCCAAAGGTGTTTTGCGCGGGTTGCATTATCAGTTGCCGCCGCGGGCTCAGGATAAATTGGTTCGTGTCGTCAAGGGCTCTATTCTTGATGTGGTGGTTGATATTCGCCAGAGTTCTCCGACTTTCAGGAAGTGGGTTTCGCTTGAGGTGTCGGCTGCAAAGTGGAACCAGATTCTTGTCCCAAAAGGTTTCGCCCATGGCTTTGTAACTTTGGAGGAAAATACCGAGGTTATTTACAAGGTTACGGATTATTATTCACCTCAACATGACCGCGGTATTCGCTTCGATGACCCCTCCATAGGGATTGAGTGGCCACTGGACGCTTCAACGCTCCAGCTTTCTGACAAGGACCGGAAAGCACCTTTGCTTGACGGCACCGAAGTTTTCCCCTGAGAGAGAGTTCTTTTCATGAAAATCCTAGTTACGGGTGGTGCGGGTTTTATCGGGTCGGCGGTTTGCCGTCAGCTTGCGGCAAATCCCCAAAACCAAGTCTTTAACCTCGACAAGCTTACTTACGCGGGCAATCTCGCTTCGCTTCGACAGATCGAGAATTATCCGAATTACAGCTTCGTCGAGGCTGACATTTGTGATGACACCACAATTCTGGACATTCTTCGCAATGAGAAGATCGATGCGATCATGCACTTGGCTGCCGAGAGCCATGTGGATCGCTCGATTGACGGTCCGGCAGCCTTCATTGAAACAAACATTGTCGGAACATTCCGCATGCTCAATGCGGCGCTGACATATTGGCGGGACCTGCCGGAGCCGGCAAAATCCAATTTCCGCTTCCATCATATTTCGACGGATGAAGTGTTTGGCGATCTGCCTTTCGACAGCGGTATCTTCACGGAAGAGACGCCCTACGCTCCCTCATCCCCTTACTCAGCCTCAAAAGCTGCCTCGGATCATTTGGTTCGTGCATGGCATGAGACGTATGGTTTGCCGGTAGTCCTATCGAATTGCTCGAACAATTATGGTCCATTCCATTTTCCCGAAAAGCTGATCCCGCTGGTTATTCTCAACGCTTTGGATGAGAAGCCGTTGCCGGTCTATGGGGCCGGTGCAAATGTTCGCGACTGGCTTTTCGTTGAGGATCACGCGCGGGCATTGGAATTGGTTGTAACCAAAGGCAAGCCGGGTGAAAGCTATAATATTGGCGGCCGTGCCGAACGCACCAATCTCAGCGTTGTCGAAACCATATGCGATATTCTAGACAGCAAGCGTCCGCGCAAAGGCGGCGCACGCTACCGGGATCTCATCACCTTCGTTACTGATCGACCCGGCCATGATCGCCGTTATGCCATCGACGCTTCCAAGATTGAACGGGAACTCGGCTGGAAACCAGCAGAGACATTCGACACCGGTCTGGAGCGGACCGTGCAATGGTATCTCGACAACAAGTGGTGGTGGGAGCCGATCCGTAGTGGAAGTTATGCAGGGGAGCGGCTTGGTTCGGTATCCCTGAAAAAAGGAACCGCATGAGAGTTGTTGTAACAGGACGCGAAGGGCAGGTTGCCCGCAGTCTGATCGAACGCGCCGCGCTTCATCCGTCGGTCGAACTGTTGACGCTTGGACGTCCGGACTTTGATTTGGCAAAACCGGATACCATTTTCGATGCGATAAAGACTGCAAAGCCTGATCTCGTGGTTTCAGCCGCTGCCTATACGGCTGTCGATCAGGCGGAGGATGAACCTGAGTTATCATATGCTATCAATGCAGCTGGCGCAGGTGCGGTAGCCGAGGCTGCCGCGCGTGCAGGCGCTCCTGTTATCCATCTTTCAACGGATTATGTATTCGCTGGCGAAGGTGAAAAACCTTATACCGAAGCTGACCCCACCGGACCACATGGTGTTTATGGGCGAACCAAACTGGCGGGTGAAGCATTGGTCGCTGCAGCCAACAGCAAGCATCTGATCCTGCGCACGGCATGGGTCTATAGTCCGTTCGGCAAGAACTTCGTCAAGACCATGCTGCATCTGGCGGCAAGCCGTGACAGCCTCTCAGTTGTATCGGATCAATGGGGCAATCCGACATCGGCGATTGATATTGCGGATGGTATTCTTTGCGTAGCTGAGCGCCTTCATGTCGATCCGCAATTCGACGCTTTCGGCATATATCACCTTGCCGGGACAGGCAGTACGAGCTGGAGCAATTTTGCGCGAACGATTTTTCAGGCCAGTCAAGACGCGCAAGGACCATTTGCTGACGTCAAGGATATTCTAACGTCAGAATATCCTACAAAAGCCCGGCGGCCCTTGAATTCGCGCCTTAACACCGAAAAATTCCATGAGATGTTTGGCTGGAAAGCGCCCGCTTGGGAACAGTCGACCAAGTCAACGGTCAAAAGACTCCTGCAATTGAGCTAATGCCTTAAGCAGAGATCACGAAGGCAAGCTCAAGGCTTCTTGAGCTTGCTTTAATCCCCATTGAAGCAGTTCTTCGGCGCGGCTGTCGTTGGATGCCTCTGCGTAACAGCGCAGTTCCGGTGCATTGCCAGACGCACGATAGTGGACCACTTCGCCGGTCGAGAGCACCACGCGCACGCCGTCAATCGCGTCACTTGCCCTAATCGTGCCAACCTGCGCGAAGAAGGCATCGCGTCGCGCACTATCAAGCAAGCCTTGCAGAAACGGATCGCTGGCCGTTGATGGGATATGTTCCAGACGACCACTGCGGGTAAAGCGGGACGGCAGGTCGTGTAGCAGCGCGGATATCGCTACGTCTTTGCTAGCCGCCATCCCGAGAACACTCAGGATGGGAAGCATCGCGTCGCGCGTTGGTAATGCATCCAATGTTCCCCCTCCGGTGGTCACAGGAGAGCCCAACAAAACTCCGCCATTGGCTTCAAAGCCAACAATTCGCTTCAAACCGTCCGCCCGGGCCTGTTCCATGCCCTCGATCACATAGGGTGATCCGACGCGCGTCCGATAGACTTTTGCAAAGAGATTGCTCAGTTCAATGGCAGTATTCGATGTTACCGGTGTAACAACGGCATCTGCGTTGAGAAAATGTGCGGTCAACAGGCCAACACTGTCACCGCGGATGAAAACGCCATTCTCATCGGCGACAAGTGGCCGATCGGCATCGCCATCAGTCGAAACCAGCGCATCAAGCTTATATTTTCTACACGCATCTTCAGCGAAGGCGACATCCTCGGGACGAAGAGCTTCGGTATCAACAGGCACGAATATGTCGGAGTGACCAAGCGCAATAGCGTCAGCTCCCAAGTTTTGCAGAATGGTGACGATCAAATCGCCCGCAACGGAGCTATGCTGATAAACGCCAATCCTCTTTCCGGCCAGCGCCCTTGGCTTGAGCACGGCAATGCTTCGATTGATATAATTTTGCAAGGCATCTGGCATGATCGTGGTCGGTTCATCCGGCGTGATCGGATGTTCCATGGCGAGATCAAGAACCGCCAGAATACCGGCTTCGTCAATCTTGTCGATTTCGCCATCCGGTCGATAGAATTTCAAGCCATTTCGATCTGCAGGAATATGGCTGCCTGTGACCATAATTGCCGGGGCCTTCAAAATAAGGGCCCTCAATGCCAGCGCCGGTGTTGGCAAAGGGCCACAATTTTCCACCCTCATGCCGAAAGCTTGCGCTGCAGAAATACAAGCTGCGGCTATGCGCGGACTGCTTGAACGCAGATCGTAACCGAGGAGCAAAGTGCTGTCCGATGTAACACCGGTCACCTTCTGCATATGTGTGAGGAACGCGAGAGTATAGGCTTTGCAGACACCGTCGGGTAGTTCTGTCACCAGACCACGCAGGCCGCTTGTTCCGAATTTCAGACTGCTCATTGCAATGTCACAACCATTGAAGCTGATGCTACGAAATACTGTCGTAAGGTGTCAGCCGCGCAATGTCGAAAGTCAATAACGATCGACGCGGCGGTGTTAAATGAGGTGGTTTACTGATGTGAAAAAATGGCTGGGGAACCTGGATTCGAACCAGGACTAACGGAGTCAGAGTCCGTGGGTCTACCGTTAACCTATTCCCCAACAACCGCTTTGAAATGCGGTGGCTGATTAAGCCGGTGGGGGGTCATATAGTCCAATTCATTCAGGAAGAAAACCCCTGTTCGGACGGTTTTTGCACCGCACCCCATTTTATCTTCCAGCGATCATTTGAATGCGCGCAAATGACGGATCATTGCCGGATTTTTGTTACCAGGCTATCGAAAATGCGTTTCAAAGCTATTTGACCGCTGGCAATCCGGTCTGCCAGGCCTATAAATGTTTAGAGCAGTGATTTGCACTTCACGCCAAAGAGAAAGTAGACGCGGTGGCGGATCGATCATCACCACTGGCCCCGTTCAGGCACGACATATTCCGCACTATCTGGATCGCGAGTCTGGTCTCCAATTTTGGCTCGCTGATTCAGGCGGTCGGTGCTGCCTGGATGATGACGTCGATTACCGATTCGGTGAATATGGTGGCCCTTGTTCAGGCTTCCACGGCGCTGCCCATCATGATTTTTTCGCTTGTATCAGGAGCGCTTGCCGACAATTTTGACCGGCGTAAAGTGATGCTCGTGGCGCAATGGTTCATGCTGATTGTGTCAGCGCTGTTGACGGTATTTGCCTATCTCGGCCTTATAACGCCGTGGCTTCTGCTGGCCTTCACATTTCTTCTGGGCTGCGGAACAGCATTGAACAACCCGTCCTGGCAAGCCTCCGTGGGGGATATGGTCCCCCGCGAAGACCTTCCCAATGCCGTAGCGCTGAACAGCATGGGGTTCAACATTACGCGCAGCGTCGGTCCGGCCATCGGCGGTCTTATCGTTGCCATAGCCGGTGCAGCTGCAACCTTTGCGGTGAATGCGGTCAGCTATTTTGCAGTTATCTACGCATTGATGCGGTGGCAGCCGAAAATTGACCCCAGCCCCTTGCCGCGCGAATCTTTGGGGCGAGCCATATCGGCGGGTCTGCGTTATGTGGCGATGTCACCCAATATCGGCAAAGTGGTGATTCGTGGTTTTGTGTTTGGTCTTTCGGCAAGCGCCATTCTGGCACTGTTGCCGCTTGTCGCGCGTGATCTCGTTCATGGCGGGCCTCTGACATATGGCGTCATGCTCGGTTCATTCGGTATTGGAGCTATTGGCGGCGCTTTGCTTAGCGCACGCTTGCGTGAGTCTCTCTCAAGCGAAGCTATTGTGCGCGTTGCATTTGCAGGATTTGCCGTGAGTGCGGTCATTACAGCGATAAGCACGTCTGTCTGGCCAACCAATATCGCTTTGTTGCTGGCCGGGGCGTGCTGGGTGCTTGCCCTTTCCCTGTTCAATGTAACCGTACAACTGTCGACGCCGCGCTGGGTTGTCGGACGCGCCTTGTCGCTCTATCAGACGACGACATTTGCAGGCATCGCCGCAGGAAGCTGGGTCTGGGGTGCGGCAGCGGAGCAGTACGGGGCGGACAAGGCGCTGATCGCATCGGGTGCCTTGATGCTTGTGGGGGCTGTGATTGGACTTCGCTATGCCCTGCCCGAATTCAAATCGCTCAATCTTGATCCGCTCAACCGGTTCAGCGAGCCGCTTCTGGCACTTGATCTGAAGCCACGCAGCGGTCCGATTGTTATCATGATCGATTATGTGATTGCCGAAGAAGACATTCCCGAATTCCTCGCACTGATGTCAGACCGTCGCCGTGTGCGGATTCGCGATGGAGCAGGGCAGTGGGCGCTGATGCGCGATCTGGAAAAGCCGGAAATCTGGACGGAAAGTTATCACACGCCCACTTGGATTGAATATGTTCGCCATAATCAACGGCGAACACAGGCCGACGCGGCGATTGGTGACCGCATTCGTGAGCTACATCGCGGTGGCGAAATCCACGTTCACCGCATGATCGAGCGGCAAACAATTTTGCCGCACGATATTGCTGCTCACAAGACGCCGCTGGATATGCATTAAAACCGTTACTTCTTGCGCAAGGCATCCGCGAGTGCAGCGCCAAAAGCGCCCTGCGGTGATGAAGTCTGCGGCTTGTTCGGTGCGGCTGGCTTTGGTCTGTAGCTGTTATTGTCAGCCTTTTGCTCTTTTGGCACAGGTGCGCCACCATCCTTGCGCATGGTCAGGCTGATGCGGTTGCGTTTTACGTCTATATCAACGACGCGAACCTTCACCACATCCCCCGCCTTGACGACTTCGTGCGCGTCCTTGACGAAACGATCTGCCAGCTGTGAGAGATGGACCAGACCGTCCTGATGGACGCCGATATCGACAAAGGCGCCGAAGGCCGCCACGTTGGTGACAGTTCCCTCAAGCATCATTCCGGGTTTCAGGTCCTTGATATTATCGATGCCGTCGGCAAAGGCAGCCGTCTTGAATTGTGGGCGAGGATCGCGACCGGGTTTTTCAAGCTCGGCAATGATATCGCGAACCGTAGGCAGACCAAAACGCTCATCAACGAAAAGACGCGGGTCGAGCGCCTTCAAAGCAGAGCCATCATTCATCAGCGAGCGTACATCGCGGCCACAGGCGCTGACGATCTTCTTGGCGACGCCATAAGCTTCCGGATGGACGGCGGATGCGTCCAGCGGCTCTGTGCCGTCAGGAATACGCAGGAATCCTGCGCATTGCTCGAAGGCACGCGGTCCTAGCCGTGCGACTTTCAGAAGATCGCGCCGGGTTTTGAACGGACCAACCTCATTGCGGTAAGCGATCACCGCTTCCGCCAGCGAGGTGCCCAATCCTGAAATGCGAGCGAGCAGCGGTGCCGATGCGGTGTTAAGGTCAACGCCCACCGCATTCACAGCATCTTCGACAACGCCGTCGAGCGAGCGGGCCAAGCGATACTGGTCAACATCATGCTGGTACTGGCCAACGCCGATGGATTTTGGCTCGATCTTGACGAGTTCTGCCAGCGGGTCCTGCAGGCGCCGGGCAATGGAAACAGCGCCTCTAAGCGAAACATCGAGATCGGGGAATTCCGCCGCTGCTGTTGCAGATGCCGAGTAAACCGACGCACCGGCTTCGCTAACGATCACCTTCAACGGCTTCGGCGACGGCATATCGCCAAGCATATCTGCAACGAGGCGCTCGGTCTCGCGACTGCCAGTCCCGTTGCCGATCGCGATCAGCTCAATTTTGTGTTTAACAATCAGGCGGGCCAGTTCGGCTTGCGTCCCGCGGACATCATTGCGCGGTGGAAAAGGATAGACTGTTGTGGTGTCGAGTACCTTGCCTGTGCCATCGACAATGGCGACTTTGACGCCGGTACGAATGCCCGGATCAAGTCCCATCGTTGCACGCGATCCCGCCGGTGCTGCCAAAAGCAAATCCTTCAGGTTGCGGGCAAAAACGTGAATGGCCTCTTCTTCGGCTTTTTCGCGCATCTGCGTCATCAGATCGATGGACAGGTTGAGAGACAGTCGCGCACGCCAGGCCCAGCGGACAACCTCCATCAACCAGCTATCGGCGGCTGTCCCGTTCGAAGAGATTGAGTAGGCGCCGGCGACCATACGCTCAACAGGTTTGACGGGCGACGTGTCGTCAGCATCAACCTCAATGTCGAGCGACAGCACATCTTCATTGCGCCCGCGCAGCATGGCGAGTGCGCGATGGCTGGGGATCGTTGCCCAGCGCTCGAAATGGTTGAAATAGTCAGAAAATTTCGCGCCCGCTTCCTGTTTGCCATCGGCAACCTTGGCCCGTAGAACGGCCTTATCCTTCATATGGTTACGCAGACGGCCGACAAGATCGGCATTTTCGGAGAAAGTCTCGACCAGAATATCGCGAGCGCCGTCGAGAGCCGTTTTTACGTCAGGTACATCTGCCGTCAGAAAGGTCTGAGCAAGTTCGGATGGAACAGTGCGGCGGTCAGATAGAATTGTTTCGGCGAGTGGGCCCAACCCGCGCTCGCGGGCAATTTCAGCCCGTGTTCGCCGCTTGGGTTTGTAGGGCAGATAGATGTCTTCAAGTTCAGCTTTGGTGACTGATGACAGGATTTTATTTTCCAACTCATCGGTCAGTTTACCCTGACTGCGGATCGACTCGATGATCGTATCGCGGCGCGCATCGAGTTCGCGCAGGTACACCAGCCTCTCATCCAACAGTCGCAACTGTGTATCATCAAGCCCCCCGGTTACCTCCTTGCGGTAACGGGCAATGAACGGAACTGTCGCGCCGCCATCCAGTAGATCAATGGCAGCATTGGCCTGTTCAGGTCTGGCGTTGATCTCGGTGGCAATGATACGCGCAATACGGGCAGTTGTGGCAGTCATACTGGTCTCGTCAATCATAATCGGAGGGTGACCATAGGGCTGCCAGTGCCAATCGGCAATCATTTGATCCTGCCACGCACAAAGCGTTCCACGGAAAATTCGAAGGTCTGCCCTTGGCTTGACGGATCAGATGAAACGTTTCCTTATCGCTGCACATCTCTGCTGATTCAGCCAAAATGGGTAATATGACTATGCAGGCAAATACGAAGCCAAGGATTCTGTGTGTTGGTGCGCTGACGATGGACACGATCTTCCGGTTGGATATGTTGCCGCCCGGTCCCGGTAAATTCATCCCGCAGGAGGCTGTTGAGATTGCGGCTGGAATGGCATCAAGTCAGGCGGCCAGCATTGCGAGACTCGGTGGTGCAGCATTTCTCTGGGCCTCAGCCGGGTTGGACCATATTGGTGATCGCGTGGTTGCCGAATTGACAGATGAAGGTGTCAACTGCTCGTTCGTCCGGCGCATCGAGGGAGCACGTTCGGCCTTCTCGTCGATTTTCGTCGACAGAGTGGGCGAGCGCATGATTGTGCCGTTTTATGACAAGACTCTTTTGAGCGCGCCGGAGCAAATCCCGCCTATTGAAAGCGGCGCATTCGATGTGGTGATGACGGATGTCCGCTGGCCGCTGGCGGCAGCAACTGCGCTCAAGGCGGCACGGGAGGCAGGCGTTCCCGGCATCCTTGATGCGGACGTTGCGCCGCTTGAGACACTTGAACGGCTGTTGCCTTTAGCCTCGCACATTGTCGCCTCGGAACCGGCGGCGGAAATCGTCACGGGTGAAACGGATATCGAGCATGCAGTGATTGCTTTGGCGGCACGCTATCGCGGTTTTGTCGCTGTAACCGGTGGGAATAAGGGCTGTTTCTGGTCGGAAGGTGAAGCGGGCATCGTGAACCATATGCCTGCTTTTCCAGTAGATGTCGTGGACACGCTTGCGGCTGGAGATGTCTTTCATGGAGCCTTTGCGCTTGGTTTGGCTGAAGGGCGGCCCATGGAAGAGATCATGCAGTTTGCCAGCGCTGCCGCCGCAATCAAGTGCGCACGGTTTGGTGGACGCGCCGGTGCGCCAACACGAAATGAAGTTGAACAGTTTCTCCTAGGCTAGCAACATCTGTATCCACAATGATAAAAAAGTGCGTGACAACTTATTGACTCATAACTAACATGTTAGTAGTCTTTATTGAGAGAGTGGGAGGAAAATCATTGTCTCGGGTTGAGCGGTTTGGACTTTCTGCGGCGTTGACGATGCCGTTTGATGCAGCATTGGCAATTGATCTGCGTGCCGCGATCGATCATGCAAAGTCCTGTTTGCAGCGTGGTTGCAGCAGTGTGACGTTGTTTGGAACAACGGGTGAGGGCTCATCTATCGGTGCTCTGGAGCGTCAGGCGGTCATCAAGGAATTCATTGCGGCAGGAATTGAACCATCGCAAATCGTTGTCGGCATCATGGCAAATTCCCACGTCGATGCTGCTGAGCAGGCGCGGTTTGCACTTGATGCGGGATGCAGGGGCATTCTTCTTGCGCCGCCATCCTACTTCAAGAACGTCAGTGATGACGGATTGTTTGACTGGCATTCGGCAACATTCAGGGCAGTCGGACCAGATGTGCGTGGAGTTATTCTTTATAATCTCCCGTCTGTTACGGCGGTTGAGATTTCCATTGATCTTGTCACGCGCTTGCGGGAGGCCTTCCCCAACGCCATTGCAGGAGTAAAGGACTCCTCCGGCAACTGGAACTATACGGAAAAAATGCTGGCGCGGCACAATGATCTTGCCATTCTGATTGGTGACGAGCGAAGCCTTGCAGGCGGCGTGCGGCTTGGCGGGCAGGGCGCGATTTCAGGGCTGGCCAATCTTTATCCCGAACGTCTTCTGCGCATGATTGATGAAGGGCGTGACGATGAAGAGGTGGTTGCAGCTGTCAACGAACTGGTGAAGTATCCGGTGATTCCTGCGGTCAAGGCGATGGTTGCGCATCATCGTGGTGAAGACGGTTGGCGGCGCACACGCGGCCCGCTGGAAGCTTTGCCAGAGGGTGATTTCAAGCATCTGACGACGATCTTTGATCGTTTGTTCGTAGCGGCAGCGGCCTGACGGGGAATCGTAAAGGCGTCCTGAGGAGGAACAGGCATGGATGATAGTGGCGAGCCGGTAAGACTGCGTGAAAAAGCCTATGCCAGTTTCACAGAGCATCTTCTGGCCCGTGATTTTCATCCGGGACAGTTCGTATCGCAGCGCCAGCTCGTGGCCATGACCGGTATGCCTCTCGGCGCGATCCGCGAAGTTGTCCCGAGGCTTGAAGCCGAAGGGTTG
The DNA here is from genome assembly GCF_020731415.2 of Phyllobacterium sp. T1293. Taxonomy (NCBI): domain Bacteria; kingdom Pseudomonadati; phylum Pseudomonadota; class Alphaproteobacteria; order Hyphomicrobiales; family Phyllobacteriaceae; genus Phyllobacterium; species Phyllobacterium meliloti. The sequence goes on along the minus strand of NZ_CP088274.1, from coordinate 273,436 downwards.
GTGAAGACGGTTCCGCAGCGCGGGATACAGATTGCACATATAGATATCAACCTGATCCGCGAGGCGTTCCAGTTTCGCGTGTTTATGGAAAAGGAGGCGATAGCGCTGTTTTGCGTTTCCGCATCTGATGATCTGTTGGCAAAGCTGCGGCGCGAACACGAAGAGACATTGGAAATGGCTTTGAGGGATGGTGAAACACCGGAACTTGAGCTGCACGCACAGGCAATTGACTGGTCACTGCACGATACGATCATTGATTCCCTTGGTAACGGGATCATTTCGAAAGCCTATCGGATCAATGCCATCAAGATGCGGCTGATCAACCAGGAGCGGTTTCGCATTACAGGCCGGGTCATTCCGGTGATGCGTGAGCATCTGGCGGTAATAGCAGCCATCGAGTCACGCGAACCACAGGCGGCGATGGATGCCATCGCTGAACACATAAACAATGCAAGGAACCTTGCTCTGAAAGTCTGAATGCGCCAGTGCCGGAAATGGGAGTTACGGCACTGAAATAATCATGGGAGGATGATAAGCATGCAACGGATTCAACCGACACGCCGGCAATTTCTGGCCGGATCAGCAGCACTAGGCGCTGCCAGCTTTGCCGGATTAAAACCGGCATTCGCCAATGTCGACTGGAAGAAATATGCGGGCACGACGCTTGAGGTGAACCTGATCAAGAGTCCGCGTGGCGATATCCTGCAAAAGTATCAGAAAGAATTCGAAGAACTCACCGGGATCAAGGTCAATTCCGAGCAGACACCCGAACAGCAGCAGCGCCAGAAAGCCGTGATTGAACTGACATCCGGCAAGCCGAGCTTTGACGTCATCCATATCAGCTATCATGTGCAGAAACGGCAGTTCGAAAAGGGCGGCTGGCTTGCCGACCTGACGCCATTTCTGAAGGACCCAAGCCTCACCGAACCTTCACTCGTGGAAAGCGATTTCGCTGAAGCCGGGCTAGCTTTTGCCAAGGACAAGAATGGTCGTTTCGGCGGTCTTCCTTTCTCAGTGGATTACTGGATACTCTATTGGAACAAGGAACTCTTTGCTGCCAAGGGCGTCGAATATCCAAAATCCTTTGACGAGCTTGTAAACGCAGCAGAGAAACTTACCGATACAAGCAAGGGCACTTACGGCTTCGTCGCGCGCGGCATGAAGAACGCCAATACGCCTGTCTGGGCCAGTCTCATGCTTGGTTATGGCAAGAGCACGATTGATGACGGTAATCTCCAGACCGACACGCCTGAGGCTATCGAAGCGGCAACGCTCTACCAGCGGCTGATGACGAAATCCGCGCCTCCGGGCGTGACCGGTTTCAACTGGGCCGAATGCCAATCAAACTTCCTGCAGGGCAAGGTTGCCATGTGGCTTGACGGTATCGGCTTTGCACCCCCACTGGAAAACCCGGAGAAATCACGGGTCGTTGGCAAGGTCGGCTATGGTGTTATGCCGAAGGGACCAGCCACGCAGGCTGCGCCAACATTTGGTGATGGCATCGGGGTGACGGAAGGGTCATCAAAGAAGGAAGCGGCCTATCTCTATTGCCAGTGGGCAATCTCCAAGGAGATGGGCGCACGCCTGCTGCAAACCGGTTCGGGTGTACCGTTCCGCAATTCGATCCTCAATGATCCCGAAGTCCGCAAAGGTGTAACCATGCCGTCCGAATGGGTTGATGTGTTGACGGCATCGGCCAAGGTCAGCCAGCTATGCCTGCCTGTTATCGTCCCGGTCACAGAGTTCCGCGATGTGATGGGTGTCGGGCTGACCAATCTTCTCGGCGGTGCTGATCCTGCAACGGAAATGAAACGGGCAACCGAAGAGTTCCGTCCCATCCTTGCGCGCAGCGAGGGCAAATGACAATCGCCGCTCCGACCATGACCAGTGAAGCACAAAACACCAAGGCCAGAACGGGCAAACGCCGGCTCAAGCCAAGCTATTGGCCGTTTGTTATTCCGGCGCTGGTTATTGTCGGGGCGGTTATTCTATTCCCGTGGGCATTCACGCTGTGGATGAGTGTCAATGAATGGCATCTTGGCGGCGAACAGAGTTTTGTCGGGCTCGCTAATTTTACCCGCTTGGCCAGTGATGTCCGCTTCTGGCAATCCATGGGGCACACGGTGCTCTATACGCTTCTCTCGGTTATAGCTCCGTTGTTTTTCGGAACAATTGCAGCTCTGATCTTTGACAGCAAACTGCCGATGCGCGGGCTGCTCCGCGGAATCTTCGTCATGCCCATGATGGCAACGCCTGTGGCGATAGCGCTTGTCTGGACCATGATGTACCACCCGCAGCTTGGAGTTCTCAATTATCTGTTGTCGCTGGTTGGTATCGGTCCGCAGGAATGGATATTCAATCAGAAGACCGTCATACCGTCACTCGTGCTCGTTGAAACATGGCAATGGACGCCGCTGGTCATGCTGATTGTGCTTGGTGGCCTTGCTTCCATGCCGCGCGACCCGTTTGAAAGTGCTGAAATTGACGGCGCCAATGGTTGGCAGAAATTTCGCTATATCACACTGCCGATGATCCTGCCGTTCATGATGGTTGCCGTAATCATCCGCTCTATCGACGCATTGAAGAGTTTTGACATCATCTTCGCCATGACCCAGGGCGGCCCCGGAACGGCATCCGAAACGATCAATATCTATCTTTATAACGTCGCTTTTTCCTACTACGACATTGGCTATGGCTCGGCGATTGCCGTGGTCTTCTTCATTGTCATCATCACCATGTCTCTGGCGCTGCTTTATCTGCGCCAGCGGACCAAGTGGAACAGTTGAGGGAGACGCTGATGGCCCGCCGTAGTCCGCTGAAATCACTGGGCACAGCCTTTGTTGTGTTCGTGATTGTTTCGCCCGCCATTTTCTTCTTTCTCTGGATGCTGTCGCTTTCGTTGAAATACGAGATTGACAATGGCGCCTATCCGCCGATCTTCATTCCCGAGCGTTTCGCCTGGTCGAACTATACCCAGATTTTTGCAACCAATGATTTCCTTCATTACTTCTGGAACAGCCTCATCGTAACGGGCATATCGACACTGCTTGCACTGCTTGTCGGCGTGCCTGCCGGCTACGGTATTGCGCGTTTACGTGCTGATAAGGCGGCCATCGTGGTTATGATCGCGCGTATGACGCCCGGCCTTTCCTACCTCATTCCCCTGTTTCTGCTTTTCCAGACAATGGGATTGTTGGGAACGCTGTGGCCGCAGATCATCATCCATCTGGTTGTAACAGTGCCCATCGTGATCTGGATCATGATCGGCTATTTCGAGACGACGCCGATGGAACTGGAAGAGGCAGCGATGATTGACGGTGCAACCTCGTGGCAGGTTTTTGTCAAGGTGGCGCTGCCGATTGCCAAACCGGGTATTGTTGTGTCGCTGATACTGGCGGTGATCTTTTCCTGGAATAATTTCGTCTTTGGCATTGTGCTTGCCAGTCGCGAGACCCGGACGCTGCCGGTTGCCGTTTATAATATGCTGTCCTTTGAACAGGTCAGTTGGGGTCCACTGGCCGCTGCCGCGCTGGTCGTCACGCTGCCTGTACTGTTGCTGACAGTCTTCGCGCAGCGCCAGATCATCGCGGGTCTTACCGCCGGTGCCGTCAAGGGCGGCTAGTATAATATTAGGGAACAGGGAGAACGTGATGGCTTCGGTCTCGATCAAGGATGTCACCAAGAAATATGGTACTGTCAATGTAATGCACGGTGTCTCCGTCGATATTGAAGATGGCGAATTCGTTATTCTCGTTGGACCCTCGGGCTGCGGAAAATCGACGTTGCTGCGCATGATCGCAGGGCTTGAAGAGATCACCACAGGCGAGATTGCGATTGGCAGTCGCGTGGTCAACGATCTGCCTGCCAAGGAACGCGACATTGCCATGGTATTCCAGAATTATGCGCTCTATCCGCATATGACTGTTGCCGACAATATGGGCTTCGCGCTCATGCTCAAGAATGCGCCGAAGCAGGAAAAGGAAAGCAGGGTTGGCCGCGCGGCGGAAATCCTTGGTCTTGAAAAACTGCTCGACCGGTTTCCCCGGCAATTGTCAGGCGGTCAGCGGCAGCGTGTTGCCATGGGCCGTGCCATTGTCCGCGATCCGCAGGTCTTCCTGTTTGATGAGCCACTTTCCAATCTTGATGCCAAACTGCGGGTGCAGATGCGCAGCGAAATCAAGGGACTGCACCAGCGGCTCGGGACGACTATTGTCTACGTGACCCACGATCAGATTGAGGCCATGACCATGGCGGACAAGATCGTTGTGATGAAGGATGGTCTGGTTGAACAGATCGGTACGCCGCTCGACCTCTACGACTATCCGGCCAATCTGTTTGTTGCCGGGTTTATCGGATCACCGTCGATGAATTTCATCCGGGGCAGTCTGGCCGGAGCAAGCCAGTTTCAAACGGTGGAGGTGATCAAGCTGCCTGTACCGCAAACGATTCAGTCGGCAGGATCGGGTGAAGTGATCTATGGCGTACGTCCCGAACACATAAAAATTGCGGAAGGTGGCATTCCCGTCGACGTCAGTGTTGTCGAACCAACTGGATCGGAAATCATGGTGGTCGGCAAATTGGGCGATCAGGAGATCATGTGCCTCTTCCGCGAGCGGCTCTCGATAAAATCAGGCGACAGAATTCATATAGGGATTGATCCTGCTCACAGCCATCTGTTTGATGGCGCGAGTGGAAAGCGTCTCGCCAGTAAAACTGCCACGCATTGATCACCATAATACCAAGACTTCCAGGAGCATTGCCCGTGACCACATCGACAGAGACTTTCAAGACCGGAACATTTGCTGGCCGTGTCTGGCGCCCTGATGTGCAGGGTCCCTCAATCGTTGTGATCCGCGATGGAGTTCTGTTCGACATTACATCCAAGGAGGTTGCAACCATGCGCGATCTTCTGGAACTGGAAGACCCGGCTGCTTACGCGAAAGCGCAAGATGGTGCGAAGCTGGGATCGTTGGACGAGATTTTCGGGGCATCTGTCGAAAGCGAGGGGGATGCATCGCGGCTTCGGCTGCTCGCGCCGTGTGATCTTCAGGCAGTGAAAGCCTGTGGTGTCACTTTTGCCCGCTCCATGATCGAACGCGTTATTGAGGAAAAGGCGGCGGGCAATCCCGCGCTTGCGCTCAAGATTCGCGAACGCGTGATGCCGATCATTGGCGATAGTTTGAGGGACCTCAAAGCCGGTTCGCCAGAGGCCGCCAAAGTCAAGGCTGCCTTGATAGAGGAGGGTGTCTGGTCGCAATATCTGGAGGTCGGCATCGGCCCGGATGCGGAAGTGTTTTCCAAAGCGCAGGTGCTCTCATCGGTCGGCTGGGGCGCGGCGGTTGGCCTGCATCCCATATCGAGCTGGAACAATCCGGAGCCGGAGATCGTCCTTGCCGTCAACAGCAAGGGTAAGGTGAAGGGTGCAACACTTGGCAATGATGTGAATCTACGCGATGTCGAAGGTCGTTCTGCCCTGCTGCTTGGCAAGGCCAAGGACAACAATGCCTCATCCTCCATTGGCCCATTCATCCGGCTTTTTGACGAGACCTATTCCATAGATGATGTACGCAATGCCGATCTTGATCTCATGGTTGAGGGCAAGGATGGTTATGTTCTCAGGGGCAGCAGCACCATGCGGGAGATCAGCCGCGATCCGTTGGATCTGGTTGCGCAAACCACCGGTCGTCATCATCAGTATCCCGATGGGTTCATGCTGTTCATGGGAACGCTCTTTGCACCGGTTGAAGACCGTGACACACCGGGGCAGGGGTTCACCCATAAGATCGGCGATGTCGTGACCATATCGAACCCGCAATTGGGTGCGCTTACCAATACGGTGCGGTTGTCAACTGAATGTCCCGAATGGACCTTTGGCACGTCGGCGCTTATGCGCAATCTTGCGGCGCGGGGCTTGCTGTAGCCAGCGACTTCTCGCCCGCCATTCAATCTGGCCCACACGGCCAGGCTGAACAATTGTCATAATAGTTTCGTCTAAGTTCGATCAAACTTTCACACAGCCCGTTCAGAGTTGAATGCGAGCGAGGCAGCTGGAATTGTCCAGAACTGCCCCGAGATCATTTTCTCAATTGCCGTATTCAGGGGGCTTTAATGCAGGGTTTTGGTGCGAAAATAGGGTTGGCCGCAGGGCTGTTGGTCGCTGGCTTTAGCGCGACGCCGGCGATGGCCGAAAAGGTCAAGTTTGAATTCTGGTATGGCCTCAGCGGTGATCTCGGCGAACGCGTGCAGGACGCCTGCAAGAAGTTCAATGACTCGCAGGCCAATTTTGAAATCGTCTGCACCAGCCAGAATGGCTATCCTGAAACCGTCCAGAATGCCATTGCCGCCTACCGCGCCAAGAAGCACCCAGCTGTCGTGCAGGTATTCGATGGCGGCACGTTGGACCTGATGCTGTCAGGCGCTTTCGTCCCAGCCAAGAAGCTGATGGAAGACAATGGCTATAAGATCGACTGGAGCAATTATTTTCCGGGCATCGCCAATTATTACGCCACTGCAAAGGGCGAGTTGAACTCATTCCCGTTCAATTCCTCCACTGCAATGTTCTATTACAATGTTGACGCCTTCACCAAAGCAGGCATCCAGAATGCGCCGGAAACGTGGGAAGATGTTGAGGCGGCTGCTCGCAAGTTGAAAGCTGCCGGTTATGCCTGCCCATTCGGCTTCAGCTTTGACAGCTGGGCAACCGTCGAACAGTTTTCCGCCATTCACAACCAGCCTATTGCCACCAAGAACAATGGCTATGACGGGCTTGATACAGAACTGATGCTCAACAAGACCAAACTGGTCGACCAGCTGACATTCTTCAAGAAGATGACGGATGAAGGGCTGTTCGTGGTCAAGACCAAGCAGCTCGGCATGGACGTTGTTCCGGCCTTCACATCCGAAACCTGCCAGATGATCCAATCCTCGATTGCCGATCACGGCACCATCGGCAAGACGATCAAGCAGGGTGCAAAGTGGGACGTCACCATGCTTCCGGTCTGGAAGGGCACAGCCCGCCAGAACTCAATGGTTGGCGGCGCATCGCTTTGGGTTCTGAACAACCGTCCGGAAGCTGAATATAAGGGCGCTGCCGCGTTCCTGAACTTCATCGCCCAGCCTGACATGGTTGAATGGTGGTCGACAGTGACAGGCTATATTCCTGTTACCAAGACAGGTTTTGAAGCCATGAAAGCCAAGGGCTTTTATGACCAGCCAGCCTTTAAAGGCCGTGAAAAGGCGATTGCCAGCCTGACATTCACGCCAACATCAGCCAATACCCGTGGCATCCGTCTTGGTGGCTTCCCGCAGATCCGCAAGGAAATCTCCGATGCAATGGAAGGCATCTTCTTTGGCAAGCTGACTGTTCAGGCTGGTCTCGACCAGGCAGTTGAGCGTGGCAATGTCATTCTGCGCCGTTTTGAAAAGACCTATGCCGGTAAAGCACTGAACTAATTACAGGCTTTCAAATGGTCCGGAGCATCGCTGCACCGGGCCATTTCATTTTCGCCCATAGGCAGAATTGATTAATCTCATGAACAAGCGCGCTGTTTTCAAAAGCTGGTGGTTGCCCCTCCTTTTTGCCTTGCCGCAACTCCTGCTCATTTTGTTCTTTTTTTACTGGCCGGCCATATCGGTTTTCAACTGGGCATTTACGCTGGAACCTGCCTTTGGTGGTGCTGGCGAACGTCTCTTTGTTGGCCTCGACAATTTCCGCGATGTTTTTGCCGATAGTGAATATTGGCGTTCCGTTTCACTCAGCCTGTTCTTTGCATTCACCGCAACCGGGTTGTCGATGCTGATTGCTTTTGTTCTGGCGATCTGCGTTGACCGCCAGTTGAAGGGATCGGGTCTTTTTCGCTTTTTCTACATCTGGCCTTATGCAATTGCCGCGCCCGCCGTGGGTTTGGCTTTCCGCTTCATCTTTGCGCCGGAAAGCGGGCTAATTGCAGTGGTGAATACATGGTCGCCCGATCTTTGGAATCCCGCTAAATATGGCAGCCACGCGATGATCCTCATCATCATCTGTTTTGCGTGGAAATGGATTGGCTACAATTTCATTTTCATGACCGCCGGTCTGCAATCCATACCGCGCAGTCTGCTTGAAGCCTCGTCCATGGATGGCTCAGGACCGGTTCGCCGCGCGCTTGATATCCAGATTCCGCTGCTGGCTCCGACCCTGTTCTTTCTTCTCGTCCTTAATCTGACCGAGAGTTTCGTTGGCCCAGATACGTTCGGTATTGTCGATCTGACCACGGAAGGCGGGCCGAACAAGGCGACTGACGTCATGGTCTACCGCATCGTCAGCGAGGCCTTCCGCGGCCTGAACTATTCCGGTGCGGCGGCGCAGAGCCTCGTCCTCATCGCGCTCATTATGGTGTTTACGTTCATCCAGTTCCGCTTTGTCGAGCGGCGCGTGCATTACAAGTAGGATTACGGCGATGATCGAACGCACCCCCATACTCAACGCCATCACCTACTTCATCATGATATTGGGATTGGTCCTTATTCTTGGGCCATTCTGGATGATCTTCACGGCCGCGACGCAGTCCCTGCAAGAGGTCACGGCTGTGCCGTTCAACATGACACCCGGCGGTGACTTTCTCAAAAATGTTCACGCCGCATGGGATCGTGCCAATCTCGGTCCGGCATTGCTCAACAGTCTCATTACATCCCTGCTCGTCATGACAGGCAAAATAGCTTTGGCAGCGTTGAGTGCCTTTGCCATTGTGTATTTCAAGAGCCCGCTGCGTCACGTCTTCTTCTGGATGGTTTTCATGACGCTGATGCTGCCGCTCGAAGTGCGCATGATCCCCACCTACAACATCGCTGCTGATGTGTTTGAACCGGTTCGCTGGATCATCCAGACTGTTACCGGCATTGAACTCTCGTTGCAGTGGAATCTCCTGAACTCCTATTCCGGTCTGGTCCTTCCGCTGATTGCAACAGCGACAGGCACATTCCTCTATCGGCAATTCTACATGACGCTTCCCGATGAATTGGCGGAAGCCGCCAAGATGGATGGTGCGCGACCTCTGCGCTTCTTCTTCGATATTCTGCTGCCACTCTCGCGCACCAATATGCTGGCATTGGCAACGATCATGTTCGTCTATGCGTGGAACCAGTATCTCTGGCCCAAGCTGATGACCACTGATGTCAGCTACCAGACGGCCATGGTTGCCATGCGTGCGCTTGTACCATCCGTCAACGCCTTGCCCGAATGGAATGTCTCCATGGCAGGCGCTCTTATTATCATGCTGCCGCCCCTTATCGTCGTCGCCGTCCTGCAACGCTGGTTTGTTCGTGGTCTGGTCTCGACAGAGAAATAAAGGAAAAAGCAATGGCCGAAATTGGCATCAAAGAAGTGCGCAAGACCTATGGAAGCACGCCGATTCTGCACGGCGTTGATCTGAACTTCAAATCCGGTGAATTCGTTGTCATCCTCGGGCCATCCGGTTGCGGCAAGTCCACCTTGCTGCGCATGATTGCTGGTCTTGAAGAGATCACCTCGGGCGAGATTTCGATCGATGGCAAAGTGGTCAATAATCTTGAGCCGAGAGATCGCGGCTGTTCGATGGTTTTCCAGAATTATGCGCTCTACCCGCATATGAATGTTGCTGCCAATATCGGCTATGCGTTGAAGGTTGCTGGCGTTCCGCGTGCCGAACGCGACCGGCGCATTGCGGAAACAGCCAAGATTGTCGGCCTTGAAGAACTGCTTGATCGCAAACCGGCGCAGCTGTCAGGTGGTCAGCGCCAGCGTGTTGCCATGGGGCGCGCCATCATTCGCGAGCCGAAAGTTTTCCTGTTCGACGAACCCTTGTCCAATCTTGATGCAAAACTGCGTGTCCAGATGCGGGTGGAAATCCGACGGCTGCACAAGCGGCTTTCGGCGACATCAGTCTTTGTCACGCACGATCAGGTAGAGGCCATGACGCTTGCCGACAAACTGATCGTCATGAACAAGGGCCATGTGGAACAGGTCGGCACACCGCTTGAAATTTATCATCGGCCACGCACACGCTTTGTCGGAACGTTTATAGGTTCGCCTGCCATGAACTTCTTCGACACGACAATTGCACCGAGTGGTGATCATGTACTGCTTGATGGTATCAAGCAGGCGATTGATCCGGTTCTGGGTGGTAAGAATGTGGGTGCGACCGTTTCTGTCGGTATCCGTCCTGAACATTGCCGTCTCGTTCCGGCTGGTACGGTCAACAGCGTTCCTGCAAATGTCGATTTTGTTGAAGAGCTTGGCTCCGGCCGTATCGTGCATGTCGAAATTGACGGAATGAGCTTTGCGGTCTCTGTTGAGGAAGACCAATTCTTTGAGCAGGGCGCGGTTGCAGGCCTGCAATTGCCCTCTGAACATATTCATCTGTTTTCGTTGGAAAGCGGTTTGCGTCTTGATGATGCCGTGATCACAATACGCCAACCCGCAGCGAAAACGGTAGCCGCTTAACCCGTCTTGAAAGGACCAGACATGAGCTCGGACTCAAACATTTCTGCCGTTGGCTTTTGCACCTATACCGGCAACGGTAATTTTGACACGCTTGAGAAAGCTTTGCGCACGATCGCTGATCTGGGCGCCAATGCCGCCGAACTGTCGCTTTATGGCGAAGAGATCATTTCCGGTGGGCGGATTATTCCGGGTCGCGCCGAACGCCTGACTGAAATCACAAGCAAGTTTGACCTGCGTTACAGCGTGCATGGCCAGATCGTGTCCAACTTCATGGACCGCGAGCACCTAGAATACCAGAAGGCCGTTGTTCGCGCGATGCTTGAACTCTGCAACCGCGTTGAAGCTGGAATCCTCGTGCATCATAGTGGCAATGCCAAAATGCCAGCCCAGTCGCGGATCGCCGATCTCGACAAGATGGAGCGAGATACGCTTGCGGAAATGGCTGAGATCGCCAAGGGATATGGTGTGCGGATCGCACTGGAAAACATCTTTGCTGTCACCGATGCAGAATATCGCCAGACGCCCGCACAGGTTGGTGAGACGGTGCGGTCAATCGGCAGCGCCAATGTCTGCGGCCTGATCGATTTCAGCCATGCCTATATTGAAAGTACACGACTTGGTCTTGACTGGCGCGACCAGATCAAAGCCATGGCGCCTGTTACGGGTCATCTGCATGTGCATGACAGCTTTGGCCGCCCCTACAGCATGACCAAGTTCTATCATCCTGCTGAAGCAACGGCACTTGGCATCGGCGATCTGCATCTGCCGATTGGGTGGGGTGACATTCCGTGGGAAGAAATCTTTGAAGAGCTGACCTTCTTGCCGGATACGATGCTGATTATGGAAATTACCGGAGAACGGTTTGCAAACGAACAGGCCGAGTGCCTCGAACGCGCTTTAAAACTGGCCGAGATCGCCAATAGCCGCCGTCTGGCAGCATAATAACAGTGGCGCGGTCGATATGCTTGACCGCGCCGCTTCCCTCCGTTCACAATGTCGACTAAACCGAGATACGACTTTTGGTCGATGTGTTGATGTTGGGAACTATGCGAATGGCTGACGATATTCTGTTTGTTTCAAAAGACGCTTCTGAATGGACGAAGACTGAGCCCGGTGTCAGCCGCCGGATTATGGCCTACCTGCCCGAAATGATGCTGGTTGAAGTGCAGTTCGAAAAGGACGCCGTTGGGTCGCTCCATTCCCATCCGCATATTCAGGCGAGTTATGTTGCCGAAGGGCGCTTTGAAGTCACCATTGACGGCGTCAGCCAGGTGCTGGAACAGGGCGGTAGCTTCATTGTTCCATCCAATCTCATTCATGGGGTCAAGGCGCTCGAAAAGGGACGGCTGATCGACAGTTTCTCACCACACCGCGCCGAGTTTCTCTCCTAACAATCAATCCTTCTACGAACGTATACCCGCTTGACAGCTTTCTCTTGATGGGCAAAAATGAAACCGGTTTCACTTTGCGCTGGACTGCCATTTGACTTTTGATCTGACCATACTGGCTCCGCATATTCCTTTTCTGCTGAAAGGTGCGGTTCTGACGGCCGAAGCCTGCGTTCTGGCGCTGGCTGGCAGCCTGTGCATTGGCATGATCGTTGCAGCGCTCGTTACATCAGCTTCGCCGATCCTTTCCCGTATCGCCTATATCTATGTGGATCTGTTCCGGAACATACCGTTTATCGTCCAGCTGTTCTTTTTCTTCTATGGCCTGCCGGAAATAGGCATTTATCTTGATGCTTTTGCCACCGGCGTCATTGCCCTCTCCATAGCGGGCGGTGCTTTTACGTCGGATGTGATCCGTTCGGGCATTCTTTCGATTGATACGGGCATTCTGGAAGCCGCCGAGGTTAGCGGGCTTTCAAAACCGACCATCTTCCGCAAGATCGTGATGCCGATTGCCTTGAGAACGTCGGTGCGTCCGCTTGGCTCGGTCTTCATCAATCTTATCCTGACATCGTCGATCCTTTCGACCATCACACTCAATGAATTGACGGGTTCAGCAAAGATTGTCGCCTCGGATACATTCCGGCCCTTCGAGATCTATGCGGTGCTACTCGTCGCCTATGCCAGCCTGACCTATCTGGTTTCGCTCGCCATCGGCGCATTGCATCGCTATCTCAATCGTGATCAGAGCGGGGTCGCGTGATGCGTTATACATCGTTCACCTCCTACGACATTGTTCTGCTGGCGCAGGGCCTCGGAGTTTCCCTCGCGCTCTTTCTGGCGACGACAATCATCGGTCTTTTGCTTGGTTCTCTCTGGGCGGTTATCCGGTTTTATCGTGTGCCTGTACTCACACAGATCGTGACGGTATTCGCCGAGCTTTTGAAAAACTCACCGGTTCTGGTTCAGCTGTTTCTCGTGTTCTTTGGGTTGCCGGCTTTCGCCAAAATGAACGTTACCCCAGTTGAGGCTGCCGTCATCACGCTCTCCGGCAATACCGCCGCTTTTGTCTATGTCATTGCAGTGTCTGCCATTGAGTCCATTGGCCGTGACCAGATCGAGGCTGCCCGTGTTTTTGGTCTGTCACGCTGGCAGGTGCTTCGTCACATTATCGCACCGCAGGCTATGGCCTTTGCCATTGGTCCGCTGACTGGCCTTCTGGTCAACCAGTTGCAGGTGACATCGTTGATATCGGTGATCGGTGTGGTCGACCTGACAAAGATCGGCAACATCCTCAATCTGCGTACGCTCAAGCCCTTCATCGTCTGGGCAATTGTCGGCGCACTTTACTACGTCATGGCCAAGCTCGTCGCCTATGGCGGCGCAACACTGGAGAAGCGGCTGAGGGCGCATACCGCATGGAAAGGTCTGTGAAATGATCAGCGTGAGAGGCGTGCGCAAAGCTTTCGGCGCTGCAACCGTACTCGATGGAATAGACCTCGATGTCCATAGCGGTGAGGTCGTGTCCATCCTCGGTTCCAGCGGCTCGGGCAAATCGACCCTGATCCGTTGCATGAACGGTCTGGAAAAGCTTGATGCCGGGCGCATTACCATCGACGATTTCGATGTTTCCCGTCCGAAGGAGCTGACCGAAGCGCGCAAGCGGTCTGCTACTGTCTTCCAGCTTTTCAATCTTTATCCGCACATGACAGCCGTTCAGAACATCGCGCTGGCTCCGGTTGAGGTGTTGAAAATCCCGCGCAAACAGGCGGAAGCCGACGCACGCGCGCTGTTGGAATCCGTGGGTCTGAGCGCGCGGGCTGACGCGTTTCCGTCGCAATTGTCAGGCGGTCAACGGCAGCGCGTTGGTATCTGCCGGGCCCTTGCCATGAAGCCGCGCTATCTGCTGCTCGACGAAATCACCAGCGCGCTTGATCCGGAGATGACATCGGACGTGCTGGCTATTCTTGCCAAACTCGCGCGTGACGGAACGACCATGGTTTTCGTGACCCACGAAATCGAGTTTGCCCGAACGATCTCATCGCGGGTTGTTTTTCTCGATAAAGGGCAACTTGTCGTTGATCTGCCAACAGCTGAATTCTTTGCCGCCGATGGCGGTATGGCCAAGCCGCGTATCGCCCAGTTCCTCTCCAAAATGCGTAAAGACTGACAATGATCCTGATAGCAAATACGGAAGCCTGGCCGGGTTTCGCCAAGAGTATCGAACTCCTCAAGCAGCAGGCGCATGGCATCGACGCCATGGTGGCCGGTATCAGCGAGGTTGAGCGCGAAGTGAAGGTTCGCAGTGTCGGCTATGGTGGCTGGCCGAATATGCTTGGGCGTATGGAATTTGACGCTGGCGTGATGGATGGCACGACGCGGGATGTTGGAGCCGTCGGCGCCGTTCCCGATACACTCCCCGTAGCGGCATTGGCCCATGAGGTGATGAAACGTTTACCGCATGTGATGCTGACAGGCGACGGTGCCCGCCGCTTTGCCACGGAAATCGGGTTTCCCGTTGATGAAACGTTATATGAAGAGAGTAAGCGCGTCTGGTGGGAGCGGCTTCAAAAGGAATTGACGCCGGAAGAACTGACCGCTTTTCCCGATATCCCTTTGGCCCCTCTCAGCCGTACAATTACCGATCCGGAGCGGGTGCGCGATACGACGGTGTTTCTGTCAAAAGATTCTGCAAATGGTATTCATGCGGTAACTTCCACCTCAGGTTGGGCGTGGAAATATCCGGGGCGTTTGGGCGACTCGCCTATAGCAGGGGCGGGGTTCTATGCGGATAGCCGTTATGGCGCGGCCGCTTGCACGCATACTGGGGAAATGACAATCCGCTGTGGTACCGCACGCAGTATCGTGCTTGCCATGCGCTTTGGCCATTCATTACGCGAAGCCGTCGATATGGCGATGGAGGACCTTGCGCAATTGACCACCGGGTTTCTGGCTGGTGTGGTCATTCATGCGATTGACGCCAAGGGCAATCATGAAGTGGCCAGTTTCCGTTGCCACGAAGAAATCAAATACTGGTTCTGGGAAGCTGGAATGAATGCAGCCGAGCACCGGCTAGCAAGACAATTTGACACGCAATAAACAACATAAAGGGGAAATTCATGAGAGTACAAATCGGAAAATTGGCAGCACTGGCGCTGACCGCCGCACTTGCCTTTACCGGCGCAGCCCATGCCGGGAAGATTGATGACATTCGCGCTGCCGGAACAGTCCGTATTGGTGTTTCGCTTGGCGGCGAGCCCATCGGTTTCCGCGACGACAAGAACAATCCCGTTGGCTATGACGTTGATGTGGCAACGATGCTGGCGGCCAAGCTCGGTGTTCCCGTTGAATTTACTGATGTCTCCGGTGATGCGCGCGTTTCCATGCTCGTTTCCGGACAGCTCGATATTGTGGTTGCCAATACATCGGCAACGCTTGAGCGCGCCAAGACTGTCAATTTCTCGATCCCTTACAACCGTGCTGGCCTGCGGGTCATCGTGCAAAAGGATGCTGGTATTACCAAGCTCGAAGATCTGGCTGGCAAGAAAGTGGTTGTCGGTCGCGGCACGACAGGCGAGAGCTTTTTGAAGAAGAGTGTGCCAACGGCTGAGCTTGTCTACACCGACAATTTCTCGCCAGATGGCGTACTGCTCTTGCAGCAGAAGCGCGTTGATGCGGCTATCGAAGATTCATCCTTGCTCGATTATCTCGCCACCAAGAATGATGGCCTTGTCACCTTGCCGGGCCTTTATTCCAACGATCCGATTGGCATTGCAGTTGCCAAGGGCGATCCAGAATTCGTCCGCTGGCTGGACATGTTCGTCTCTGACTATATTCAGTCGGGCGCTTATGATGCGAACTACAAGAAGTGGTGGGGCGAAAAGTCCAATCCACCGGCACTGACGCCGCTTTGGTAATTTGACTGATAAGGCCGGGTATCTCCCGGCCTTTTCTCTTCCGGTCAGGAACTGGACCGTGAAACGAAATAGGTTGGCACCTGTATCAGTTTCTCTCCTGAACTGAACAAGGCAGGTTCCTTTAAGAACTTCAGTATTTCGTTGATATAGGCAGTTTTGTCATAGCCTATCGAGGAGATGGGATAGGCCTCATATTCGGTCAGGGTTACGTCATCGAAACCATAAAGCCGAAACAATTCAGATTTGTTGGCCGGGAAGTCTCGTCGATGGATATCGAGGATGCCCATGGCCATGGCATCGGATGTGCAGAAAACGGCGTCGGCTGCTTGCCAGTTGGTTGATGATGCGACCTGACGTCCACTTTGATAGGAATAGTCGCCCGGCAGTTCTGCAACCAGCTTAATTTCTTGGCGCATCAGCTCCGATTTATAGATGGCAATGCGGGCTTGTTCGACAGGGGAGGCAGAGCGACCGGTAACAAGGATTGCACTGCGCACGCCTTTGACAGCAGCATCCACTACCGCCGCAGCAATACCGATCTGCTCATCGGGTATAATGGCGGGTGAGCTTGCATCACGCATTCCATTCAGCATCAGAACGCTGTCATTGCGGAACATTTTTCGCACAGTCTCTGCATCGGCGAAGTCTGAAAATACAAGGGCTGCGTCCACATGATAGGCAATGCCATTGCGTAGGAATTCGTCTATGCGCTCGGCTGAGCCAACACGAACAAAAATGACCTGCTTGCCGATGGACTGAATCTGGCTGATCAAAAGATCGAAGAGGTCAAGATCGGAAAGATCGTGGATGTGATTGACGATAACAGCAACAAGATTGACTGTTTTGGTGGTCAAGCTTCGTGCGAGAAGGTTGGGTTTGAAGCCAAGTTTCGCCGCGGCTGCCAGCACCCGTTCCCGTTTGTCCGCAGACACTGGCCGCGGTTCAGTCGAGAGTGCCCGCGATGCGATAGCGCGGGAAACACCGGCGAGTTCCGCGACGTCTGCGATGGTCGGCAGGGTGTGGCGTTTGCGGGGCTCGGTCATGGATATCGGCATCCTTCATGTCTGATCCGCTATCCCGCCTTGTTGCACATGAATGATTGCGACGTACTGACGTGAAGTGCGGATCATGTCCTGCTTACCTGCTTAACTATTGACACTTCAATAGCAAAACGCCGTTCTAGGGCCCTTCTGGCAGAACGATTCCATTTAAGCCGGAAGGCTTTAGCGTGAGCCGAGCGCCCGGAATGTTGTCTCAAGACTGGATTTGGTGCCAGCCGTTGGTCTGTATTCCAGTCCGATAAAGCCGTCATAGCCATTATCGAACAACCAGTTCAGAGATTTTGACAATTCCAGTGTCCCGCTACCCGGTTCGTTGCGGCCGGGATGGTCGGCAACGTGAACATGCGCAACACGATCAATCCGTCCGTTGAGCACTTTTGCGGTCTCTTCCCCCATCACGAGGGAATGATAGATATCGTAGACAATCCGGATTTCTGGCCTGTTCACTTCATCGATAATATCAAGACCTTCAACCGTTGAGTGAAGGAAATAGCCCTTGTGGTCGATCAGGGTGTTGAGCGGCTCAAGCCCCAGCACGACGCCTGTTCCCGCAAGCACATCGGCGGCCTGCGTCATGCAATCGACCAAAGCCTGATGCTGCTCGGCGCGGGTGTGGCCGGGAAGATCGTCCCCGGCCTGCGCGATGAGCACCTTGGCACCCAGCCGATTTGCCATATGAGCGCTGGCCCGCAGGCCTATCAGAAAGGCGTCATGGTTGGCAGGATCAGTCAGTGGAATCATCGGTTCCGCAACGAGGCTGGACAATGCGAGCTTTGTTTCAGCCAACGCTTTTTCGACAGCAGGAATGTCCTTTTCGGTCCATTTCCAGAACTCGACCGCACCCAGACCGGCCTCCTTGGCCAAGCGGATACGGTTGGCGAAATCAGGCGACTCTTCAGCAAACAACCACTCGATACATGCCGAATACTTCATCACTACATCCTCGCCAAACCAGTATCCCTGCTTGCCACATCCAAGCCTAGCCTTCCAGCCATTTCACCTGATCTGGCGTAAGATTGATGTTGAGTGCCGAGAGGCTGTCCTCAAGCTCACCAAGTGTGCGTGGTCCGATCAGCGGAATGACGGGAGAGGGTTGGGCCAGCACATAGGCCAGAGCTATATGAATGGGATTGCGGCCAAGTTTCCCTGCAAGCTCGATCGCCCGGTCACGACGTCCGAAATTCTTCTCCGAATACCAGACCCGTACCAATTCTTCATCATCCCGCTTGTCGCGACCGGCGCGATTCGTGAAGAAGCCGCGGCCCTGACTGGACCATGCGAAGTTGGGCATTTGCTTTTTATTGAGCCATGTTTTCCATGCATCGTCAGAGGCGGCAACGCAACCCGCCCAGATTGGGTCCAGCATCTCAGCCAGTGAGAAATTATTCGATAGGGCGCCGGGCTTTGTCTTGCCGTTCTTTTCGGCGTAAGCAATGGCCTCGTCCATCCGCTCCCGTGTCCAGTTTGATCCGCCAAATGGACCGCGAATGCGACCAGCTTTGACTTCAGCATCCATTGCGTCAACGAATTCACCCACGGGGATGTCAGGATTATCACGATGCATGAAATAGAGGTCGACATAATCGGTTTTCAAGCGCTCCAGCGATCGTGAGAGCTGCTTGGCGATGACGTCAGGGTAGCAAAGCGGTGAGTGGACCCCCTTGCCAATCAGGACCACATCCTCACGCGGAACATTACGGCTTGTATGCCAATCACCGAATATCTCTTCGGTTTTCCCGTTTGCATAGATATAGGCCGTGTCGAACAGATTGCCGCCCGCCTCGTAATAGGCATCGAGTGTCAGGGAAGCAGCAGCGAAGTTTGGAAAGAATTCAAAGCCGAGCGCGACGGATGAAGCGTGCTTTGCAAGACCGGGGATCGCCCGCTTTGGTACGTTCTTGCCCGGCACTGGCTTGGCGCCGGAAATCGTCGTCGTCCGCTTTGCGGCGGTCTCGATGCTGTATTCAAGCCCTATCGCGGCACGCCACTGATCCAGCACCCGCAAATTGCCGATAGAGTCAGCCCAGCTCATGCCAGGCGCGGCAAATTCCTGCCGCTTCTGATGGATGGCTTCGCCTGCTGCGTCCACTTCGAAGGAATAGAGCCAACGGCTCTCCTCAAATTCGATTGTTTCTTGCGGTTTGTTGTGCCGGTGAATCTCGATCTTGCCGACGCCGCCCTGTTGTCCCGATGCGTACCAGAAATCCTTGACCTCGATACGGCCTGTTGAGCCGATGATGCGCAGGGTATTATCCTGATCTGCCATGATTGAGCAGGATACTTCAGCAATAATTCCGTTCGGAAATTTCAACAGAGCAGACGCCCATTGATCAACGCCGGTTTCGCCGAGATGACCAACGCCCGATACGAATTCAGGATCAAGGAACGGCTTGCCTTCAACACTGCCTGCGATCAATCGTGTCATCGATACGGGATAGCAGCCGACATCGAGGATACCGCCGCCTGCCGTCTCATTGGCAAACAGGCGGTGTTCGGGTTTGACGCTGCCCATGTTAAAGCCGAAGCTTGACCTGATAATACGCACATCGCCGATGGTTCCGCTTTTGACCAGTTCGATGAGCTTGATGGTTTGCGGGTGAACGCGATACATGAATGCTTCACCTGCGAAGACGCCTGATTTGCGGGCTTCGTGGAAGATCGCATCGGCATCGTAAGCACTAAGGGCAATCGGCTTTTCCACCAGCACATGTTTTCCCGCGCGAATGGCCTTGATTGCCCACTCGGCATGTCCGGTATGGGGCGTTGAGACATAAATGGCGTCAATCTCAGGGTCAGTAAGCAGGGCGTCATAGCCGTTGACAATGCGCGCGCCGGGAAAATGATGTGCCAGTTCCGGCTTATCCGGATTGCGCGAAGCAATGGCGACGAGCTTGCCTGTCGTGGAATGGGCAACGCCGTCAGCAAAGGTGCGGGCAATTGTGCCGGGGCCGATAATGCCCCAACGGATCGATGGTGTGTCAGTCATGCTATGTCCTCTTTGGATTGATTGCGGCCACCGGGAACGTGGCCATAAGGTCGAAGGTCGGTTTATCGAAGTCTGTTTCCTGCATTGTCGAACAACAGGGCATGGCTGGATTTGATGGCGACGGTCAGTGTGTCAGTCTTGAGTTCCGTGCGGGATTCTTCACGTTCGATGATCAGCTGTTCGCCGCCCGCAACATTGGCGTAGATGTAACTGGTGTTACCGAGGTGTTCGGCAACATCCACTGTGATTGTAAGGTCTGCATCACCGTGGCCTGCTTTGGCGAAATGCTCTGGACGCACGCCCAGCGTGACCCGTTCGCCAAGAGCAGGCGGCGTGTTTTTTATGGGCAGGGTGAGTTGGACCTTGCCCTGATTCAAGAGCGCAATGGTGACGCTTGCGCGATCTGCAGCAACAACCTCTGTACTCATGAAGTTCATCTTGGGAGAGCCGACAAAACCGGCAACAAACTGGTTGGCTGGATTGTCATAGAGATCAAGCGGTGCGCCGATCTGTTCGATATTGCCGCCTCGAAGCACCACGATCTTGTCAGCGAGGGTCATGGCTTCTGTCTGGTCATGGGTGACATAAATCATGGTTGTACCCAGCTCCTTGTGCAGCCGGGAAATCTCGACGCGCATCTGGACCCGCAGTTCCGCATCAAGATTGGAAAGAGGTTCGTCAAACAGGAAAACCTGCGGCTCGCGCACGATGGCGCGGCCGATGGCAACGCGCTGACGCTGCCCGCCCGAAAGTTGTTTCGGACGGCGCCGCATGAGTTCCTTGATCTGCAGAATATCCGCCACGCGCTGAACCCGGCGATCCGTATCGGCTTTCGGATTGCCGGTCATGCGCAGGCCGAATGCCAGATTTTCTTCGACAGTCATGTGCGGATAAAGAGCATAGGACTGGAACACCATGGCGATGCCTCGATCGGCCGGCTCGACGTCATTGACGAGTTTATCGCCAATGTGAATTTCGCCGTCGGTTATGTGCTCAAGTCCGGCAATCATCCGGAGCAGGGTGGATTTGCCACAACCGGATGGGCCGACAAAAACCACGAATTCACCATCGGCCACATCAAGGCTGGCATTGCGGATGATCTCGTAGGAGCCGAAGCGTTTGATGACATTCTTGAGTGAAAGTTCAGCCATGCGGCGGTTCCCTATTTGATTGCGCCAGCGGCGATGCCGGCGATGAAGTGACGCTGCAACAGAATGAAAATGACGAGGATGGGTGCGGTGAGCATCACAGCGCCTGCCATGATCCCACCCCACGATACCTTTGTGAGGCCGATCAATGTTCCCAGCGCAACAGGAGCGGTCAGCATGCCGGGCCGTGAATTGATCAGCAGTGGCCAGAGGTAGCTGTTCCAGGAAGCGAGAAAGAGAATGATTGCCAACGCCGCCATGGTTGGCCGTGTAAGCGGCAGGGCAATACGCAAGAATATCTGCCATTCCTTGACGCCTTCGACCCGTGCTGCATCGAAGAGTTCGGTGGGCATCATCGAAAACGCCTGCCGCATGAACAGAACGCCAAGCGAATTAAAGAGCGGCGGTACGATGAGCGCGATCCATGTGTTGGCCATCTTGAACTCACGCGCCACCATGATGAATTGCGGGATCACCACAACAAAATAGGGAAGGGTAATTGTGCCGAGGATAATCGCGACGACGAGCGACTTACCAATGAAATGGTAACGCGCCAGCGCCCAGCCAGCCATTGAGGTGAGTAGAACCGACAGGATGGTGTAAACAATCGCAACGCTGATCGAAATCATCAATGCCCGGATGAAATCCGTGTCCGCCTGCAGGTTGCTTAGGTTCTCGAAAAAATGGGTTGATGGCATGAGTTCGATCTGCGGGCTGAAAATGCCGTAATCCGGCATGGTCGCGAAGACGAACATCATCCACAGCGGAAACAGCCAGATAATCGCCAATGGGATCAGAACGGCGTGCAGGGACAGCGACCGGATGAGCGTTGATCGTGATTGGGAACTCATTTCTCGTCCCTCCCGACCCAGAGATTGAGCAGTGAAATCAGGATTGCCAGTGCCGCCATGGTGTAGGCGATGGCTGAGGCGTAACCGAAGTTGAGCGAGGTAAAGCCTTGCCGGTACAGGAACAGACCAAGAGTTTCCGTTCCGCCCCCGGGTCCGCCACGATTGGTAATCAGAAATGGTTCGGTAAAAAGCTGCATCGACCCGATGATCGACAGGATCACACAGAAAAGGATAATCGGTTTGAGAAGCGGCAACGTGATGTAGATGAATTGCCTGATTTTGCTGACGCGATCCAGCGTTGCCGCCTCGTAAACATCACCGGGAATGGATTGAAGCCCGGCCAGAATGATGATTGCGTTATATCCAGCCCATCGCCAGGTCACGGCAATGATCAGCAGCGCCATGGCTGCCGGAGCTTCAGCAAACCACGATATCGATGCCACGCCAATGCTGTTCAGCAACTTGTTGATGATGCCGAAATCAAGATTGAACATGAGGCGAAACACGGCAGCATAGGCAACCTCGCCAACCACGACAGGTGCAAAAAATGCAAAGCGGAAAAGGCCGCGCGCTTTCAAAAGCGGGGAATTGAGCAGCACAGCCATAACTGTCGCCAGCGTGATCATCACCGGAACCTGAATGATCAGGATGATCATGGTATTCTTCAGCGCATTGTAGAATGCCGGGTCGTTAAAGAGCCGGCCCCAATTGGCGCCGAAGCTGAAAACCCACGGGTTCACGCGGGTATTCTGGAACGACATCAGAAACGAGCTGATGATCGGCCATATCCAGAACGCCGCGAAGATCAGAAGGTAGGGGGCGAGAAACCCATAGGCGGCCCGGTTGCGCAGTTGCATCAATTATCCTCCACGACGATCAAGCCAGTCAGGTCTTCCACCTGAATGCCGGATAGGCGCTCCCATGCGTATCCGGCATTGAGCTTATTGAGCGATTGGCAGTCCTGTTGCCGATGCGATCTGGTTTGCCGCGTCGTCGAGTGCCGCTTTGGCGTCTGGATATCCTCCGGCGAAATATTTGGTTTGAGTCGCCTTGTAGATACCATCTGCGTCGCTCTGGAATGCAGTGCCACGGCTTGCCACGACCTTTGGCAATGTGCCGAGAATGTCAGCCCAAACAGCCTGACCATCCCAATAGGGCTGTGGCTCGGAAACGAAGGGTTGCTTCTCCGCACTGAGAAGCGATGGCACCAGACCGAAACTCTTGAGCATCGCGATCTGCCCTTCATCTGTACCAAGTGCGTAATTCAGATAGGTCCAGGCCGCTTCCTTGTGCTGGGAGCCGTTGCTGATTGCCAGTGACGAGCCACCAAGATTGGCCGCATGCGGGCCATCGGCGGTGAGACTTGGCATAAGATAGACGCCCCATTTGCCCGCAAGTTTGGGGGAATTGGTGCGGACAGTACCTTCATACCAGCCACCATAAACCTGACTGGCGACGGTACCCGCTGTGTTGGATTGTACCTTTTCGTCCCAATTGGCTGCCGTCAGGGTTCCGGCATCTTTCATCTGCTTGATCTTATCCAGCGTGGCAACGCACGCGGGTTGGTTGATCGTGATGGTCTGGCCATCGGTTGAAAAGTATCCGCACCCCTGTTCATTGGAGATCATGCGGAACCATTCGCTGTCACCATTGAAATCTGCCTGCGCCATGACAACGCCCGGATTGGCGGCTGCGATTTTCTTGCCGGCAGCTATGAAATCATCCCATGATTTTACGCTTTTAGGGTCAATGCCTGCCTTCTCGTAAAAGTCACGCCGGTAGAAAACGGCAACAGGGCCGGAGTCCCATGGCATGGCATAGGCAACATCGCCGACCTCAAGTTCAGTGCGCTTGAATTCCGGGAATTTGGACTGAATTTCACTGGTGTAACCAAGATCCTTCAGATTGGCGAAACAATCGGGAAAACGGTTCCAGAAAATCTCGGCCTCGAAGTTCTCGATTGTCACGATATCGGGCAAACCGTCGCCGCCCGCAGCGCATGCCGCAAGCGTCTTGTCGAAGACCTGCTGATTACCCAGATCCTGTACATTCACCTTTATGTCAGGAAACTGCTTGTTGAAGCCCTCGACTGTTGACTTCAGCGAAGACGCCGCAACATTCCAGCTCCAGATGGTGATTTCGGTAGGCTGGGCCAGTGCCGGTGCAGAACCCAAAGCCCATGCTGCGACAAGTGCCGTCGCGCCAAGAAATTTACAGCCCATTGAAAATCCTCCCTTTTCAATTGCCCGTTCTTTGCGAACATGGCTACACTAGCGACAAGGGAGCGTGTGTCTCCCATAAAGGGAATATGAATTGGGCGGAAAGTAAGATGGGAGACAGGCCGATCTATCAGCCGGGCGCGAGCAGTGTCGAAGGCCTGCCGACGGCTCTGCAAATGTTTCACAATCACCCGCCTGTTATGGCCATGCCCCATTGGCATGCACAGGTCGAAATCAATTATATAATACGCGGCTCAGTACATTATCGGATGAATGATCACGCAATCCAACTTAATGCGGGGGATATGTGCCTGTTCTGGGGTGGTCAGCCTCACCAGATGGATGATTCATCTGACGATTCAATTTATGCAGGTGCGCACCTGCCCCTCGTGCATTTCTTTCGTATGCGTTTGCCGGAAAGCGTTCCCAGCCAATTGATGCAGGGAGCAACATTGGTGACATCTGCGACCGACGCTGCAGACAAGGAGAATTTTGCGCGTTGGTATAGCTATGCCCGGTCAGGCGATCCTGTGAAGGCGGAACATGCGGTCAATGAATTATTACTGCGGATCGAACGTGTCGGGTTCGAACCATATAAGATGTTGCCGGATTGCCGGGCGCATTCTTCTGGCGAACAGTCGAGCCAGCAGTCGTCCCGCGTGGTCGCGAGGATGTGTGATTTCATTGCGGGTAACTTCATGCACGATATTGACTCAGTCGATATTGCCACTTCGGCGGGCGTTCATCCCAAATATGCAATGAATGTTTTCAAAAAATCTACCGGGATGACACTGAACAATTATGTCAGTTTGCTGCGGCTGTCCTATGCACAGGCGATGCTGCTACGGGACGGGGCGAATGTCCTGCAGGTCGCGATGGATAGCGGGTTTGGCTCGCTCAGCGCCTTCAACAAATCCTTCCGTAATATCGCAGGCATGTCTCCATCAGATTTTCGCCGCGATATGCGCAGTGGGGGGCAATTAAGCAGTACCCTATCCGGAATACAGAATCTGCCATAAGGCCAGCCGGAGCGTGGCTAGTTAATAATGAGAATTGTTATTGATCATATAATATTATAAATGATGTGAAGGGAGGGACTGGCGAAGTAGATTGCGTCCGCATATTGAGTGGATTGACCAATATTTGCTTCTGCAATGAGAAGCAACCACCAGTCGCAGGGATACACTTGGTAGAAAACAAACTCAGCAATTATGATTTTCGCACTGCGGGCCATTCGCGCACGCATCACGGACATGTCATGCGTGATCTTGGCCTGCGGATCGTCAATGGTTCCTATCCCGAAAACAGCATTCTGCCGGGAGATGCGGAACTGCTTGAACGCTTTGGCGTATCCAGAACTGTCCTGCGCGAGGCGTTAAAAACATTGGCGGCGAAAGGGCTCATTCAACCCAAGGCCAAGATTGGCACACGGGTATTGGAGCGGTCGAACTGGAACCTCTTTGACCCAGATATTCTTGTCTGGCATTTCGAAGCTGGAGCCAGTGCCAATTTTTTGTCCAGCATTGTCGAAATGCGGTTGGCGCTGGAGCCCGAGGCCGCCGGTCTTGCCTGTTTACGGCGAACCGATGCACAGCTCCAAAAACTCTACGAATGGGTTGATGAAATGGGCAGCGCACGGGAAACGCCTGCTCATTTTGTTCATAGTGATCTGCAGTTTCATATTGCCATTGCTGAAGCCTCCGGCAATCCGTTCATGCGGTCCATCAGCGCCCTGATCGAAGTGGCTCTGGTGACAACGTTCACGATCAGCTCCCCCATACCAAATTCCGAACGCCACATGCATTCCGTTGCGCGGCACAAAGCCATAGCCGACGCCATCAGGGACCGGAATGTTGTGGCTGCCAAAGAAGCCATGCGCGGCGTCATTCAGGATGGTGCCGAGCGTGTACTTGCTGCTTCAAGCCCGGATTAATCTGAGATCAGACCCAGCCACCATCGACGATAAAATTCTGCGCCGAGCACATTTTCGAATCATCTGAGGCAAGGAAGAGAGCCATGCGGGCTATGTCTTCAGGCAGGAGGCGCCCGGCAAGACACTGGCTGCGGTCGATCAATTCATTCGCTGCATCGTCAACCCATAGATCAAGCTGACGCCTGGTCATCACCCAGCCTGGCACCAACGTATTGACCCGGATACCGTGCTTGCCCAAGTCACGGGCGAAGGAGCGGGTCATGCCGTGGACGGCCGACTTGGCTGAGGCATAACCGGGATATCCGCCGGAGGCCATCATCCAGCCCACGGAGCCGAAATTGATGATCGAACCACCACCAGACTTGATCATTGCGGGTGCAACTGCCTGAATGGCGAAGAACATATGGCGCAGGTTTACAGCAATACGCTGGTCGAAATAATCCGGTGTTACCTCGCGCCAGTCATGCCGTGTATCGTTGGCCGCATTGTTGATAAGCACGGTTGCAGCGCCCTGCATCTCCTCGATTTCCCGGATGATCTTTTGGTAGGCGCTGATATTCGTAATGTCGACAGCACGAAACGTTACCTTGCCTCCGTATGTGTTCAGCTCCTCCGCCAGCGTCTTACCTTCCGCCTCGGCAAGATCGACAAATCCCACCTTGGCACCTTCCGCCGCAAAGGCACGCACAATCATCTCGCCAATTCCTGTTGCGCCGCCTGATACAAAGACGGGCTTGTCGACAAGGCCGGGATAGCGCGCGAAAACGGGTGATGTATTTGTCATAGCTGACACCATTGTTACGATGGTAAAAAGGGAAACTGGCTGGCAGCTTGATCGCTTAAAGTGTTGTCACCTTTACCTTGACTGGCTTTTCCACCTTCAGCGGATTGCGTAAAGGCAAACCAAACGCGGGCGCTTCGATTTCAAAAACATCGCCATTCTCCGCCTTGATACCATCGGCGAAAGACAGTGTAGCGGTCCCGAACATGTGGACATGGACATCGCCGGGCTGCCGGAATAGCGAGTATTTGAAATGATGATGCTCGAGATTGGCTATTGTGTGGGACATGTTGTCTTCACCCGATAGAAATGGCTTTTCCCAGATCACCTTACCCTTGCGTAGAATACGCGAACTGCCACGGATATCTGCAGGCAAATCACCCACAATCAATTCCGGTCCCAGCGAGCAGGGACGTAGTTTGGAATGGGCGAGAAAGAGATAATTGACGCGTTCGGTGACATGATCGGAGAATTCATTTGCCAGCGCAAAGCCAATGCGAAAAGGCGAGCCGTCAGGACCGATAACATAAACACCGGCAATCTCAGGTTCTTCCCCGGCATCCTCAGCAAAGGCTGGAGATAAAAGCGGTTGGCCGGGACCTGCGAGCACTGTACCATTACCCTTGTAGAACCATTCAGGCTGCACACCGGTCTGACCTTTTTTGGGTTTGCCGCCTTCAAGGCCCATGCGGAACATCTTCATCGAGTCCGTCAGGGCCTCTTCCTTGGCGTCGTCGATCTTGCGATGCATGGCATCGCGCGTTGCAGCCGAGCCAAGATGCGTGAGACCTGTTCCGGTCAAATGGATGTGCGCTGGATCGTGCGTATCAATGGGTGAAAGCAGGCGTCCTTCGGCATAGGCAGCCTCAACGTCGAGCACCTTGCCCAGTCCGCGTTCTTCAACGATCTTGGCAAGACTGGATTTCGCTTCGATTGCGGCGTGAGCCAACTCCAGAATGGATTTCGTCCGCTTTACGTGCCGGAATGCGCCATCTACGCGCGCGGCAACCTGCCTCTTTCCATTGGCATTGAGCAACTGAACCAGATTCACGTCTATCCTCCCGGGAAACATCGAGTGAAGCAGGTAACTTCACTTCATTCTTGACCTTTTGCCAATAATTTCGAAAAATAGTATAATAATATTATATCGATGTAAACGGTGGAAAATGGCGTTTTAGCTGTGTCGCCAATCACTGGAAAAAGACTTTTCAGCTCGCCTTGAAAGAGCTATTCCAAAAGTCATACTTTTCAGTTAAGTGTTGTAAGGATCGTGCTCTGGGAGGAGCTGGCGGCATAAGCAAAAAAGATTCCGCCCGGAAAACATGCTCGAATAACGTTGCGTCCATTAGGGAAATTGGGAGGATACCAGTGAAAATGCTTAAAGTAGTTGCTGCAGGCCTGATCGCGCTTTGCGCGATGGGTACGCAAGGGTTTGCCCAGGACAAGGGCTCGGTTGGTATTTCGATGCCAACGAAATCCTCCGCACGCTGGATTGCTGACGGAGACAATATGGTGAAGGCGCTGAAAGAACGCGGCTACACCACTGACCTGCAATATGCAGAAGATGACATTCCAAACCAGCTTGCTCAGATCGAGAACATGGTCACCAAAGGTGTAAAAGTTCTGGTCATTGCAGCAATTGACGGCACCACGCTGTCCAATGTGCTGCAGCAGGCCCATGATGCGAATATCAAGGTCATTTCCTATGATCGTCTCATCCGCGATTCCGGCAATGTCGACTATTATACGACATTCGACAATTTCCAGGTTGGCGTTCTGCAGGCCGGATCACTCGTGAAGGCTCTTGGCCTTCCCGAGGCAAAGGGACCATTCAATATCGAGCTTTTCGGTGGTTCGCCTGACGACAACAATGCGTTCTTCTTTTATAATGGTGCAATGTCCGTGCTTCAGCCTTTGATTGACAGCGGCAAGCTCGTTGTCCAATCCGGCCAGACCGGCATGGACAAGGTTGGTACCTTGCGTTGGGACGGTGCTGTGGCTCAGTCCCGGATGGATAACCTTCTTTCCGCCTATTATACGGACAAGAAGGTCAATGCGGTTCTGTCACCCTATGACGGTCTGTCGATCGGCATCCTGTCATCGCTGCGTGGCGTCGGATACGGAACAAAGGACCAGCCATTCCCGTTCGTTTCAGGACAGGATGCGGAAGTTCCTTCGGTGAAGTCGATCATCGCAGGCGAGCAGTACTCGACGATCTACAAGGATACACGCGAACTGGCGAAGGTTACATCCAATCTCATCGACAAGGTGCTGAAGGGTGAACAGCCTGAAATCAATGACACCAAAACCTACAATAACGGTGTCAAGATTGTTCCGTCCTATCTTCTGAAGCCGGTTGAAGTGGACAAGACCAACTGGAAAGAAATCCTGATCGGTGGCGGTTATTATACCGAAGCACAGATCAAGTAGGCCGCTTAAGCCTGGCAAACCCTGCGCCTGATCGCGCAGGGTTTGTTTGTATCGACAAGGCCCCTGCGGATGAACATTCCGGTAGTACCAAACTGCGGCGCCTTTTATAAATTGCAAAGAGAAACGCCATGAGGCGTCGATGAGGGTCCCGATGGAAACCATCCTCGAAATGCGCGGTATCACCAAGACCTTTCCGGGGGTGAAAGCGCTCGACAATGTCAATCTCAACGTGCGCAAGGGTGAAATTCACGCGCTTGTTGGCGAGAATGGCGCCGGAAAATCAACCCTGATGAAAGTGCTGAGCGGGGTCTATCCGCATGGCAGCTATGAAGGCGAGATTCACTATAACGGGGAAGAGCAGCATTTTCGCGATATTAGTGACAGCGAAGAAAAGGGCATTATTATCATTCATCAGGAGCTGGCACTGGTTCCTCTCCTGTCAATTGCCGAGAATATCTTTCTGGGCAATGAGCCAGCACGGTTCGGGATCATCGATTGGCATGTTGCGGAAACCCGCACGCGCGAACTTCTGGCCAAAGTTGGCCTGAAGGAAGATCCGCAAACCTTGATCACCAATCTCGGTGTCGGCAAACAGCAGTTGGTGGAGATTGCCAAGGCATTGTCGAAAGAGGTCGAGCTTCTCATCCTCGATGAGCCGACAGCAAGCCTTAACGAGAAAGACAGTGATGCATTGCTTGAGCTTCTTCTCGAGTTCAAAGCCCAGGGCATTTCATCGATCTTGATTTCCCATAAGCTCAACGAAGTTGGCAAAGTTGCCGATCGCATCACGGTCCTGCGTGATGGGGCGACCATTGAAACGCTCGACAAGGAGGCAATTTCCGAAGATCGGATTGTGACGTCCATGGTCGGTCGTCAACTCGCCGATCGCTTCCCGCAACGCGAGCCGAATATTGGCGAAGTCGTTTTTGAAGTGAAGAACTGGGTTGTTCATCATCACGTTCACAGTGACAGAACTGTCATCAATGGCATTAATCTGAACGTCCGCAAGGGCGAGGTTGTCGGTATCGCCGGGCTGATGGGGGCAGGGCGAACGGAATTTGCCATGAGTGTCTTTGGCAAGGCCTATGGCCGCAAGATCAGCGGCGAGGTTTTCATCAATGGCAAGAAGGTCGATGTCTCGACCATCGGTAAGGCTGTTGATAACGGCATTGCCTATGTCACAGAAGATCGCAAGACCTATGGCCTTAATCTGATTGACCACATCAAGCACAATACGACGATCGTCAATCTCGAAGGCGTATCCCATGGCGGAGTGCTGGATGATATGGCCGAATTGAAAGTGGCCAATGAATACCGTCGCAAGACCAATATCCGTTCATCCAGCATCTACCAGAAAACCGGCAATCTTTCCGGTGGCAACCAGCAGAAGGTCGTCCTGTCAAAGTGGTTGTTTGCCAACCCTGATCTCTTGATACTCGATGAGCCAACGCGCGGTATTGATGTCGGCGCAAAATATGAGATTTATTCGATCATCAACCAGTTGGTGAGTGAAGGCAAAAGTGTCCTGATGATCTCATCGGAAATGCCAGAGCTGCTCGGCGTCTGTGATCGGATTTATGTGATGAACCAGGGCCGGATCGTCGGTGAAATGCCCGCTAAAGAAGCGAGCCAGGACAAAATCATGCGCGCCATTATTCGTGCTGAAGGGAAAGCATCATGACTATAGAAAACACGGCGGCCCCGGCTAAGACCGAAGCTAAAACGGACGGATCGCCGATGAAGGGCAATCTGCGCGAATACGG